>JALEHB010000049.1 GCA_022763285.1 Pseudomonadales bacterium | reverse complement strand
TGAACAATAACTTCGGCGGCGCCATGTTCAGGTCCGTCAACGCCGCCATGGCCATGGAATCCATGGATGTGGCAACCCCCGTGGCAGAGCCCGGCCTGGCCACGGTGAATTTCTCGGTGTCTGCCAGGGTTATACTTTTGCCCTGAAGCACAGTCTCTAACTGTGGTATTGCAGCAAAACCACAGTCTCACCTTTGAGGGAGCGGGCCAACTGCAGTACATGAATCAGCATCTGTGCCAGTAACATGGCGCTGTAGAAAACCGGAAACAGCAGGGCACCGGAAGGTGAGTTCTGCCGGTCTTCGCTGATCATGCCCAGCGCGATTGCAGCGACGACAAAGCCTGCTGTTATGCCATAGTAACTCCACACGAAAGTCACTCTGGCCAGGCTGAAGAGCCAGGCCAGCAGTGCCGCGGCTATCCCAATCTGAGAAACAATGCCCAGTATGTGCCAGAGAGAGGCATCGCTGGAAACTTCATTGAGCCAGGCATAGTAGGCCAGCCACTGAAAGCTGCAGACAAAAAAGGTCACCACAAACAGTATCAGCTGGATGGCCCGATGCCGGCTCATATTGCGCATGGCATCGACGCCGGCGATTTCTGTCAGGCTCAGTCTGGGCCTTGCCTGTAACTCTTGCACATCGGTTTCGAAAAAATCTGCCAGTCTCTTCAGGGAACTGCGGCCTACTCGCTGGCCACTCTCCAGTCTCTGGATGGTGCGCAGGCTGAGGCCGGTTTTCTCGGCCAATTGTTCCTGGGACAGGCATTCTTGCTGACGACGTTTCCTGGCATTCATGGTTCAGTCCTCCTCATTCGGGGAGCTTATGCAACAGGCCTGACTGGCGGTGACGTCAGTGACCCGCCAGTCGCCGAGAATTTGCACTCATTCGTCCCGGAAACCGGGATTAACCGGCCCTAAGCTGCCAGCTAAAGATACTTTCCAAGGCCGGACCCTGTATAGTGTGGGTTCCGTATCTTGCAACTGTTGAAAAACCACAGGAAGAATAATGACAAAGCTTCGACATCTTTTGCTTGCGGCAATCACCCTTATTGGCCTGGCAAGCGCTGCCATGGCCCAGCCTACGCTGGAATCCCTCGGCAAGCGGGGTTCCTATCAGGTGGCCTATTACAGCCAGTTTCCGCCAAGAGACGAATACGCCGCCGCTACCCTGTATTTTCCGGCCAATCGGGGCACCGATTTTGGTGGCGTGGTGATCTCACCGGGCTATACAGAAGTCCAGGAAAACATCGCCTGGTGGGGACAACATCTGGCTTCCTGGGGTTATGCAGTATTGATTCTGGATACCAATACGCCCCAGGACAATCCGCAATTACGGGCCGATGCCCTGATGGCCGGCATCGAAACCATTCGCGGTGAAGGTGTGCGAGGTGGTAGCCCGATTCGTGGCAAGATTCTTGATGACAATATGGCAGTCATGGGGCATTCCATGGGCGGTGGTGGAGCCTTGCTGGCAGCCAATGCCCATAGTGAGCAGATCAAGGCGGTCATTCCCTTCACGCCCTGGCTCCCCGATGGCGATTTTTCGGCGATCACTGTGCCTACCCTGGTACTGGCTGGCGAGACTGACCAGATAGCCTCGGTAGCCGAGCATGCCTGGCCCCATTATCAGAGTTTGTCTGAAGATCTGCCGCGCATGTATGCGGAGATTGCCGGCGGCAATCATTTCATTGCCAATTCCGTGACCGAGAACGAAGGATTTCGCCCCAATATCGATGTACAGGATCTGGTGGGTGCGTTGGCGGTCGCCTGGCTCAAACTCTATGTCGATGGCGATGAAGATTATCGCTCGGTGCTCTATGGTGAATGGCCGGCAGAGCAGAGTGAGAAACTGTCCCGGCAGGAAAGGGTTGAATAAAGCGTTCTGGTCAAGGAAAGTATTGTAAAAGTATGGATTCGTACGCTGGCAAGAAGATCCAATGCGGCAAGATTCGCCCAGGTGTCGCGGCCTATGACGAGCGATAGCCACAGGCTGAATCCACAACTTGACTGAAAATTCTGATCAGCCACTGATCGGTAACCGATAAAAAAAGCCGAAGAGAATTTCTCTTCGGCTTTTTTTATGGCTGCTGGTCGGTGGGATTTTTGTGCCAATGAGGGGTTTTGCTACACTTGCTCTCCAGGATTGCCCGGGGTTGCACAGCCAGGGGCAACGTAGTCTTGAGCAGATTCAGGGATTGAATAAAGTGTCCTTCCAGATTCCCGACAAGGTCAGCCATCTTTGGGATGAACTGGCCGATTTTCCGGCCTCAGAAACCGAAGCTTGTGTCCGCCACCTGCTGGACAAACTGGCGCAGTGGACCGGCTCCAGCCAGGCCTACTGGCTGGGAACAGTCCGCATGGGTTCTGCTGAGTCCGACGGCAGCAATGGCTGGCGGCCCAGTGCGGTGCATTTTCTGCATGATGATGCCACCTCCATGAGTCAGTACAAGTTCGGTATGCGCATGCTGGAGTCCGGTAATGCCACCGAAATGATCCGTTTTCATGTACAGGGCGCGGGTAAATTCCGGTGCCATACTCTTGCCGAAGTGGCTACCAGCAGTTATCTGACCTCTGACTGGTACAGGGAATACCAGGCAATACGCAGTTATCAGGATGTGTTGTATGTGATCATTCCCATTAACCGGGATTCCGAATCCTATTATGTGTTCTCCCGAGAAAGCGGCGGGAACTATGACGAAGACGACAAAAAGCTTGCTGCCAATACACTAAAGGGACTGAAGTGGCTGTCCCGTCGGATGATGCTGCATCACGGATTGATGCTGGCAGACAAAGCCTTGACCTCAACCGAACGAAAAGTCCTTGCTCTGTTGGTGACAGACCTGTCCGAAAAGCAGATTGCCGAAAAACTGGGTAAAAAGGCAGACACTACCCACCACCATGTGAAATCCATATACCGGAAATTCAGTGTGAAGAGCCGGGCCGCACTCATGTCATTGTGGTTGGGTGTGAGCAATGAGTAATTTACTACCTAAATAGGTAATGGGTCGGCGGCAGTGGGGATATTACACTTGCCTGTCGGAACAAGAAGCAGTGCTCGGGGTGTGAAAACCTGCGAGAGAATATAAAAACAGCACTCAGGGAGCATGTAATGCCAGCAAAGGGGAAAGCCAATAAGAATCACGGAAATCCAGGCGCCGATGTCATCGATGGCCAGGCCACAGACGAATTTGTGGATGGTAAATCAGGGGATGATGCCGTATCGGGAGGCTCCGGTAACGACTGGGTCAAAGGTGGTTCCGGTAATGATTTGTTGACCTATACAGTGGAAGGCAATGAGACCAGCAGCGATCAGTACGATGGCGGCTCCGGCATTGATGATCTGTTGCTGGACATGACTTTCGAGAGCTGGATGCGCCTGGATGTACAGGATGACATCGCCAGATATTTACCCTGGCTTGAAGCCCATCTGAACAAAAAAGGCATGGCCACTGGCCAGAGTTTTGAGTTCGATTTTGCGTCCCTGCTTGCGCGCAAGATCGAAAATCTGCGGGTTCGCGTCGATGGCGTGGAGCTGAATCCGGAAGATGAGGCGGTCACGCTGGCAGATGATGCCTTTGCCTGGACCGAGGATCAGGTCCTGCCCGGGGGCAATGTGCTGCTCAATGATGATGTGCCTGACCTGGTGCGCTCGGTGGAACTGGTGGCGGGCCCGGCTGTTGGCAGCATCTCAATCGATGTCAGCGGTCAGTTCAGCTATGACTATGGCGATTCCTTTCAATACCTGTCACTGGGCGAAAGCGCGTTCATGAGTTTCAGCTATCGGGTCACCGATGCTGACATGGATGCCGAAACTGCCACCGTCAATATTGAGATTATCGGTGTTAACGATGCGCCGGTTGCCCTGGCTGATACCGCGACGGTCGATGAAGACAGCAGTGTCAGCATCGATGCCACAGCCAACGACTATGATGTCGATCAGTCTGATACCTTCTCTATTACCGCGGTCGAGCAATCACCGCTGGGCGGAATTGCCTCTATTGTGGACGGCAGCATCGTCTTTGACAGCAATGGCGATTTCGAGGATCTGGCCGAGGGGGAGACCCGGGATGTCCTGCTTGGCTACCAGATTACCGATGACAAAGGCGCCTCGGCTGAGGCGGAAATCGCAGTGACCGTCACCGGTGTCAATGATGCCCCCGTGGCCAATGACGACAGTGCCAGCGGTACAGAAAACGAAACCTTGCTACTTGATGTGCTGGCCAATGACACCGACGTGGATGCAAGTGATGTACATACCGTTGATACGGTCACATTGATTGATGATGGCCGTGCCTCGTCAGCAAACGGTTCTGGCCCTGCTGTGTCTATCAGCAATAACCAGATTTCTTTCAATCCGGGGGCTGCCTACGACTACCTGGCAATCGGTGAGGAAGTGACGGCGGAAATCGAGTACAGCATGTCAGATGACAAGGGTGCCTCTGATACTGCAACACTGCTGATTCAAATCACCGGCACCAACGACCGCCCCGTTGCCACAGCCGATGTGGCGCAGGTAGGTGAGGATGATTCCCGCAGTATCGACGTGCTGGCCAATGACTACGATACAGACGACTCCGACACTATCACCATTAGTGATTTCACTCAGCCGGATAATGGCGGCACTGTATCCCTGGTGAATGGCGAGTTTGTGTTTGACAGTAACGGCGATTTCGAAGCACTGGCAGAAGGGCAGTCTGAGCTGAGCAGTTTCAGTTATCAGATCAGTGATGATCATGGCGCAACTGACTGGACATCGGTGGACCTTACCGTTGTTGGTGCCAATGATGCGCCGGTAGCACGCATGGATGATGCTGAGGTGCAGGAGTCGGGCTCGGTGCTGATTGATGTGCTGCACAATGACAGTGATATCGATACTGGAGACGAGCTGACTATCAGCAGTGCCAGCGTTGTCTATGGCGGTGGTAGTGCCAGTGTGGTCGATGGTGAGATTCGCTTCGATACCAGCGGCGATTTCGAGCAGCTGGCAGCGGGGCAAGAAGCGGAGGCGATTGTTGAATATACCGTTACAGACAAATTTGGGGCCACGGCCACCAGTGCTGTGTTTGTGACAGTCAACGGCGAGTACGATGCGCCGGTACTGCTGGAAAACCTTGATAGCCACGGCTTCGGCAGCCTTACCGCCGATTACGCCACACAGTGGCACGACTTGCGTTTTCAGGAAACTGGTTCCTACACCTCCCTGTCACTGGGCGGTGGCAATCTGGCGGCCGGTTACCAGGCCGATTGGGATATGAGTTTTAACAATACCTCCCTGTTTGGTCTGGACGCAGATCCGGATGGATTGCGGGGAGAAGTATCCGGTGGATTCCAGTTGGATACCGGTGAGGTCAACCTGATCAATATCGATGCGCTCTGGGATGATGTAGGAACAGGTGCTGAATTCAAGGCAGGCTTCGATGCCCAGTTCGGCGTTGAGCTGACCCCTTTTGTGGAAGTCAATGGCGGGTCTTTCAATAGCGAGCAGGGCGTGCTGGCCCGAATCCTTAACAGCACAACTGATTCGGAAGGCTTCCATGTGCTCAGCACCATGGCGCAATCGGCACCCTGGAGCGAATTCGAGTATGACTTCCCGGATTCCTATCTTGCCGGTATTGATGCTTCAGTGAATGCCGCTTTCCGATTTTTCGCTGACGCCAAGGGCGAATTCCTGGGGGCTGATTTGTTCAACTGGAGCACTAACACAACTCTGTTTGACAGCTCAGCGGATTTTAATCTGATTGAAGGCGGCATTAATGCAGCGGAAGGTGGTTTGACCCTGTCCCTGCTTGATTCAGACCCCGTTGTTTATACCAAAGACATCAAACTCCCCAAGGGGATTGGTCAGATTATTTTCTACGATGAAAGCAACGACACCGAAGCATCACTGCCTCTTGGCTTGGCAACTACGGCTATTGGTAGTCAGTCCATTGCGGGAATCCGCTTTGACTTCGACGATATTCTGGGCAATCTGCCCAAGGTCGGTGTGGTTTTCGCCAACCTGGACAACAAGTGGAATATTGGTATAGGTGATGTCGGTGGGGTCCAGCTGGACTACACCTTCCTCGGGGCCGGTTTCAGCTTTGACCTGGATCTGGCAGCCACCAGTGCATCCACGCCGGAGTTCACCGTGGATCTGTTATTTGATCGGCCCGTCTATGTAGACGGCTTCGATGATCCGGTGATGGCGCTAAGAAATGCAGACTGGTTGAATCTGCCCGGCATCAAGTCGGTGGATGGCTCTGAAGTCTCTGTGACTCCCTATTTCAATTCCCAGTATGAAACAGTCACCGATGTGGGCATCAATCTTGTGGGCACTTTTGATTACACGATCGGTGAGATTGGTGCGCGTGTTTACGTCACTGATGTATTCGACACCTCGCTTGATCTAGGACCCTTGCTCAGTGATGAGATCGAAGTATTCGATATCGAATTGATCGGTGTTGCCGGAACCGGCGTGGCTTCCACCGGCTATGACCAGTTTGCGGGTAACGCCTTTGTGCTTGGCTAGAGCTTGAAGTGCTGAAGGAAAAGGGCGGGGTTTCCGCCCTTTTTTGTGTGCGAATCTCGCAGCTTCTTGTCAGTTACCCCGCGCTTCCTCGGCCCGGGCACCCCTGAGGATATTCATCAGGCCGTAATTGCCTTCCTGGCAGGCGTATTCATAGAGCTGGCCATCCACCTTGGCCATGGGCAGCACGGCGGTGATTTCGTCGGTAAAGGTAGCCGGGTCTTCCAGCGTCCATTCATATTCCAGTGAGCCATAGTCCTTGCGGGTAAAGCGTTCGGTCAGGAATTTTTCCTTGCCGGTACCGGTATTGCGCAGGCTGACGGTATAAAAGCTGAAATTACGGGTCTCCACCACCAGAGTATCGCCATCCCAGTAACCGCGCGAATCGCCGGTCCACTGTTCAATATCAGACGGTAGTGGCGGCAGGTCAGTGAGGGGAACCATGCGGGCGTTGTGCAGCATCTCTGACATGATCACCACATGGTCACGATTCTGCACGATCAAAAGATTATTGTTATAACGGCTGGGCCGATAGGGTGGCAGGCCATTGAGACCCATGATGCAGCGTTCCGGTAGGCCCCGGTCTTCCGGACCATCCTTGCCGATGCCACCACTGCCGGTACGGACCGGGCGTTGACCCTGGGCATCGGCCAGAAAGCCACTCTCGCCCCTGGGGGCTCCTTCGACAATGTCAGGCAGACGGCCATTTTCGGGATAGATAATCTGGGAGGTGCGCACAGTGTCAGCAATGGGTGCCATCTCATACCAGAAATGGTCATAGCCATAGACAAAGCGCTCGCCTTCTTCCGGGGCACCGCGATTGGCGAGTTCGCTGTCGGCCTCCACCTGGGCACCGGCCTGGGCTTCGGCGGCCAGGCGTGCCTGGATCTCTTCAATTTCTTCCGCAGTCAGAAACTCTCGGGTCCCGAAATGCTCGGGCCTTTCAAAGGGGATCTCGGTGGAGAAATTCCACACGCCCTGCAGATCCGGGTGTCCCCATTGGGTGGTGAATTCTTCGGCGGCGTTAGCTGCTGTGGCGATAAGCAGGACGGGCAGAAAGAAGAGAGTTGCTGCGCCAATTCTGAAAGCTTGCTGCATGGCTTGCTCCTTATTATTTGCTGTTACTTTACTGAAACAAGGGGCAGGATAGCAACCGGGCGGTCAGGGCAAGGCTACTGCAGGAAAAGCGAGATCAACTCCTCCTGAATACTGATCCAGTCCGAGAATGGATCTATGCGGGTATTGATCATCATGGACAGGGCCAGCTTCTGCTCTGGAATGACAAGCAGCCAGGACATGGAACCCTTGCCCACGCCGCCGTGATTGGCATTGAACAGCGGCAATTGCTCGCCAACAGCTTCCCGCACGCGCCAGTTCAGGCCATAGGCCTGCTCGTTGATTTCACCGTTATTCAGGGGCTGGGCGGTAAAAAACGCTTCGCGGGTGGCGTCGGAGATAAAGTCGGGATCAGTCCAGGCTGAAGCCAACAATGCCAGGTCACGGGGGCGCGCCATCAACCCACCACCGGCCATACGGTGACTGACATCGTAGCCGGGGCTGTTATAGGCCCTGTCATCCTGTTTGAAATAGAAGCTGGCACGGTCAGCGTGAGGGCCTTCAGGGATCGGTGTTTCAATGCCCAATGGATCGCGCAACCATGTTCCCAACAACTGTTGATAGGGTTGGCCGGCGGCAGCTTGCAGAATGGCCGACTGCAATACCACGTCATAACTGGAATAGTAGAAACCTTCGCCCGGCGCGAACAGCATGTCGCTGCCATCGAAAACCTCGAGACTGTCGGCGACGTTTTCATAGTGGCTGCGCGGCCACATGCTGCGGTAAGCACCCAGCCAGTCATTGTTGTTCTCGTAACCGGGAATACCCGCCGTGTGGGAAGCCAGTTGTCTCAGGCTGAGATCACGCCAGGCGGGATTTGGCAGTTCCGGATAGTAATCACTGATTGGACTGTCCAGGCTCACAATGCCAGCATCCACCAGGCGCGCCATGAGACTGCCGGTCACTGCCTTGGAAGTGGAGCCAATGCGAAACAGGGTGTCGGTGCTGGCAGTCAGCCCCGTGGACAGATCGGCATAACCGCTTGCGGCAGCCCAGACCAGTTCGCCATCAATAGCAATTGCCGCTGACAGGGCCGGTGCTCCAATGGCATTGCGGTGGTCCAGCAATAGCTGATTGGCTTCACTGGCTTGTTGTTGCCAGCGCGGTGACCCGGCGAGGCTATCGAGCTTGTCTGAAGCCTCCAGTTCATAACTGCCCAGGGGCGCAAACAGGCTTGCATTGTCCTCGCCCATAAAAACGTAAACAGGCGCCAGCAACCAGCCGAGAAACAGCAGTACTAGCATCGACACAAGGCCGACTTTGGTCCATTTTCCATTCATAGTGATGCTTCCTTGCCTGTTCTGAATTAATGCTGCCTGTAGTTTACCGTGAAAAGATGAACCGCAGATGAAAGACAGCCCGATTTATGGCTGATGCCGCCTCAGTTCGGATCGATTACATGGTATTCGGTTTGCCGGGGCTGGATATAGTCAAAGCCGCTGCCATCGAAAAAGCCGTCTTCTTCCAGTTTCATGGGCAGGGGTTCACTGCTCCACTGCGGCACATCCACCAGGGCATTGAGTTCAATGCTGTAGGCAGTATTGGCGTGCATGGGATAGTCACCGGTGCCAGGTACACCATCCTGTTTGTCCCACATGCCGATAGTGGTGCCGGCGGCATGACCGTGCAGACCAATGGGATGGGTGTAAATAATCGGATTCAGTCCCTCGTCTCGGGCCTGGTTCAGGCTCATGGCCAGGATTTCATTACCGCTGCGTCCGACCTGAAAATTGCCGGTGAGGATATCCTGCAAGCGATTGCCTTCGGCAAGGGCAGTTTGCAGATAGGCCGGTAGTTCAGTTTCCCCTTCGCGCAGGATATAGGCGTTCTGCTGGGTGTCAGTCTGCAGGCCCAGATAGCTGATGCCGAAATCGATATGCACATGATCGCCGCGGTAAAAGATTTCCGGATCCAGACTGTCTGCCTCGATACGCGCCACCGAATCATCGGAACGCTCTACTTCCAGGCTGGTGTGGAACCAGGCATCCAGGCCCAGATCATTGACCCGCTGGCGGTACCACCATTCCAGATCATCAATACTGGTGACGCCGGGCTCGATTACCTCGGCCGAAAAGCCTTCCTTGATGATGGCATGGGCAATGGCCATGACGTCTTTATAGTGTTCCATCTCGGTAGCAGTGCGAGTTTCCAGCCAGCCCACCGCCAGACGCTCGGCCGAGATTATGCGCGAGCGCAGATTATCCGGCAGTGCCATTTGCAGCTCCCGGCCATCGGTATAGGTCAGGCCATCGGCCAGTCCGTAAGTATCGGAAAAATTGACAGCGATGCTCTGGGGGTCTGCTTCAATCAGTAACTCGGCAATGCGGGCCCACTGGTCCGGCTGTTGTTCCGGATCCCAGACGCCGGGAAAAAGATCAGCCACGGCATAGCGGGCCACCGCCATACGCTCCACGCCGCGCTCGTCACCATGGTCGATAAACATCAGCACGGTACGGCGCCGGGCATTGAGCCAGGTGGCCGGCAGCATGGTACGTAGTACCGGGTCTTCGTTGTATTCGCGGGAAATCACCACCCAGGAGTCAATGCCTTCGCGGCGCATCAGCTCCGGGACCACCTCATCCAGGCGCTCGCGTAACATCTCATCTTCCAGTCGGGCCTGCTCGCGCAGGGGCAGAATACGGTCTGCCAGCTCGTCGGCCAGGACGAAAGCAGGTAATAAACAATAGAGAGAGATAAGCGCGGCAACAGGTAATCTGGTCATGTCTGGGTCACTAAAGTAGTCGGGAAATAACCGGCAAGCGGATGAGGGGCCTAATATAGGCGCAGGCAGGGCAGGACGCAAACCAGCCTGGCCCTGTGCTCAAAGTGAGCACAGGGCCAGTCTCTGACAGAAGGCTGCAGTCTGCTATCAGGGGTTAGTGCTGGCGTCGCCGATCCCTATCAGTTGCAACTCCACCGGCGCATCGTTGATGAGCCGGAATTGCAGGGAGTAATAGTCTCCCAGCACATCTGCCACCGGTACATTCAGGGTGTTGTCAGCGAGGTTGAAACTGTTGGCATTGGCAACGTCCGTCTTGATCGGACGCTGCGCAAAATCGATCAATTCGAATACCACCGGGTCCAGTCGGCTGAGTTCCAGATCCAGATCGAAGAAGTCAGAGCCAATCTGCAGTGCCGGTATGCTGAGAAAATTATTATCGAAGACAGCAAGAATTGGCACCAGTCGACTGCCACTCTGTTCATCCGTCACTGGGTTGCGATCTGCCAGAAATTCTTCGAGATTGCTGAATCCATCATCATCCAGATCGAAGCCGGCATCTCTGGCCAGTAGCGGATCCAGACCATTGTCGATTTCCCAGCCATCCTCAATGCCGTCATCATCGGAATCGGGGTCATTGGCCAGGGTGCCGGCAAGGAATTCGGCCAGATTGCTCAAACCGTCGCCATCCAGATCAGCATCGGCGTCACTACTCTGGGTGCTAAGTCCCATAGCAGTTTCATAGACATCATAGATGCCATCGCCATCAGTATCGGTCGCGTCAGCCAGTATGGTGGTGAGTTCATAACCGAGATAGAACTCCCGAGTGGCGGGTGAGGGGGTCATGGCGACCACATTGAAATCATCATTGAGATTGACCAGAGAGCTACCATTATTGCTTGCCGTGATGGTCATGGTCAGACTGCTGCCCGGGTCAAGCTGGCCGATACTGCAGGACACCTCATTGCTCAGCAGTTCGCAGTCAGCACCGCCATCATCAACACTGTCCAGTTCCAGACCAGTAGGCAATTCATGATTGGCGGTCACAGAGCTCGCCGAAACACCGGCGAAGCCAGCTTCCGGCATGAGGTTCAATAGTTCTACAGAATAGCTGATTTCTTCGCCGACACCGACTTCTTCAAGCGAGGCATTGACATCCAGTGCCAGAGCCGCCTGGGCCTCAACCACAATCACTTCGGTCTCACAGGAATCACGACCGAAGTAGTCCATGGCGCAAATTCTTACGCTGCGTGACCCTTCGCTTGCATAGACATGGGAGGCAGTAATGATACCGACCTGGTCGCGGCTATAGGGTGTAACGACTTCAACTTCCTCTGCACCGGGGTTGGAACGATCGCCATCGCCCCAGTGAATGGTGGCATAGATGACGTTCTGGTCGGATAGCTGGAGCGGGTCTGTATAGAGGTCGTCGGTATAAGTGGCCGACAGCGATACCGGAAAACCCACGGCGGTATTGTTGATGCTGACCGACTGAATCTCGGGTGGATCATTGTCAGCTTCCACCTCCACAGTCACCGTGGCCGGCGCTGAATCAAAAACACCATCGTTGGCAATATAGGTAAAACTGTCGCTGCCGCTGTAGTCAGCATCGGGAATATAGGTAAAGGAAGAGCCGGCGCCCACTACCTGACCATGTTCCGGAGCCGTCACCACGCTGAAACTGAGGGTATCCAGGGCATTGAAATCACCGGAGCCAATGACGCCGTCGGGATCGTCACCAGTGAAGACAAAGTCTTCTGTTTCGTCTTCATAGACATCCAGGCTGAAGTCTTCAACCGTTGGTGGGCGGTAATTGCGAGACACATTGATGCTCACCTGGGCCGGGGCACTGGTGGCCAGTCCGTCGCTGACGCTATAGCTGAAACTGTCAGTGCTGCTATGAAAACTGAAATCTGACACATAGGTGACAGTGGCGGAATCGGAACTCACATCAGTAAAAGGAGAAGTCTGGAAGACATGCACAAAGCTCTCTTCCTTGTCGACGATAAAGAACTGGGTCGAGTTTACCGATACCGTGCGCGGGCTGGCAAAGTTGCCCAGAATAAAGCCAGGTTCTGCGCCCTGGTTGACTCCGGTTCCGGTTGAAACCGCCTCGCCTGCAAAGCTGCCATCCGGAGCAAAGCGCTGAATGCGGTCATTGTTGTAATCTGCTACATAAAGAATGTCGTTGGGATCCATGGCCAGGTGCAGAGGTGTGTGGAATTGACCCTGTTCCTCGCCCTCATTGCTGGCTGTAAAACACGTACTGTCGGTGCAGCTATAACCCTTGCTGCGACCCTGTTGCTCGTCACAGGCATTGTTGTTGCTGCTGTCGCAGCGCCCCAGCCAACCCACATAGTCGCCAGCCACAAAATTGCCTTCCCCGTCATAGCCGGAGGCCTCAAACTTGTGGATGCGGCCATTGCAGGAGTCGGCAATATAGAGGTCGCCCCTCGAATCGATTTCAATGGTGAACCCGGCCCGGGTGGTGCCGGCAGCCGAGCAGGTTTCCAAAAACTGCTCGTCGTTCATCAGGGAGCCAAGATAATCGGTCTCCCCTCCGCCGGCGCTGATATCGAAAGCAAACAGCCGACGCTTGTCGGTGACATAAACAATATCCTGCTCACTGTCGATTCGGGCGTAGACCAGGTTATTGGGGTCGATACTGCTGGCTGAGCTGTAGTTGAATTTCCAGCTGGTATCGCAATCCAGAGCGCCCGAAAAGCCAAAATCTGTGGAGCAGCGTTTCAGGAACAGATCGGTGCTGGAGCCGGAGCCGACACTGGACAGCAGATAGATATAGCCGTCCCGGTCCAGAACAAATTGCGGGAAGGTATTTTCACTGATTGAGATATAGCCATGGTAGTTACCGTCGCTGTCCCATTTTGAAATGCGCTCATAGGTGCGCCCGCGCTTGCCACCGTCGTCACAGCGCCAGTAATAGTCATACACATACTGGGTGCCGTCGTCGGTAACGCTGAGAAACTCCGGTTCAAAGACAAAGTCTTTGGTGAGCACATCCGGCTCACAGAAATTGTCATAAACGTAGGCGCTGCGGGGTGAGGCGGTTAGAAAATCCTCGCCAAAGGGACCTTCCGGCTGGGTGCGGTAGTCCTCGATAAAATATGGGTAGAGCGGTGCGATAAATTCACCGTTGGCGGGCTGACTCTCGATGGCGAAACCCAGCGGGTCGGGAATGCCGTCGATGATGTCGTTATCATTGCCGGTGAGCACAATGTCCACCGGCTCCGAGGTCAGAGTATTGGCGCTTTTGCTGAATGCTTCCGGTGTAGTGTTGCTGCCGACGGGTTTGACAGTTATCAGCTGATTGGCGCTGCTGCTGTTATTGGATGCGTCGGTCGCAGTCCATGTGACATCAGTGCGGCTGTTGATCGGGAAAAAGTCTGGTACATCGCTGCTTACACTGGGCTGCGAGTCGGCCAGGTCAACCACCTTGGGTACGCCCAACTCCACTTCATCACTCTCAAGGCCATTGGCATTGGTTTCAAACACAATCCCGGCCGGTGGCACCATGATGGGCGCCTGATTGTCTTCCACTACAACCACCTGTTGCAGCGTGTCCTGATTGACGCCGCCGCCCACTTTGGGGCCGAGGTCCTGCACAGTCCAGGTAATGGTATTGCTGCCCAGTTCCAACAGCGGTGGCGCATCCGAAAAAAGACTGTAAGGACGGCCACAGGGCTCATTGGCGCTGATAGAAGCATAGAGCTGGTCTCTGACTCGTTCGTAGCTGACGCCGCCGAAATCTGTGGCTTCGAGGCTAAGCACCGGCTGATCGGTTTCGATGCTGGGCGGCAAGACATCATAGACGGTTAAAGTCTGGATATGTTGAGGCTCGGCATTGGTGACCGAGACGATGCCGTTCTCGGTTAACAGGTCCGCTGAAATCAGACCCAGTTCGATGGCAATGTTGTTGAGGGTCTTGGCTACATCCTCCTGAAAGGATGCCTGCCTGGCCGCCTGGGCAGCACTGGTGTCGCCGAGGTTGGCAACTGCCTTGCCGTACTTGATGTTGTTCATGCCAAAGATGAGAACCGGCAGGGCAATATCGAGCGTGGGTGAGACCTGGGTTTCGGCCGACCATTGCAGGCGATGATTGCCTGAAGGGAAAACAGCCACCTGCCGCTGGGTGGTGTGGGCAAAGGGAACACTGCCCAGATTATCGACGCTTACTGTCACGTCTGTATTGGCATGACTGACTATGGGCGTGCCGAGAATGCCCCAGTCGCTGGGCAAAGGTAATATGTCCCAGAAGCCCAATAAATTTTTATACTCTGCCTCAGTCTGCGGCACGGACATCCGATAGCTGCAACTATCTGCCGAGTTGGGGCTGACAGCAATATCCTGTGGTGCGGTAAAAATAGCCGGCACATATTTCAGGGCCAGATTGGTTGTAATTGTGATGACTTCTGAAGTCTCGGATAGCCCGGGTACTGGGACCATGGATGGCGGCAGGGCGGTGTTGTGAGTTGTCATTAGCGCGGTGATGGCAGCTTCCAGTGAGTCGTTGCTATCGGCTATGCCGCTGCTGTGAGGTAGTAGCGCCGCCGCCATCATGGTGGCCAGGCAGGTTCTTTTCAGAGTGGAAGGAGTGGAGTTTTCAGATCGTGCATACTGCGTCTTGTTCTCAGGGCTCATAACAACTACTGCTTCAGGAAAGTAGAAATGGAAGACTGCTGTAAGAGCCAGCCGCTTTTGACTCAAGTAGAGCAGTTCCAGCCTGGGCGTTCAAGGCATAAACAGGGAAAATCGGGGTCTTGCTGTGATGGGGTTCAGATTCGCCGGCCAGAGAAGCAGTGTGAGGATGGCAACCGGGAGAACAAACATTAAAAAACCGAAAATGGAAAGAAAAAGACCAGGGCAGATAATGCCCTGGTCTTTAGTGCTCTGAAGGTCAGCAGTCTGAAGTCAGTCCTGGGCCAGCTCAGCCTCGACTTCCTGGCGTCGGGCGCCGGCCAGAATCGCCGGCATGGCGTAGTTGCCTTCATGGCAGGCGTATTCATACAGACCTTCGGCGGTGTACATGGGCATTTCTCCAGTCCAGGGCTGGGTATACAGGGCCGGGTCCTCGATGGTGAAGGCATAGTGGATCTTGTCATCGGCAACCCGATAGAAGCGCTCCGTCAGTACCAGATCGGGAGAGACCAGTCGCTCCTTGGCCACTTGCCATTGATTGAAGTTTTTGGTCACCACCACCAGGGCATTGTCTTCATAGTAGCCAATCGAATCCCCCAGCCATTTGTCATAGGGCAGATCCTTGTGCGCCTGGTCAATTTTGACGATGCGCGCATCGTGGGCCATCTCTGCCAGCAGCACTGCATGGCCGGGTGACTGCACAATTTGTACGGTATTGTTATACAGGCTGCTGAGAAAGGGCGCCGTGGAGGCAAAGCTCTTCAGGCAGCGGTCGGACAGGGTGCGCCCTTCTGGCCCGTCACTTTCGGCCATTCCCATGATTTCCAGTTCCGAGCGCTGCTGGCGACGAATGGTCTGGCCATCCTCACGCCAGGGAATCTGGCCATCGGTGGGTTCCACAATGATAGAGGTGCGAAAGCGGCCATTCATCTCCGCCAGGGCCATGCCTGGACTGATCCAGAAGCCGTTATAACCCCCGACATTGTCCGGACCCGGAGCCTCGGCGCCGGTGGATTCCAGAAAGACAATATAGTCCGGGGTAGACACCATCTTCTCCAGCATGGTGGCTTCATCGATCTCCAACTCGCCTTCGTAGATGTCCGGGCGTTCCAGGGAGGTTCTGTTTTCATAGTTCCAGATTCCCTGGACATCCGGTACGCCCCAGGCAGTCATAGGTGGGCTGTAATCCCCATCCTGTGCCAGGGCAGAATTGCAGACTGACAGCGATAGCAGGCTGAAGGGCAAAGTTATGGAACGGATGGCCTTGTGCATGGTGGTTTCCCCACTTCGATTGATGTCTTTGCCACATCATACGCGCCCGCCGTGGGAAGGCAACGGGCTGCGGCCGGAAGGCAGGGTATTGCGATAAAAGGTTGGGGAAGCCGTAATTGGCTGAAGATCGAATTGGGGCTGGCAGGTCCTGATTGCACCGGCCGGTGCAATCAGGATGATAGCGATCAGCTAGCAGCAGGCCTTGGCTGATTCCTCGCCCGGTGCACAGCAATTGGCACCAGCGCTTTGTTCCTGTTTGCCTGAAAACAAGGCCACATCGGCCATGCTGTGGAAGGTCTCCCAGGCCACACCGGCGGGGTCTCTTACCCAGGCCTTGTCGGATTTGGCATAGCAGCAGACCGTCTCGCCTTCATCGAACAGGGCCATGTCTGCTGACTGCAGGTTTTCCCGCAGGCTGTCCATCTCCTTGGCTTCATCCACCTGAATGCCCAGGTGGTCGACGCCCTGGCTCACACGAGTGGATATGGCGAAATTGATTTTCGGGTCTTCCAGCATCCATTTGGCGTAGTCGGATTCGACCCGGCTCGGTTCGCTGGCAAACAATTTATTGTAGAAGGCGATACCCTGATCAAGATCGGGGACACCCACGTGAATATGCAGTCGTTTCATGGCATTACTCCTTATGGTCGCAATAACCGCAGTTCAGTCGCAGCAATTGGCCAGCTCGATCACCGAGCGGCCGAGTTTCTTGTCTGTTTCAATGCTGACCTGATCCCTGCTGCAGCAATCCCGCACCAGAAAATTGATCAGCTCATGCATGGCCCCGAAATTCGCCGAGTAAATGACTGACCGTCCCTGCTTGCGAGAACTGACGATACCGGCATGGGACAGGTGATTCAGATGGAAAGACAGGGTGTTGTGGGGCGTACCCAGTTCCGAGCTTAACTGCCCGGCGGCCATGCCCTCGGGCCCGGCCTGCACCAGCAGGCGAAAAGCGCTGAGGCGGGTTTCCTGGGAGAGGGCATCGAAAACAATGGCGGCGTTCTGTATTTCCATATGTCCAGAATAATGGACATAAAGTACAAAGGTCAAGCCCAGTTCAACGGGTTTTACATTTTCCGGAAAATACACGAAACTGGCGGGAGTCAAACGACGCTGGTGAGGATAAGAATAATGACAGCACTCCCGTCTACCGGTATCCAGAAATCCGAGAGCCTGCGCATCATCAAGATTCGCATTGTCCTTTTCCATCTGCTTTGTCTGGGCGTTTTTTTCGTACCGGTTACGCCCGAACTGGTTTTCTGGACCGTGGTGACTTTCTTTATCCGGGTGTTTGCCTGGGAAGCCGGCTCCCACCGCTATTTTGCCCACCGCAGCTTCAAGACCTCCCGCGCCTTTCAGTTGTTCCTGGCGGTGCTTGCTGCCAGTGGCGGCCAGCGTGGCCCCATCTGGTGGGCCGAACATCATCGTCATCACCACCGCCATTCCGATCAGCCGGAGGACCCCCATTCACCGGTGCACAAGGGCTACTGGTTTGCCCATTTTGGCTGGCTGATAGATCCCAGATACATCGATACCAATCTGGATAATGTCAAAGACCTGGCCAAATACCCGGAGCTGGTCTGGGTCAACAAATACCACTATCTGTTTCCCTACGTGCTGCTGATAGCCACCTATGTTATTGGCGAATACACGGCCGTGTTTGGCCGTGAGGGATTGGGAGTCAGTGCCCTGTTCTGGGTGTTTATTCTCAGTACCGTGTTGTCCGTGCAATCCACTTTTTCGGTCAATACGCTAACCCATGGCCATCAGTCCGGATTTTTCAATCACCGGCGTTTCAACACCGGCGATGCCACCACCAATAACTGGTTCATGTGTATTCCCACCATGGGAGCCTCCTGGCACAACAATCACCACCGTTATATGAACGCCGCCCGCGCTGGCTTCTACTGGTGGCAACTGGACCTGACGTATCTGGTGCTGAAGCTTCTTTCCTGGTTCGGCATTGTCTGGGATCTGCACAAGGTGCCGGACAAGGTGCTGGAAGAGGGCAGGAAACCCCGCTCCACAGAATCTACTGCGGTGGGCACGGAGCAGGCTTGATTCGCGCCAATCTCGCTTTTGCCGGAAATTGAACTAAGTTTAGTAGTTGTAATAGTTCTTAACCAAAAAGTGAGGAGGGTGAAAATGCGTGAATTAACTTTGGAAGAAATGGATTACGCAGTTGGAGGTGGAAATCTGGCTGCAGCTGTCGGTGGTGTGGTGGGTTCCATCGGAGGCTCAGCCTACGGCGGATCAATTGGTGGCTATGTAGGTGGTACTATCGGGGCAGTCGCTGGTCCTCCGGGAATGTTTGTCGGAGCAGCTATTGGCAGCCTTGCAGGTCGAAATTACGGGGGTGTCATTGGTGGCGCAGTTGGCGGTTATCTTGGGGCGGAAAGCTAGCTTCTGGTCAGTCAAACGGAGCCCGGTATATGTTCACACCGTCTGAGCTGAATTCGCGTATCCTGGTGGCCTGGCTCCCAGCTTATGCGATTTTGCTCATTCATGGCGCAATCACAGAGCCCCTGGGCGCATTCATCGAAGTCTTTATTTTGTACCCTTTCGCTTGCGGCTCAGTTTTGGGCGTTCATGCTTTTTTCCGGCGTGAGGAAAGCGATGAGTTAATTGAGCGCACAGGACTACCCTATACGAAGAGTCTTGCGGTGGCGGTAGTTGTTTTGATTCTGTTGCCACTATCGGCTGTCTTGTTCGCCATGATCAGTGCCCAGCTGAATGGCAGCTACGAGGATGTGTCGTGGGTGGTGATTGTATTCGGAGGGCTTATCGGCCGGGAGATCGGCCAAAAACTCAGATTCCTGTCCTGAGAATTTACTGAAGCTGAACGCCAGACGAATGCAATCAGCTTGCTTCTGGCCGAAAACCGTAATCCTGAAAACTGACCAGGCAACAGAAAACGAAGAGCAACTGCTCTTCGTTTTCCTTTATCTGGCAATTGAGCTGAGTAGATCAGCATCTGTCTGGTTTCAGGCTTCAACCATGCAAAAAGCATTTAACTTATTCCCGTCCAGGTCCCGAAAATAACCAGCATAAAAACCAGAGTCCTTTTCTGCAGGGCGAAAGCCGGGAGCCCCTTCATCAGTGCCGCCCAGTTCCAGTGCTTTGGCATGGAAGGCATCCACTTTCTCGCGAGAGTCCATGAACAGGGCGACCATGGTGCCATTGCCGACGCTCGCCGGTTTTTTGTTAAAGGGGACGCTAACGGCGACCGAAGGTGCGTCCGGTGCTGGCGCCCAGGCGATGAAGTAGTTCTCCTCTTCCATGAAGCGGCCAATACCGATGGAGCCAAACAGTTCATCATAAAACGCGGCGGCTTTCGCCAGATCATCTGTTCCCAGTGTGACATAGCCAATCATTGTTATTCCCTCTCTGGATTGTGATTAAACAGTGAATCCACTCTACTGCAAGTCTGCTGACAGCATGGTGTCAGTAGACTTGCAGTAGCCTATAATGCATCGAAATCGATGCCATACCCGGGAATGAGCCAGCATGCGACGCGCCGACCGCCTGATCAAGATAGTCCATTACCTGCGGCGTATGCGCCATGCAGTCACTGCCCGCAAGATTGCCGACGATTTCGGTATCTGCCAGCGCACGGTCTATCGGGATATCCAGGATCTGATGAATTCCGGTGTGCCGATCTACGGTGAAGCCGGAGTGGGCTATGTGATCGACAAGAAGTATCACCTGCCGCCAGTGATGTTTGATATTGATGAACTGGAAGCCATTGCTCTGGGCATCAATATGGTCTGCAACTGGACCGACGGCAAATTCTCCGCCAAGGCAAAGAGCGCCCTGGAAAAGATCCAGGCGGTGTTGCCGGATTCCCTGTTGCATGACATGGAGCAGCTCACTACCCACTCCGAAGAAAGCCACCGCAAGATACCCTGGGAAGCAGACTTCTCGGCGATACGCGAATGCATTCGCCAGCGCCGCAAGATCAGCTTCGAATACCTCGACCTCAAGGACCGGCTCAGTCAACGCAAGGTGCGCCCCCTGTCCATGGTGTTTTTCGGGCCGGTCTGGCTGCTAACCAGTTGGTGTGAATCGCGCCAGGATTTCCGCAATTTTCGCCTCGACCGAATCCGTGATTTCCAGGTCAGCGATGAAACCTTTGCCGATGAGAAAGGCAAAAACCTGAAGGCCTATCAGGCCCAGTTGTGCTGATTCGGCGTTACTAAATTCAAGCGGATTCATACATTTCGATCAAAGATATGACGCCTGGATTGTTCCCGAAAACGATAATTCTTACAAGGCAAGGAAAAGCTGAGAAATTTGAGCGTCCATAATAGAGCCCAGCAGAGTGGCTATAAAAATCGCGATGAAGCCATAGTATTTCCAGGGAGAATCCGGTGGGGCATCATAAATAATAAAGTTAAAGCCTTTAAAGAAGGCGAGCGGCGCTGAAAATATCAGCAAGTGAATCACAAAAATTGTCGGTAACAGCCAAAGAATTTCTGCTTCACTGTTAGTTGTGCTGCCTATGGAAATCAACAAGACAGACAGGAATAGCTCAAACAGAATCATTGTCTGAGCTGTTACCCGCAACTGAAATAATTGATTGCTCATGGGTTCCTTCCTGGCCTAGCTGCCGTCAGCACCTGCTACCGCCGCTCCACCGAAGAACGATATCCTGGGCACCATGTATGCGCCAAATGCCGTTACACCCATCGTCGCTCCCGATAACCCGCCTACAGCCATGGATGCGCCAAAGCCGCTCCAGGTGAATTCACCACTGATAACCGCTCCACCCAGATAACCGGCACCACCCGCAATCGCCCCCACCGCAGCGCCTGCCGGATTTCCTCCGGTGACCTGTTCCGCCTCCAGCAGCGTGAGCTCTCTTATGGCGGAGTTTTCCAGATTGGGAGAAAGCTGTCGATCATTTGATTGTGTCATTGTCTTGCCTCCTGCTATTGAAATTTGGGATTAATCAAACCTGTAAATTGCTATCTGTAGATTATTTCAACTTCAGGAATAGTGTAGGACCGATATCGAATAATGCGTGAAATCTGCATAAATCAGGAGCTACAGCTTGCTGCTGTAATTCCGGGCTTAACACAGGTACCCTTTGCAGATATTCAAGCAGTGGGAGAGCTCCATGTTCAAAGCGATGAAGATTGCTGTTTTCTTTTTGGCATTATTGACCTTGCCAGCCATACTGTCCGCCCAGCAACCCCGCTATGTCGATCCCGACACCGATCTGCAAAACCTGCCCCGTGGTGGTGGCGCTCTTACCAATGGGGGTGACGATGCCCAGATCATTCGCTTTCGGAACTGGTCGGCCTTTTTCCCGGTGCGGGAAATCGAGGCAGGGGATTACACCCTGGAGCTGCCCCATGCGCCCATGGATTGGGAGGAGTTTCGCTATCAGGCGAATGGTGAGTCCCATGACCTGGATCACTTCATGCTGCACAACCATATAGGCGGCTTGCTGGTGATCAAGGATGGCCAGATTCTGCTGGAGCGTTATGGCCTGGGTAATACCGAAGACAGTCTCTGGGTGTCTTTCTCCATGTCCAAGTCAGTCACTTCCATGTTGCTCGGGGCTGCCATTGAGGATGGTTATATTCACAGCATCGATGAGGCTGTGTCCGATTATCTGCCACGCCTGAAAGGCTCGGCCTATGATCAGGCCCGCATCCGCGACATTCTGCAGATGGCCTCCGGGGCCCAGTGGAACGAAGACTATGCCGACCCCAATTCCGATGTGGCCACCTATCCCGGTGGCGATGTGGTGGCGCTGTTTGAGTTCATGGGCAATAAAGCCAATGTGGCTACTCCCGGTGAAGTGTTCAACTACAATACCGGCGAGACCGATTTGGTGGGTGCCCTGGTCAGGGCGGCCATTGGCAATAATCTGGCTACCTATCTGCAGCACAAGATCTGGCAACCTTTCGGCATGGAAGCCGACGCTAACTGGGCGACCCATGGCGTGGGGGCGGGAGAGCGCGGAGGCTGTTGTATCAATGCCACCCTGCGTGACTATGGCCGGCTTGGTCTGTTTGCCATGGGTGGGGGTGTGTTGGCCGATGGCAGCCGGATTTTGCCGGAAAACTGGATGGGCGATTCCACCAGTCCTTCGCCGGCCTATGATGGCTATGGCTATCTGTGGTGGCTGGAAGGAGAAGGGGTGTTCCGCGCCAGTGGCATCTTTGGCCAGGGGATCTATATCAATCCGGCCAATAATCTGG
>JALEHB010000003.1 GCA_022763285.1 Pseudomonadales bacterium | reverse complement strand
GCAGGCAGCTGGAACTATTTGCTGGTAGTCCTTTCGGTGCTGGTTGCCGCCTACGCCTCTTTTATCGCCTTACAGGTGACAGACCAGGCGCGCCGGGTTCGCAGCCCCAGGCGCCAGAAGCTGACCATCATTGCCGCCAGCCTGGCCCTCGGCGGTGGCATCTGGTCCATGCATTTCATCGGTATGCTGGCATTCCGGCTGAATGCCGCCATCGATTACGAATTTCAGCTTACCCTGATCTCCATCACCCCCGGGGTACTGGCATCCTGGCTTGCCCTTAACCTGATCGGCAGGGAACAGATCGGGAACCTGCAACTGGCGCTGGGCGGAGTCTTTGTGGGTGCCGGCATTGGCACCATGCACTACACCGGCATGGCCGCCATGGACATGACCATGGCACTGCACTACGACCCGCTGATATTCGCCCTTTCCATCGTCGTGGCTGTCATTCTGGCCATTATCTCCCTCGGCATACGCTTCAGACTCAGCCACAAACTGGCCTTTAAAATCAGGCAGTTACACATCAATTTGCTCAGCAGCCTGGTAATGGGCCTGGCTATTTCCGGGATGCATTACACCGGTATGGCCGCTGCCCGCTTCACCCTGTCCCCGGAACTTATCGGCAGCACTGGAATTGCCGCTGGCTCCACCAGTCTTGCGCTCGGGATTACTGTGGTGGCAATTGCCATCTCCAGCCTGGTACTCACCATCAATCTGCTCTACAAATACCGTGACGCCACCCTGCTTGCCCGAAAAAACGCCAGCCGTTTGCAAGCCACCATGGCCACCGCCATTGATGCCATTATCTCCTTCGACCGGGATGGCCATGTGATCCGGGCCAATCAGGCCATTACCACCCTGCTTGACTGGGAGGCAGAGCAGATAAAAGGCAAGTCAATCAACCGGGTTCTGCCTTTCATACGCATCGAAGGTGAGAAGCTCTGCATCCACGATGATGGTCGCGACAAGGAAAAGCCATTGATAGATGCCGATTGTGAAACCGTAGCCATCAGTCAGGGTGGAGAATCCATTCCGGTTCGTCTGGCAGTGGGTTTTAGCGAACTGGACGATGAGTCCTTTTTCGTGGCCTTCATCTCAGACCTCAGCCAGCGAGTGGCAATGGAGAACGAATTGCGCCAGGCCAGAGACAAGGCGGAGCAAGCCGCCAGAGTCAAGGAGATGTTTCTGGCCAGCATGAGCCATGAGATTCGCACGCCCATGAATGCGGTCATCGGCTTCAGTGACATTCTGCTGAAAGACAGGAGTTTTGAGGGCCAGCAGCAAAAACATTTGAACACGATCAACAGCTCGGCCCGATCCCTGCTGCATCTGCTTGACGATATTCTCGATACCGCCAAGCTGGAACAAGGCAAGGTGGAACTGAGTCTGGTGAATTTCTCCCTGAAAGAAGAAATCGGGCAGCTTATCTCGACTCTCTGGGTACAGGCCGACGCCAAGGGCCTGGACCTGATCAGCAACTGCGCATCCACACTGGAAGACTACTACTATGGTGCGCCGGATAAACTGAGGCAGATACTCACCAATCTTATTGGCAATGCCATCAAATTCACCGAACGGGGTCAGGTAATCCTGTCCGTGCGCCCCACTCATGATAATCGTGTCTACTTTGAAGTCACCGATACCGGCATTGGCATACCTGCAGACCGACTGGATTCCATTTTCGACCCCTACAACCAGGCCGATTCATCAGTCAGCCGCCGCTTTGGTGGCACCGGCCTGGGTACCTCTATCAGCAAGCAGCTGGTTGAATTAATGGGTGGCAAGATTCAGGTTAATAGTGAAGTTGGGGTGGGCAGTCAGTTTTACTTCGACATTCCCCTGCAAGTGGGCAGCAAAGTAGAAGTGCAGCCGCTGGAGAGTGCCTGTCAGCTGCCCGCACTCAGCATCCTGGTAGCCGATGATGCACCTTTTAATCTGGACCTGATGGAAGCAATTCTGCAGGAGCAGGGTCATCGTATGATTCGCGCCAGCGACGGATTTGAAGCCGTAAAACTGTTCAGGACCGAGCGGCCCGATCTGATCCTCATGGACATCCAGATGCCCAATCTTGATGGCCTGGATGCCACCGCACAGATCCGGTCTATCGAAGAGCAACAGGCACTGGCTGCCACTCCCATCATTGCGCTGACCGCCGGCGTCTTCGCCCAGAATCGTGATGCCGCCATCGAGGCAGGCATGGATGGCTTTGTTAACAAGCCGGTCGATGCTCACACCCTGAACCGGGAGATGGCCAGAGTGCTCAATAGCACGGAGGACGCTGAGCCTTCCCTGTCAGCGGAGCTCACAGCAAAGCAATCAGGAATCAGTCTGGGTCAACAATCAGCCCCTCAATAGTGCTAAAGTATAGCCACGAATCCTGTAATCCCTGGCTATGCCTTTGCCCAGTACCTTGTCTAATACTTTGCCTGGAGCCCTGCTCTGCTGCCTCACCTGCGTCGTCATGGTCTGTTTGGGCAACCAGGTCAGTCTTGCCGCAGAAGATGAAATTACCCTGTTCCTCGATGACGGCCGTATCGGCCTGGATGAATCCCTGCCTGCGGACAGCTCTGCGACTGAGCTGATCGAACACTATTACCACCGTATTCCAGCCGCAAAAGGTGAGCGCTTACTTGTGCTGCGGCAGCGACTGGCCGGTCTGATGCCTGATTATGAGGTAGCCTTCACGGCCGCCGATACGGCAGAGGTCAACTCCATTCTCAGTGCAGTGACCCGGCACTGGTCTGCAATTCTTGGATTACATGATGAACTGTTCACGCCGGATCTGGCACTGCTGCTGCGTGACGCCTATGGCCAGCTCTACCCGCTGGTTGCCATCGACTGAGCCAAGCAGTTCACAGTTTTTAAAATGCAGAGATCTGACTGCTGCAACTGTGGCCCAGGTCGCTAATTCCTCCCCTGCCCCCTGCTAGTATCGCCGCTCAATTATCATCATTAACCTGCAACTATCGTGAGTGCGCCATGACTGAATCCGAATTCACCTACGATATAGACCAACACCGAAACCTTGTCGCCCAACACGCCGAGGGCAAGCTTGATCTTGGCACGCTGGAGTCCGTGACCAGCCGGGTGACAGAAGACAAGAATTTCCAGCCGGGTATGAATTGCCTGACAGATATTCGCCAATCAACGCCCACCGAATCAGACCAATCCCGGGAACAGTCGGAAAACCCGGGTGGCAAGGCGGAATTTCACAAGCACGCCATTTTGGCCCGCACCCGTAGCCAGGTGGGTTTGGCCCGTAACTACGAAGCCCGTTGTCAGGCCAATCGCCTGGCCTGCCAGATCGTGGTGTTCCGGGACGAAGCCGACGCACTGGACTGGCTGAAGGACTAGCAGATTCTCTATAATAGCTGGCCTTGCTCCAACCTGACCGGGCTCTCTTGCTTTCATGCATCGCCAGCTATCAAGTATCTGCACTATCAAAATCCTGCTCCTCATTGGCAGCACACTGGCTGGCTGCGATATCCGCCCGGTAGCGGTGGGTCAATGGCAAGTTCAGATTGAAGATGCCAGCGGCAGTCGGGAACAAAGCTGGCGCATTGATGAGGATCTGCAAATTGAAATGCAGGGAGCCGGGCAAACCCTTCGCAGCCAGATAGACACAGCCGGCAGCCGCTTTTCCTGGACCTTGCCCGCAGAAGGCAGTGAGGATGGCAATGCCATCAACTTTGGCGGAACCGTCAACGGCAATCGCTTCTCCGGCACTCTCTATGCCCAGTCGGGCAATGCCACCGTGACCGGCATCCGTCAGTAATTCAGCCCACAGCCGGGCGTGAATATTTTTCACCAGCGGCTGCAAATTTACCGATAAATCCCGAGATTGCGGCTTCCCGCCATACTGCCAATCGGCTCACATGCGTCGCAACACCCTGGTTTTCAGATGTTTTTTGGGCAGCCATGATGCCTTGGCATGGCTATTGCTCCCTCTACTGCTGAGCGGCTCCGAATGAACGGTGCTGTGCCAACAAAGAGGGAATTTAGATGAACCTGACCGGAAAACTCAAAAAAGTACTCGCCCTGTTAATGGCATTTTCATTGCTGAATATCAGCGGCCTGTCCGTGATTACCAACGCCCACGGCGATGCCATTTCCACCAGCGCAATCCAGCAACAGCTTGATGTCGAAGAAAAACGCGACCAGTTGCGAACACTCATGGCCAGAGAGGAGGTACGCAGCGCTCTGCTTGAGCGTGGTGTCAGTGAGAACCAGATTGACATGCGCATCGATATGCTAAGCGATGCTGAAGTAATGCAGATGCACGATCAGATCGATGAGCTGCCGGCCGGTGAAGGCTTTCTCGGCACGGTGATCGCCTTACTGGTAATTTTCATGCTGCTGGATATAGGCGGCGTTACCGACATTTTTCCGGCGATCTAGATGTTGGGATCAATTCGCAGCCTGGGTTTTGGTCTGGGCCTGATGCTATTGC
Source organism: Pseudomonadales bacterium (assembly GCA_022763285.1). Lineage (GTDB taxonomy): Bacteria > Pseudomonadota > Gammaproteobacteria > Pseudomonadales > Pseudohongiellaceae > UBA9145. The sequence continues at coordinate 11,059 of JALEHB010000003.1, read as the reverse complement.
TGGCCGCCTGCAGCAGCGCGCCGCAGGCGGTGCAGCTCGCCAGGCAACAAGCCTTAACGCTGCCGGAATCCACACTACTGGCGGACCTGCCTTTCTTTCCGCAGGACCGCTACCAGTGTGGCCCTGCGGCACTGGCTACCCTGCTGAACCACCGCGGCATTGCTGTGAGTCCCGGGCAGTTGGTGGATCGGGTCTATACCCCGGCGCTTGAAGGCTCACTGCAAGCCGAGATGAAAGCGGCGATTCGCAGCGAGCAATTACTGCCCTACCAGTTGAATCCCGAATTGCTGGCTGTCATGGCCGAGATAGAGGCAGGCAACCCGGTGCTGGTATTGCAGAACCTCGGACTCAGGGCCCTGCCGCAATGGCACTATGCCGTGATCAAGGGCTTTGATCAGGAGCAAGGCGAATTCATCCTCAATTCCGGCGAGATCGAGAATTACCGCCTGTCTTTCAAAACCTTCGAGCGCACCTGGCAACGGAGCGGACACTGGGCCGTGCTGGCCATGCAACCCGGACAATTGCCAACATCCGCCAATAGCCGCGACTACTTCAATACGGTAGCAGAGCTGGAAAATACCGGTGCCGACTTCGATGTTCTGCACAACGCCTATCAGGCCGGCCTGCAGCGTTGGCCCGAAAACCGGGAATTGCTGATGGCTCTGGCAAACCTGCTACTTGGCGACGGACAGTATCAGTTGGCCAGTCATTATTACCAGCGCCTGCTACAACACTATCCCGATTACGGTCCCGCCCATAACAATCTGGCCATGGCTTTCCTGCGCAACGACAAACTGGACAGAGCTGACCAGGCAATCCGACAGGCTCTGGCAATCGATGATGCCTTCACTGAAACCTATCGAAAAACTCACCATCAGATAATCCAGGCGAGACAATGATAAATCCGATTCGAACCATGGTGGCCGTCACATTACTAAGCCTTGTGACTGCAATGACTAACCAGGCCAATGCCCAGAACGGCAGCCAAACAAGTGACTTTCTAAGCGAGGCCAAACTACAGGATCTCATTACCACCCTGGAAAGTCAGACCGCCAGGGAGCAGTTCCTGGAACGGCTGCGCACCCTTCAAGCAGCACAGCCGGAGCAGGAGCAGGACTGGTCAATCAGAGAGTGGTTCAATCTTGACAGTACCAGCAGTGACTTTGTTAACGGCTTTGTTAACCTGATCAATGAACTTGGCTTGAGCAGTTCCATGGCTGGCAATCTGATTTCCCTGCTGCTGGTACTTATCCTTGCAGCCATCTTCGTTGCCATTAACAATCGACTGGCTACCCTGTTCGATCGCCGCATGGATTCACTGCGCAAAAAATTCAGCACCGCCGAGACCCGCTTCTCACTGATATTCAGGGTGCAAAGGATATTCGGCTATATTGTTGCGGTACTGCTACTGATGTATTCGGCCACAAGCTTTTTCCCGGAGCTGGCCGAAATAATCGACTCACAGATGCTGAGTTCCGTTATCGGCTTTTCCTTTTCTCTGGCCCTGCTGGGCCTGATGCTGGTGCTGGCCTGGGAGTTTATCAATGCCATGATGGAGTATGGCATGAGTGATCTCAGCCATACCGACTCCACCCGTATCAGGACCCTGCTGCCGGTAGTGCGCAATATTGCTTTCTTTTCTATTTGCGGCTTTGCAGCGCTGGTGCTGCTGTCGGAATTGGGCATTGATATTGTGCCTCTGCTGGCTGGTGCCGGTGTGCTCGGTATTGCCATCGGTTTCGGTGCACAAACCCTGGTTAAAGACTATCTCAACGGATTCATCATCATTCTGGAAAATCTGCTGAAGGTAGATGACGTAGTGCGCATCGGCGATCGCATCGGCCAGGTTGAGCTGATCACCCTGCGCAAGATTCAACTGCGCAATCTCGACGGCACCGTGCATACCATTCCCCATAGCGAGATCTCGGTGGTGGATAACCTCACCAAGGAATATACCTATTACCTCACCGATATCGGGGTGGCCTATAAGGAAGATGTTGATGAAGTCTTCAGGATTCTCGAGAGTGTGGACAAGGAAATGCGTGAAGATGATGAGTTCAAGCATATGATGCTCGAGCCAATTCAGATCTTTGGCCTGGATGAGTTCGCCGACAGCGCCCTTAACATCAAGGTTCGCCTGAAAACCGAATCGCACAGCCGCTGGCCGGTGGGGCGTGAGTTTAACCGACGGGTGAAGATCGCTTTTGACGAGGCGGGGATCGAGATACCCTTTCCCCATCGTACGGTTTTCATGAATCCGGCCGAGCCGGAGCAAAGCAATTCGGTCAACGAAGAGGAAAAGGGCTAGCTCGCCTTTGGTAGCCCCTTCTTCTGACCCAGGCCGGCGCTCATGATCAAGTGCAATGCTTCACCCGGTGAGACGTCGGCCTTCTCCACCTGACTGGCTGGCAGAATCAGCATATACCCACCTGCCTGATAGCTCATGGGCAAATAGACTGCCACTTCATCTTCTTTCATCATTCCGGCCAATTTCGAGTCTTCTGCATCGCCCCGTTTGGTGACAATACCCATCAGCCTGGCATCGCTGTCCGGTAATTTGACCCAGACCACTGCCTGATCCGAAAAGCTCTTGCCAGCCATCAGGTCCAGAAAATCCTTGATGGTGCTATAGACATAATTCACCACCGGAATCTTTTCCATCAGTTTGCCTGGAAGCTGGACCAACATACGAATAAAGCGTTGGCGAATGCTATAGCCGATAAGGGCTGCAACGATCACAAAGCCAATCAGGGCCATACCCGGGAAATAGTACTGCTCAGGCACCAGTAGCAGCCAGACCGGGCGTAGCCAGCCTTCGATTGATCGTGCCAGCCAGATAACAAGTTGAATGGAAAGTACAACCGGAAGAAGGATTGATAGACCTATCAGCAAGGCTCGGGTAAATGACTTCATTGACTACTCCAGATGAATTTTCTGCCATTGGTATAGCAGCATTGAAAGACTTACAAGTGCAGCGGCAAATATTTCGTCAGATGCCAGCTATACGGCCTATAGAGAGTGTAGCTCTGACAGGTGTATAGCCACAGCTCATGGGGCCTGACAGGATTATTGGCAATTCTGGCACGGTTCTCGCAACCTCTACAGTGAACGCACAGGGAATTATTTCCCTGACATTCACAGTCATCGGCAACCAAAGCCGAGGAGTTTTGAGATGCTTACATGGGCACTTACATTTTTAGTAATCGCCATCATTGCCGCGCTGTTCGGTTTTACCGGTATTGCCGGAACCGCATCCAGCATCGCACAAATCTTGTTCATTCTGTTTTTGGCGCTATTTGTTATATCGGTGGTGGCCCAGGCTACAAGAGGTCGTAAACCACCGGTGTAATTGGAGAGCAGTTTAAATCGAATTTTCAGGGAAATTTTCAGAAATCAAAGTTTCAGAAACCAAGGAGAACACCATGAATAGCAAGATACTGATCGCACTTTTTGTAATGGCTGGCATGACTGCCTGTGACGATGGTGCTGCCGAGAATCTGGGCGAATCAATCGACAATGCTGCCTATGAAGCCGAGCAGGCTGCCCGTGATGCGGCGGACCGATTCGATGAGGCAGCCACTGATACGGCCAATGCAATCGAAGACGCCTGCGAAGACGCGACTGACCAAAACTGCTAACGCTACGCTCCCTGCGTAAACTCCCCATTGAGGCACCAGACGGTGCCTCTTTTTTTTGCCCGACAGCAGACAAGAATCATCCTGCTGAAATAATCCTGACAATTAGCCCGCCTCATCGGCTTCCTGATCAGCGCCATACTTTTCCAATTTGTTGTAGAGTGTTTTTACACTGATGCCCAATTGCTCCGCGGTTTCTTTTTTCTTGCCTCCGTTTTCATCCAGAGTCTTCAGGATTACCTGCCTCTCAACCTCATCCAGTGGCATATTGGTAGGAATACCGCCATCGTCGGCCCTGGCATTAACATCATCGAGCACAATATGGTCAGCACTGATGACCTGGTCAGCCAGAATATAGGCGCGCTCTATACAGTGTTTTAACTCGCGCACATTGCCGGGCCAGGTATAGGCCAGTATCCTGGCAACCGCATCCTCACTGAACTCCTTGCTACTTCCCTCCTCAACATTGCGATGGGCGAGAAAGTGCCGTGCCAAACCTTCCAGATCATCCCCTCGCTTACGCAGCGGTGGTACCCGTACCGGGAATTGCGCCAATCGAAAATAGAGATCTTCCCTGAACATTTCTTCACTGATCGCTTCGGCGGGTTCGCGGTTAGTAGCGGCCAACACGCGCACATCACAGTGACGCAGGCTGTCATCCCCCAGCTTCCGGTATTCGCCGGATTCCAGCACCCGCAGCAGTTTGACCTGTTGATCAATGGGCATTTCGGTCACTTCATCGAGAAACAAGGTACCGCCATCGGCCTGCTCAAACAGACCACTGCGATCATCGCTGGCACCGGTGAAGGCACCCTTGAGATGACCAAACAGTTCGCTCTCAATCAACTCTGGACTGATCGCGCCACAGTTAATGGACAAAAACGCCTGGTCGCGACGTGAGCTCATCAGATGCAGGGTGCGCGCAACCAGCTCTTTGCCGGAACCGCTCTCACCGATAATCAGCACACTGGCATTGGAGGCTGCTGCCTTGCGCACAATGCGGTAAAGCTTGCCCATGGGCCGCGAGGAACCCACCAACAGGCCAAACTGGTCGAGGGTACTGGTCAGCACTTCGCTTGATTGGCTGCTGGCTGATTGCAGATCGAGATGAATTTCCTCCAGCAACTCCTGGACAAACTCCATATCCACCGGCAGACGCCAGTGAAAGGCCACACCTTTCATCATCGCCCGATCGATCACTGGGTTGGGTTCACCCCCACTGACAAAAATCACTTCGGCGTCCGCCAGCAGATCGCTGCTCTCCAGCTTTTCAAGCTCGCTTTCGTCAAATCCGTCAACCTGGACCAGGACAAGCTCGACTCCGGCGGCAAGTGCCGTATCTATCCAGTGCTGATCACCTGCATCAAGCAGTTTGAATTGTTGCAGGACCGGGTTGTTTCTCAGTTGTTGGTCCAGATTGCTGTCGGCAACAGACAGCAAAAGCCTCGGTGCGGTCAAATTCCAGTTTCCTTCTCGTCAGGGAATCAATGCGGCCAGGCACCGCTTTGGTGGGTGCAGCTAGTTTAAACAAGTAAGAATGACAAGGGAACGGTAAATCTTTACCTGAACGCTGACCGTGAGCTGACTCGCAGATTGCTGAAAGACCCGAAAACAGTGGGCCTGGGGGATTGGCACGGGGCTTGAATGTTAATTCACAAGGCAGGGCAAAACTGCCTTGAAAGCAACGAGCAAGCCATTTTGAAAACGGCAAAAGTAATGACACAGACAAGTGAAACTTTTCAGAGCACAAGGCCCAGACCGGACCTGGGCATCGTCTTCGGACTGAGCAATCTTTGCAAGGAAAGTATCAAGAGCCTGGAATATACACGGGAAAGCACCCGGCAGGCGCAACTGCGGCAAACCCTCTCGTCGGTTATACAGACCCGACAGGGCATTATCGATCAATTGATGGATGAACAGCTCTATAAAATGCCGCGCTGCGACTGCAACACGCTGGAGACCGCCACGGCCAGATACCGGGAACTGCGCCATGGCAGGGAAAAAGATACAGCCAGCCTGCTCTCACGTTTTCAGCAGGCGGATCAACTGGCACTGCAGGAGTTACGTCAGGCCTTCAAGTCGATTGAGGATCTGGGGCTGGCCTGCCATCTCTCCTCCCTGCTGGCCACCTTCCAGATTTCCAGTGATCAGATAGTCAACAGGCGCTGACTTCAGGGAAACCAGTTTAATTAATCGCTACACCGACCCATGGACCAAGGAGGAAACATGTCAAAGACAATGTCACTCATCATCGCAATCCTGCTGCTAAACAATTGCGCCAGTTCCGAGGTGGAATACGCACCGGCTTCCGAGCCTGAAGCGGCCGGCTATATAGAGCAGCAAATTGCCGATAATCGCTATCGGGTCGTGTTTACCGGCAATGACCGCAGCACCATGGAGACAGTGCAAAACTATGCACTGCTGCGCGCCGCTGAGCTGACCATCCAGGAAGACTATGACTATTTCCGGGTGGCTGAGCGCAATACCATCTCCATTCCGGACTCAGGCCCATCCACCTCTGTGGTGATGAGCACGGGCACACGCAGCCAGACCAATTGTGGACTGTTGGGTTGTGAAACCAGTTATGCACCGGACTTCGCCGCCACCGAGATTCACAATATACCCGACGACAGTCGCTACTCCAGCAATCTGGAAATTGTCATGAGCAATGACAGCGGTGGGGCCAATGATGATCGCTATGACGCGCGGGAAGTGATCGACAATATTCGCGCCAGCATCTGAATTTTTGCTCAATCTGCATAACTGAGTATCTCAGCGGAGCCTGCGACCTTCTCGCAGGCTCCGTTTTTCTTTTATAGGGCTGAATACCGTGCTCCCCTTATGTTATTTACAAGCCCGATTTGCACCCTGATTTAACAACTTACCCGACACCCGGAATTGTGAGATGATCAGCGGGCTTTCAAGCGAATGGAAAGACAGGGGGAGAACAAAGTGTCTGATTCCAATTCCGGCTATCCAAAGCCAAGATTCCTGGCGGTGGTACTGGGCCTGTGCGGCCTGGGACTGGCACCACTGGGTTACCAACTGATCGCCGCTGGCGGTTCCTTTTATTATCTGCTTGCTGCGCTCGTCTTGATACTGTGCTGCGTTTTGCTGTTTCGTGGTGACCAACGCGGCGCTCAACTCTATGGCGGCTTCCTGGCCTTTACTTATCTGTGGGCTTTTTATGAAGTTGGTCTGGATGCCTGGGCGTTGATGCCAAGAGTGGCCTTTTTCACGGTATTGGGGCTGTGGTTTCTGCTGCCCCGGGTGCGACGCGGCCTGCAGCAGGGGCCGGTAGAGCCGCTCATGCAGCAACGCCCTGCACAGGTCACTGCCGCCGGTTTCCTGCTTTTGCTGGTCGCGGTCTATATTGCCAACACCGGCTATGAAGTAGGAACGCCCAGCGCCGCCGGCACCGGTCAGGTACGCAACGAAAGCGGCGAATGGCGCCATTACGGCTCATCAAAAACCGGCACACGCTTCGCCGCAGTTGATCAGATCAATCTCGATAATGTTGATCAACTTGAACGGGCCTGGGAAGTGCGCAGCGGTGTACCGGGGGAGTTCAAGGGCACACCGATTCAGGTTGGAGACGGAATTTACCTTTGCACCGGTCGCAATGTCATTCTTGCCCTGGACCCTGACACTGGTGAAGAGCGCTGGCGTTATGATCCGCAGATCGAATCACCACGCATTGGATTCTGGGATACCTGCCGGGGCGTGACTCACTATGCCCTGCCCGACCCGAGTGATAGCGACTGTCCTGAACGCATCTTCACAGCCACCACCGATGCGCGTCTGGTTGCCGTGAACAAGGATACGGGCCAGCCCTGCGCCGACTTTGGCGGCAACGGCGAGATTGACCTTTTGGAAGGCATGGGCGAAGTGCTGCCAGGCTTTTATTTTGTCACCTCGCCACCGAGCATTGCCAATGACGTGCTGATACTGGGGGGCTGGGTTCTGGACAACCAGCAAACCGAAGAGCCCTCCGGTGTGGTGCGGGGATTCGATCCAGTCAGCGGTGAACTGATATGGGCCTGGGATATGGGCCGTGAAGACCGTATCGGACTGCCGGAAGCTGGCGAGTCCTACACTCGCGGCACCCCCAATGTCTGGAGCCTCACCAGTGTCGATGAAGAGCTGGGCCTGGTTTATGTACCCACCGGCAATGCCACGCCCGACTACTGGGGCGGGCACCGCAGTGAGGCCATGGAGCGTTATGCCAGCTCGGTGGTGGCACTGGATGCCAGCAATGGCAGGGTCCGATGGCACTTCCAGACCACCCATCATGATATCTGGGATTACGATGTCCCTTCACAGCCGACTCTGGTAGACATTCCCATCAACGGTGTCACCCGCAAGGCGGTGATTGTGCCCACCAAACGCGCCGAGATATTTGTTCTCGATCGTGAGACCGGTGAGCCCCTGACGGAAGTGGCCGAGTTGCCAACGCCGCAGACCGATCTACCCGATGAGTTTACCTCGCCCACTCAACCCTTCTCGGTGGGCATGCCGCAGCTACGCTTCGATGACCTGACCGAACATGATACCTGGGGCATTACGCCATTTGATCATGCTGCCTGCCGGATACAGTTCAAGAGTATGCGTTATGAGGGACCCTTGACCCCTCCTACCACCTACGGCTCACTGTATTATCCCGGTGTCGGTGGCGGCCAGAACTGGGGCAGCGTGGCTGTGGATGAGATCAATCATCTGATGGTAGTCAACACCCTGCATATGCCTTCGGTTGTGCGACTGATTCCACGAGACGAGATTCAACAGGGTCAGGGATTTGGCATTGGTGGCGCCCAGCGAGGAACGCCTTATGGTGTATTCTCATTCTTTTTCCTGTCACCGATCTTTGCACCCTGCCTGGCACCTCCCTACGGCGACATGGCCGTCATTGATCTGGCTTCCCAGGAAATACTCTGGCGTCGTCCACTGGGAACCGCCAGGGGCCAGGGTCCTTTGGGAATCCCCAGCCGCCTGCCTTTACCCATGGGCATGTTCTATAACGCCGGTTCCATCGTCACTGCTGGCAACCTGATCTTTATCGGTGGCGTTCAGGACAGCACCATGCGGGCCATCAACCTGATGAATGGCGAAGAAGTCTGGACCGACCGCCTGCCGGGCAGTTCCACTGCTACTCCCATGAGCTATGTCAGCCCGGAGACCGGCAAGCAGTATGTGCTGGTTACCGTGCCTGAGGGTGGTGGCGGCCTGCAACTGGAGACTGCGGTCAATGAGGGCTCAGCAGAGGCGCAGGTACCGGGAGGCTATATTATTGCCTACAGCTTGCCGGACTGATCTGCCTTGCAATTCACAGGAAAAGCCGGCGTCATGCCGGCTTTTCCTTTTCCGGGGCATTCAGTGCAAGCGGTCTGATCAGACTCCGGTCATGTCGGCCAGATTGGCCAGGGCCTGCATGCTGGAGATTACCGCGCCTTCCTGCCAGCCGGGCAGATAGCTCAAATGGTCGCCGGCAAAGAGAAACGGGCCATCGGCCTGCTGTAATACCGGGGCAGGATTGCTGATCGCCCAACCCCCGGCGGAGTACGGCACTTTCTGCCAGGCCACAGACAGGCCACGGCTGAGATTGCTGCGGTACTGCGGATGTACCTGCTCGCCGTAGACCAGCGCCCGCTCGATCCGCTGGGCGGGGCTCAGGGCAGCAAAGGTTTGGGCATCGCTGCCTCCAAACAGATAAGAGCCCACGAGTATGCCCTGGGCATTGCCGAAGCCACCGGCGGGATACCAGATCTGCAGAATTTCCGGGTCGGTCCAACTGATACCGCCATAGATATCCTCCTCGCTCTCCCAGAATCGCGGCGACTGAAAGGCAATCTTGGTGGGCGTTGCTACCTGCACCTGACTGATCGCGGTGCGTACCGGGGCACTGAAGTCATTGTCGATACTGCGCAGCACCGTTGGCGGAATAGTGATAATGGCATAGTCCACCTCAATCGCCCCTTCTTCCGCACCGGCCCGACCTTCCAGACGTACTCGTTGGCCGGATCGTCGAATGGCCGTAATTTCGACACCATAGAACAGCTCTTCCTGTAATTGTTCGGCAAATGCATAAGCAATGCGGTCCATACCACCCACGGGCTGCATCATGGTGGCCGCCTGGTTATAGGTCTCCACAAAACTGGGCACATAGGGAATGTCCGGATGCAGAAAGACATCTTCATAGGCCAGGGGATTGGCGGCCTGGGCTGGCGTCAGCCCACCAGTTCCGGCCTGCAGACCAGCGCGAGTCGAACCTTCAAAACGATGAAAGGCAGACAGCGCGCCGTAGTCCCTCAGGACCGACAAGACCTGGGCCCGTTCAGCAAAACTGATCTCTGTATCCAGGGCACCGGCATTGATAGCCTTGGCCAGCAGTTCGGCGATGGTCCCGCGCATGGCGGTCACCAGTTCACGGGCCCGCACCGGTTGCCCACCAAAAGCGCTGCGGCTGTGCACATAGGCACCGCGATTGTCATTGATGAAGGCCTGCAAGGGCACATTCAGTTCTCGGCAATAGGCCAGCAGGTTTTTGTGATGTTGGGAGATACGTGCCGGCCCGGCATTAAAGTACAGTTCCGGATCATTGTCGAAGGCGCATTGCTGGGCACTGTCTGTCTCGGTCAGCACATCACCGCCTCGCAGGGTATGGTTGCGCCCACCGGGTCGGTCCCGGGCCTCAATGACATAACAGGGATAACCGGCCTTTTTCAGCTCATAGGCAGCACTGAGCCCGGCAATACCGGCACCCAGCACCGCTACGGTGGGCAGGGATACATTCAGCCCGTGACGGCTCTGCTCCCGCCAGCGGGCCTGATTGGCCGCCGCCCGTGCATCACCCGGCACAAGCAGACCCATGGAGATCATGGCCTGATACACCGCAGCCGCACCGCCGGCTTCGCCAATGCGATGCAGGAACTGGCGGCGGGTTTGCGTGCTACCCGGCACTTTTTTCTTCATCGTATCCTTTAATACCTGGCTGACTAGTCCATATTTTATTTGCGATACAATACAACGAATTTGCTGGTCTTGCCCTGAACTGCGGCGTTGAATACATCAATATTCAGGGGGTCATTTTCGTTCAGATGCAGGTTTGATTTGCGCAGCACTGTGAGGCCCGCTGCCTCTGCAAATTCCTGGATTATATCTTCTCGAATCCGGTGCAATGTGCCACCCACATCGACCGTTGAGTCTGCCGGTGCATGGTGATCTATCGCGAGAAAAACTCCACCGGGTTTGAGAATTCTGGCGATCTCGGCAAAACTCCGGGCCGGAACACCTAGAGACTGACCGTCCTGCATATACCAGAGTTCATGGGGCCCCAGTATCCAGGTCACCATATCGATGGAATTGTCGGCAGCATCGAGCTGGTCAAAATTGGTCTTGCTGACACGCACATTATCCAGCCGCGCTGC
>JALEHB010000048.1 GCA_022763285.1 Pseudomonadales bacterium | reverse complement strand
GCGTCACCTCGGCAGAGCAGGTGCAGGCCGGTGAGGTGCAGGTCATTGCCCCTTCCGGATTTATGGCCGAGGCCATCGCCGAAAATGTCTATGCCGGCAATGCCATGTCACGCCGGGCCGGATTTCAGTACGGGCGCTTTATTCCTTCCGGGCCTTTCGGCCAGGTAGATTCTGCCATCGGCAAAGGCCTGTCGGCGGGCACGACCGGTTTGATCGCGCCGACTCTGGTTATTGAAGACGACTATGAAAGCCATCGCATCGACGGTGTCAGCATGGTGTTTCAGAATACACCTGGCACCGAAGCACCGGCGGAGATGAATACCTGGTTTCCCGACCACAAGGTGTTCTGGGCTGCCGAAAATATCAGTGCCACCGTACATAATATCTACACGCTGCGCGGCGCCCTGGTGCGCGATGCCCTGGCATGGTCACGGCAGATCAATGAAGCTCTGTATCGCTTTGGCCGCGAGGCCGAGGTGCTGGTGTCTTCCCATAACTGGCCCCGCTGGGGCAATGCCCGTATTCAGGAAGTGATGCGGGCCCAGCGTGACGCCTATGCCAACCTCAATAACCAGGTGCTGTTTCTGGCCAATCAGGGGGTCACCATCAACGAGATTCATAATGAATACCAGGTGCCGGAAAGCTTGCAGCAGCAATGGAGTGTGCGCCAGTATCATGGCAGTGAGTTTCACAATTCCCGCGCGGTGCTGAATCGCTATCTCGGCTACTGGGATGCCAATCCCGCCACCCTGGCACCTTTGTCACCCGATGAATCGGCGCCGCTGTATGTGGAGATGATGGGTGGTGCCGGCCCGATCCTGGCCCGCGCCCGGGAATTGCATGAGGCCGGTGATTATCGCCTGGCCATGGAAATACTCAACAAGCTGGTTTATGCCGAACCGGACAACCAGACGGCCAGGGACCTGTTGGCTGCGGTGTTTGAACAACTGGGCTATCAGTATGAGAGCGCCAGCATGCGCAATGTCTTTCTCAGTGCTGCCCAGGAACTGCGCAATGGCACGCCAGCCATTCCCGGCGCCCGGGGCACCAGCCCAAGCCTGGCCCGGGCCATGACCACCAGCCAGTGGTGGGATGCGGTGGCCACCCGGGTGGACAGCCGGCTCGCCGATGGCAATGACTTCATCATCAATTTCCGCACACCGGACAATGGTGAGGAATTCGTGGTGGAAATGAGCGCCGGCACCCTCACCAATATCGTTGGCTATCAGGCGAACAATGCCGATGCCACCATTGAGATCAATCGCAGCGATCTGGACCGGGTCATCATGGGGCAAACCAGTCTGCCGGAACAATTGCAGGCAGGAGTGGGTTCGGTGCAAGGGGATGTTGGGGTGTTGCTGCAATTGGGCGCCGCATTGGTGACATTTGATCCGGCGTTCGAAATACTGCCGGGCACGGCCAATTAAGGAATTATTCTCATGGAAGCAGAGCAAGCAGGCAACAGAGCCGTCCATTTTCTTGATCTTCAAGCAAGCCAGGGCCAGACCTTGCAGGCCTATGCCTGGATGCCCGCTGGTGAGCAACTGGGCAGTGTCATTATCGTTCATGGTCTGGGTGAACATGCGCGCCGCTATGCCCATGTGGCAGCGGCCCTGAACGGGGAAGGCATTGCCGTGTTTGCCTGGGACCAGCGCGGTCATGGTGAAGGGGCCGACAAGCTCGGGAATTTTGGCAGCGGTGGCTGGCCAGCCATGCTGGAGGACTTGCGGGCCATGGTTCAGAAGGTCCGGGTCGAGCAAGCTGGGCCGGTATTTGTGCTGGGCCACAGCATGGGGTCCATGCTGACCCATCAGTTCATGACCCGGCATTCGGATGAGGTAGACGGGGTGATTCTCAGTGGCAGCCCGGGCTTCGCATCCAAGCTGCAAATCTCTGCCTTGCTCACACTGGCACGCATTGAACGCTTGCGACTAGGCCGTGATGGTCAATCGCAACTGATTCGCAAACTGATCTTTGGTACAGCCAATCGCCGCTTCGAAAGCGAGGGCGATACCGGCTTCGAATGGCTCACACGGGTCATGGCTGAAGTACAAAAATACGCCGAGGATCCACTCTGTGGTGCGACACCAACTTGCGGCAGTGTGGTCAGTTGGTTTGCCAACTACCGCAAGGCCTTAAGGCAATCCGCCATCGACGGCATTCGCAAGGACCTGCCACTCTATCTGTTTTCAGGTTTGGAGGACCCCATGCACAATGGCCTGAAAAATCTGGAACGCCAGCTCAAACTTTACCAGGCGGCGGGACTGAAGGTGGATCGCAATATCTACAACAAGGGCCGCCATGAGATGCTGAATGAACGCAACAGCGAACGGGTGATTGCCGATTTGCTGGATTGGTTGAAACGACAAATCGGCAAGGCCTGATTTAGCCTGACTCTCACCCGGCTCTCACCCGGCTCTCAGAAGCGGTACTCCGCGCTGATCAGGGCCGAGTTGAACCAGGCGAAATTGTAGACATCGTCATTGTCGACACCACCCTCCAGGCCGCGATAGCCAAATCCCAGGCGCCAGTTGTCATCCAGCGCATAGCTCAGGCGCAGGCCCAGATCAAAGGCACGGCCGGGACCGCCCGCCAGGCCATCGAAGTCGAAGTGAAACGACCAACGGGGATTGAACCGGTAATCACCAGACAGATGCAGCAGTGGCACAAAACCCACATCGTCATCCTTGGCATTCACTCCTGCCTGACTCAACTCAATCTTGGCATCGCGGATCTTGGCAGTGGCACCAATGCGTAACTGCCAGTTATTGGCAGAGCAGAACTGGTAGTGATAGCCAAAGCGCCAGGAATTGAATTTGTATTCCGCCTGGACCGGCTCGCCGCTGTCGAAATTGCCGCCGGCGAAACGAATATCCTCGGTTAACAATGCTTCTTCTTCATAGGCAAGCGGTGCCAGTACCAGACGCAGGCCGTGGGGACCATTCAATGGCCAGTTCACGGTGACCCGGCCACTGGTCCAGGGGCCGTTGCCGGCGAGGCTGTCCAACTGAAAACGGTCCGCCGCTGCGGTATTGGGTATCTGAACCTTGTTGCGTTCCTGCCAGGCACTGCCCAGTTCCAGTTGCAGTGTCGGGCGTCGGGATTGCTCCTGGGCCAGCGCCGGGGTGGCCAGCAGGATTCCAAAGAGTGGCAGGGCCAGCAGAAGCCTGTAAAGAGGACAGGCAGGGTTTCGGTCATTGAGCATGGCAGTTCTCCTTAACTATAGCGCTCACTACGCCCAAGGCGGTGATTCTGGATTGCTACCGGAGTTGTTCAATTGTGTAGCGCTACTATTCAGTTGGATCGCTCAGCTCACTTGATCAGCGCTTGCCGGGCCAACTGCTGCATTTGCCGGATGTATTTACTCTGGGACCAGCCACAGTCCTGCACCCAGTACTTCCACAATTCCACTGACAGCAGGCCACAGAGTATATCGGTGGCCTCACCGGGCGAAGGTTTCAGTTTGCCGTCCTTGCGCAGGGCTTTGACGGCGGCCTCACAGCCATGTCGCACCGCTGCCAGACGGTTGTCCCAGGCGGCCGCAGCCGCTTCGTCGCTGTCATAGACCGAAATCAAACCCCTGGCGATGCCAAAGATTTCCGGAATGTAGTTGCCCCAGGCATCGATATACAGCGTCAGGCGCTCTTCGCCCGAGCCGGCATTGCGGCTGGGTGCGAGCCGGGCATCGATGTTCTTCTCCTGATCAACAAACTGGGTTGCGGCGATCAGCAGGGTGGTGCGGTTGGTGAAATGCAGATACAGGGCCTGGCGGGTAATGCCGGCACGCCGCGCAATATCGGCCATGCGTACCGCCGCTGGCGTCCCCGCCAGCAATAACTCAACAGTGGCTTTAAGGATTCTTTCGCGTGTGGCTTCAGGGTTTCTTGACATAGCGACAATTAATAGTTGACATGATGTCAATTATCCGTATTATGGCGCCCATGTCAATTGACACCGTGTAAAGTTATTAAATGAACGCAAGCTGATAAGCGTGGAGGATAAGAAATGAAAGTCATAGTTTTTGGAGCAACAGGCTCACTGGGACGCAATATCACTGAACAGGCCCTGGAAGCGGGCTACGAGGTCACCGCCTTTGCGCGCCGTCCGGAGGCGCTGGATTTTGAGCATTCGCGGATGCGCAAGCTCAGTGGTGATATTTTCGATGCCGGGCAGGTACGCCAGGCCTTGAAGGGACAGGACGCCGCTATCGTCGCCGTTGGCGCTGGCGCCCGGGGCCAGGTGCGATCCATCGGTACCGCCAATGTGATTGCCGGCATGAAGGCAGAGGGAGTCAGACGCTTGATTGCCCTGTCTACGCTTGGCGCCGGTGACAGCCGCGGCCAGCTTAATTTCTTCTGGCGCTACATCATGTTTGGCCTGTTGCTGCGCCGCGCCATGGCCGACCATGAACAACAGGAAGCCTGGGTGCGCAGCAGTGATCTGGACTGGACCATCATCCGGCCAGCCGCATTTAGCGACGAGCCCTGTGAAAGCAGGTTTCACCATGGTTCCCTGGAAGGTGTCGTCGACCTGGCGCTTAAGGTGCCGCGTCGTGATGTGGCGCGCTTCATGGTGAAGCAAGTGGAAGATTCAAGCTATTTGCTGGCGGCGCCGGCACTTAGTTGTTAAGGGAACCCGCAGTGGAGGACAAAGCGATGCAGACAGAACAAACGCGAGCCAGTGCCGAGGCCTTCTGGCAATTCATGGCCAGTCGGGACCTGGACAAGGCGGCCGACCATATCGCCGCTGATTATCACTACGTCGGACCCGGGGGTGTCGAAGCCAGGGGCGTGGACGGATTCACCGGTATGCTGGCTTCCTACTTCAGCGCCTTTCCCGATCTTGCATTCAACGTGCATGAGATGGTTTGTGAACAGGACAGGGCGGTGAGTCGATTTACCGCCAGCGGCACCCATGAGGGCGAACTGATGGGAATCGCCGCAACCGGCAGGAAGGTTTCATTCGCAGGCACTGTGATAGCCCGATTTGTGCATGGCAAGGTAGTGCAGGAATGGGAATCGCTTGATGAGCTGGCGCTGATGCAGCAGCTTGGCCTGTTGCCCGCAGATTGAGGCGTCACGGTTACTAAACAAGGCAATAAAAAAGGGGCTCAATAGAGCCCCTTCCTTAATCTGCTGTAGCCATCGACGTTAGTCAACCGGCTCCATGCGATACAGGCCGGTGGGTTCACCGGTACGATCGGAGATGGCCAGATAGATATAGCCATCGGGGCCCTGACGCACATCGCGAATACGACCCATGCCATAGGCCAGGGTCTCTTCCAGAATCACTTCGGTGTAGGACTCATCCATATGCAGGCGAGCCAGTTGCTCACCAGCCAGGCCACCGGCAAAAATACTGCCGCGCCATTCGGGGAAGACATCACCGTCATAAATCATCAGGCCGGAAGTGGCGATGGACGGAACCCAGACCCAGGCCGGGTCCTCAAAACCCATGCGGGAAATGGACTCGTGGATGGGGGTGCCGGATACATAGTTCACACCGTAACCTATCACCGGCCAGCCGTAGTTGGTTTCCGGCTGGATACGGTTCAGCTCGTCACCGCCGTTGGGACCATGCTCGGTCATCCACAGATCACCGGTCATGGGATGCACTGCCAGGCCCTGGGGGCTGCGATGGCCGTAGCTCCAGACTTCGGGAAGCTGATCGCCGCCGCCGACATAGGGGTTGTCATCGGGTACGCTGCCATCCTCATTGAGGCGTACAATCACACCCTGATGGTTGCTCAGATCCTGGGCCGGGTGAGCACTCAGATCACCGGTGGAGGGTGCCATACGGTCACCGAGAGTCAGGTACAGATAGCCATCATTATCGAAGGCCAGCTTGCCACCGTAGTGACCGCGCCCCTGGGCACTGGCGGCGAAGATTTGCACCACATTGCTAAGGCGGTCGTTTTCAAGACGCCCGCGCACGATGGCGGTGGTGGAACCATCCGCTTCGGGCTTGGAGAATGTCAGGTAGACCCAGCGATTGCTCTCGAAATCGGGATGGGGCAGAACTTCGAACAGACCGCCCTGGCCTTCATAATAGACTTCCGGGGTGCCGGGTACGGCTTCCGGCAGCAATTGACCATCACGCACGATGCGCAGACGGCCCGGCTTTTCGGTGACCAGCATGTCACCATTGGGCAACCAGGCCATGGACCAGGGCTGGACCAGGCCATCGACTACCGGCACCACGCGGTAATTGTGGTGCGAGGCATAGTACATATCAGGCTGCGCGCTGACGGCGGAAGCAGCAGCCACCAGCAATGTGGTACCCGCGAGTTTTAGCAGACTACGAATCATGGAGTTCTCCTTTTAGTCTAGTGCAGGGGCACTGTTAAGCCTTCACGCTCAACAATGGTTAAATTAAACCTTGCTTGGCTGTTGTAATTATTATCGCCTGGCTATGAATCGGGTAATTCGGATTGCTCCGCAGCTTACCCGGGCTGCTACCCACGCCCCGGCTGGAATTCCAAAACCAAAGGTCGTTAATAACAGGATACTATGGCGCATTATACGCCGCTTGTACTGCCAGTCATCGCATTGAGCGGTGCATTTGGCAATGTTTTGTTACCTGAGGGGCTTATTTGGGGCCTCTGGCCCGGTTTTAAACGGTTTTCCAACTTTATCGAGTAAGTGTTCTACGAATGACAGGCTATCTTCGATTACTGCGCGAGCGCTGGCCGGCCCTGGCTTTCGGTTTCCTGGCAGTGTTCTGGGGCAATTTCGGCCAGACTTTCTTCGTTGGCGTGTTCAGTGCATCCATTCAGGAATCCCTGGGCCTTGGCGCGGGTCGCTATGGGGCGGTCTATTCCCTGGCCACCCTGGCCAGCGCCGTGACCGTGGTATGGGCGGGCAGTCTGATTGATCGTGTGTCATTGCGCCGCTACACCACAGTGCTCTGTCTGGGCCTGGCCCTGGCAGGGATACTGATGTGGCAGGCCAGTGGTGTCATTGTGCTGGCGCTGGGGTTCTACTGCCTGCGGCTGTTTGGTCAGGCACTTTTGCCCCATACCGGCATGACCACCATGGCCCGCTGCTTCGATGATCATCGTGGCAAGAGCCTAAGCATTGCCGGTTCTGGCGTGCCGGTGGGGGAGATCGTCATGCCCCTGTTGGGTGTTGCCCTGATTGCCTGGTTGGGCTGGCAGCAGACCTTTTTGTTTATCGCCCTGTTTATGATCCTGTTTGCCTTGCCGGTGATGCGTCTGCTGATCCGGATTGCCAGCCTGCATGTGCCCCAGACCCGGGATGAGTCACAGGCGGCTGCGCCGGGACGGGCGCGGCGAGTGATGCTGACAGATTATCGTTACTGGTTGGCACTGCCGGGGCTGATGGCCCCGCCGTTTATTGTCACCGGGATATTCATCCACCAGGACTTTGTCATTGCCAGCAAAGGCTGGACGCCGGCGTGGTTCGCCCTGTGCTTTGTTGTCTATGGCACGGTGCACTGGCTGGCATCCCTGGCCAGTGGTCTGCTGGTGGACCGTTACAGTGCGATCCGCCTGCTGCCTTTCTATTTGCTGCCCATGGCACTGGGATTGCTGGTGCTGAGCTTGTTGTCGGGCCAGTGGGTGGCTCTGCTGCTGATGATTTTGCTGGCCCTCACCATCGGCAGCATTCCACCCATCACAGGTAGCCTGTGGCCAGAAGTCTATGGCGTGGAAAACCTCGGTACCATCCGCTCCTTGAATATGGCCATCATGGTTTTCGCCACCTCGCTCTCACCGATAGTCTATGGTTATTGCATTGACTACGGCGTGGGCCCGGGTGCCCTGTTTCTGTTCAGTGCACTCTATGTATTGATCGCAGCAGTGCTGATCAGTCAGTCCTATACCCGTGGTAATTCTCAGGCCTGAGCCCTGTCAGCAGCTGATGAGTACTGGCAACAGGGCTAACCACCTCCCACTTAATTGCTCAGCTCTGCCTCCACTTCCAGGCGCCGGGCACCCGCCAGGGAGCCGGGCATGGAGTAGTTGCCCTCATGGCAGGCGTATTCATAGAGGCGGTCATCGGTGGCATAAAAGCTGAGTTCTGCCGTCCAGGTGCGGGTATAGATATTGGGGTCTTCCACAATGAACTGGTAAAAGATTTCATCGTCGGAATAGCGGCTGAACCGTTCGGTGATACGGCCCTGTTTGGTGATGGGCACCGAACTCTGGCTGAGCTGGACCGGATTGATGTTGACGGTTTCCACCACCAGTGCATCGTCTTCGTACCAGCCCACGGAATCGCCAAACCAGGGTTCATGGGCCGCCGGGCGCCGGTTGGCCCGGGCCTGCTCGGGTGAATCATAGATGGGGATAATGCGGGCATCGTGCACCATCTCCACATTGATCATGACGTAGTCATCGGTTTGCACGAACTCATAGGTATTGTTGTACAGAGCTCCCATCATGCCCGGCCCGGCCTTGTTGCCGAAACCCAGCAGGCAGCGTTCGGAATTGGGAAAGGCTTCCGGTCCGCGAAAGTCACCGACGCCAGTTGCATAACGGGTACCATAACTGGCTCGCTCAAAATCAAATTGGGGATCGGACCGAAATGGCACGCGGCCATTCTCCGGAATGGTCACATAGGAAGTGCGGTACTCCCCTTTGACCAGGGCCAGATTGGAGCCTGGATCCACCCAGAAATTGTTATAGGCCCGTACGCCGAAATCATCGGCGCCTTCTTCGGGCAGGTCATTACTGTTGTCACCTTCATCCAGGCCGCCTTCGATGCCGGCTATGGGAGTCACGGCAGCGATCTGCCGCGCCCGCTCGGCGTCAACGACCAGAGAATCCACCCCCTCAAGTCGGTTGAGATTGGTGAGGGAAGCATTGGTCCAGGTGCCCTGGAGGTCGGGGCGTTCACTGTTTTGAGCTATTGCCAGGCTGGCACTGAGGCAGCAGGCCAACAGGCCGGTGGATTTGCAAATCTGGTTCAGTTGTCTGTGCATGGCGTGCTCCTTCTCTTGTTTTCTGATTTCTGTTTTCTGTTTTTTGTCGTTTGTAGTTATTGGGCGATCAGTTCTGCCGGGCGACAGGAGTGTCTTGTGGCAGAGCTTCCAGGCGCAACAGGGCACCGTCTTCCTCATCCATCAGTAAATAGAGATGGCCGTCGGGCCCCAGTTGTACATCACTGATACGGGCCTTGAATTGTTGCAGCAGAGACTCGCGCCGGATTTCCTCGCCGCGGCTATTGAATACCAGTCGTTCCAGGTGCCCGGTGCCGGGAATGCGCCCCTCGATCAGGGAGCTCACAAGCAGATTGCCCTGCCATTTCTCGATCCTGCTGCCGTCATAGAAGGTCATGCCAGCCGGCGCAATGGAAGGCCACCAGATCACTTCAGGGCGGCGATAAAGGCTGTCGTCATGGTGGCCGGCTACCCAATCGCCGCGGTACTGGCGACTGAAGGAGACGGTGGGCCAGCCATAATTGCCGCCGGGCTCAATAATATTGACCTCATCGCCGCCCTGGGGGCCGTTCTCACTGGCCCAGAGGGCACCTGTGTCAGGATGCCAGGCCAGACCAATCTGGTTGCGGTGACCGACACTGTAAACCTCCGGCAGATAGTCACCGCTGTCGATGAAAGGATTGTCCGCCGCCGGGCGACCATCGTCCTCCAGTCGCAGCAGTTTGCCATAGTGAACGCCGGGGTCCTGGGCATAGTCACCATAGCCGGCATAGACATAGGCGCCACCTATGGACATCATCAATTTGCCATCGGCGGCGAACAGCAATTTGGCGGCGGCGATGCCCCGGTCCAGGCCCTTGGCCACAAAGATTTCCTGGCTGTCCACCAGAGTCATGTCCTGCAAGCGCCCACGCAGCAGGGCCACGGTATGTTCCGGCTCGCCGTCCACCTCGATGGCCTTGGTGTAGGTCAGATACACCTGGCTGTCATCTTCGGGGTGAACAGCCACGGACATCAGGCCGGCACGAAAGATTTCCCCGTAGACCGCAGGTAAGCCGGCGATGGGTTGCGGCAGCAATTTACCGTTACGAACGAGCCGCAATTGGCCGGCATAGCGTTCGGTGACCAATACATCGCCATTGCGGCGAAAGGCCATGGCGAAGGGATTGGCCAGGTCATTGGCAATGGGAGTGAGTAGTAATTTGCCTTCCGCTGAATCGACGATCAGCGGTGCTCGCGGTACATCGGCGGCAAACACCGCAGCTGAGGAAGTTGTCAGCAACAGGAGGGACAGAATAAACGGGACAGACAACAGCAGGCCCGGGCAGGAAGCCGGGCTACCAGTGAGCAAACTGGATCCACGAGCATGTGCGAACATCGAACCCTCCGTTATTGTTCTTTTCTGACTCACCTCCAGAAGAAGATGAGCCTGGAGTCAGGTTCCGATTTTGCTACTGCTATTCTGCAAACGGATTGTTTTAAATAGGTCTTAACTGTCAGGCAAACAAGTCAAAGCTGCCAAAATCCCGGCCCAGTAATTGCGCCGATTGGCCGTGGCCCAGCCAGTTTTCAATCATGGTCTGGTAAACCTTGCGGAAATCTGTGGTGTAGGCCAGATTGTCCTCGGCATTCAACTCGGTAAGGCTTGGGATGTCGCCATAGTGGCCGCCTTTTACCTGGCTGCCAACAACAAACATAGTGTTGGCTGCGCCATGGTCAGTGCCAAGTGACACATTTTCCGGCACACGGCGGCCGAACTCGGAGAAAATCATCATCACCACATCATCGGCCCGGCCGATCCGTTCCAGGTCCTGCTGGAAGGCCGCTACTGCATCGGCGGTATAGGTGAGCAGGCGTTGATGCAGGGCATTCTGGAATACATGGGTGTCGAAGGCATTGTTGCGGTAGGACACATAATAAAGCCGGGTTGGCATGCCGGCATCAATCAGGGACACAACCTTGGGCAGGTCCAGGGGGTTGATGCCATAGTCCACCGGTGAATTGTAATTGCTCCAGGCCTGGCGTACCTGTGCCGAGGAATCGGTAGCACTGCGGGCAATGTCCATGAGAAAGCGCCGTGAGGGGTTTTCCACTTCGCCGACATCGGGGCGCCGGTCAAGTGCTTCTCTTTCTTCGGCGAATGCCTCGCGCTGATAGCGGGCCGGGTCGTCGAAGACGATGGGAACATGCCGTTCACTGCGAACCGCCAGTGACTGGCTGCCGGCGATATTAACAATGTAATTGGCCGGCGCATCCGGTGCCACAGTGTCCGCCAGACGGCCAACCCAGCCATAGTCTTCACCGCTGTTTGGGGCGGCGGTATGCCAGTAGGCCATGGAGGTGAAATGGGAATAGCTGGGGTTGTCATAGCCGCAGCCGTGGACGATGGCCATTTTGCCGTCTTTATAGAGTCGCTCGAAGCCGGCCATGCCGGGGTTGAAGCCAAAATGGTCGTCGATCTTGCGCACCTGGTTTTCGGGAATAGCGATATTGGGGCGGGCGCGATAATAGGCATCGTCGCCCCAGGGCACTACAGTGTTGAGGCCGTCATTGCCGCCGGATAATTCCAGTACCACCAGAATCTTGCCCCGGGCGGCGGCATCCAGGGCAGCCGCCTGGGCTGCACGGTTCAGCACTCCCGGCATGAAGGTATTGCCACCGAAGGCCGCCACACCGGCACCCAGTCCGAGGCCGGCCTTGAGAAGATCGCGTCGTTTCATTGCAGCTTTGCTCATCTTTGTTTTCCTCGCTGCCCTAGGCCAATTGATATTCCGGTTGGCTCATGATCAGGTGCAGGGTCATGCGCAGGGCATCTTCCATATAGGTTTCGGCCCGGGCGATATCACTGGTACCCAGTTGCTGATTGAGAAAATTCACCAGCATGGCGCGGCTTTCCAGAGCCGGCGGCACTCGCATGAAGCGATCGATGAAGTAGTCCACCACCTCTTCACTGCTTTGCAGACCGGCATTCATCACCATGGCACTGAGATCCAGTTGGGCGGTATGGCGTGACAGGGGTTTGACCCGCTGGATTGCCATCTGCCAACCACGAAAGCTGCCGTAGCGGGTATTAAAGTCTTCGTCCCGGTCTGCCAGCATATTGGATTCCGCCAGCATCTGACCGTCACCTACGCCTGAGGGCTGGGTGGCATTGGTAATATCCATGCCCTGGCGAATGCGATCGGCCACACTGCGAATCTCGCCACTGGGATTGTAGCGATCGAAGGGGATGAAGTTGATGTCAGGAAACAGCACGTCGCGGGCGAAATTGCCACGCTCCAGCAACAGGCCCGGCGTAATCCAGGATTGACCTTCACCCCATCCCGCCACCGTGGGCGGACGCAACAGGGTCTGACCCAGTGCGCCGGTAGCCCGATTAAAATCCGGGACACCTGGCGCGTCATTCAGGCCCAGTTTGCGATAGGTGGATACAGCAAGCTCCACCGGGCTCTTGATATGGGTACCTACCGAAGCAGGACTGTAGAAATCCCGCGACAGAAACAGGGTTTCAAGAAAACTGGCAACATCGTAGTCGGCATCCCTGAGTACATTGCCCAGTTCTGCCTGTAGCGCCGGGCTGATTTGCTGGCGTACAAAAAAGCGATAGAGTTTGGCGGCCATATACTCGGCGGTGACCGGCTGATCCATGATGAGGTCGATGATCTCAACGCCATCGAAATTGCCGCGATGACCGAGAAACTGCTTTGCGCCGGCATCGTGTTGATCTTCATTGACGACGAATTCCAGGCCGTCGAAATTCCAGCCGGTAAAAGCCCGGGCAGCCTCGCGGATATCCTGCTCACTGTAATTGCCCACGCCCATGGTGAACAGCTCCATGATCTCCCGGGCGAAGTTTTCATTGGGCGCGCCTTTGACATTCACTCCCGCGTCCAGGAAAGCCAGCATGGCCGGATCCTGGGCCACGGCTACCATCAGGTCCCGGAAACTGCCATTGCCGCGGGCATGGAACAGCTCCAGTTGCTGCAGCAGTTTGCGATAGTCACGCACCTTGCCTTCATTGACGGCAAAATGGCCGTGCCAGAACAGGGCCAGTTTTTCCTGCAGGGGTTGCTCGGTGGCCACCATGCGATCGGCCCACCAGTAGGCAACGCGATTGGTTTCCAGAGACGACGCCCGTAACCAGTAGAAGAACTTGTTAACGATGGGTTGCAGGGGACGATTGCCGCCGGGCTTGACCTTGATGCCCAGTGCCTCACCGTTTGCTCTGGCCAGTTCGGTCGTGGCGGGTCGGCTGGGCGGGAAGGGGTCCAGTCCTTCATCGAAGATTCCGGAATGCTCGAATGCTGGCAGTTGTGAGCCGGCGGGGTCGTAATCTACCAGGCTAGCCACCGCCTGCTGTGGCCCCAGTGCCGCCAGGGCCGCGATTTCCTCTGGCGTGCCGCCGAATCCGGCGCGCTCCAGCAAATGGGCAGCGGCATCGGTATTCCACTGACTGGCGCTGATGGGCTCAAGATCGTCCTGCCAGGCCGTCGGACCACTCCATTGGGCGTGGGCGGGCAGGCTGTTAAAACCCAGCAAGGCCAGTATCAGGGGCAGGGCGGTGGTAATGCGGTATTTGCTCTTGTTCATGGTGGTTTGCTTTTGTCTTGGCCTCCGCAGCTATCAGGAAAGGGTACCTGGCTATTGGGGCAGTTAATGCGGGGCTGAGAAGAAACTGTAGCAGATATTACGCCCTTGCCACCAATGCTATTGGTGACAGTCTGTAATATTAGCGCTGTGCCTCACAGCCGAACTGGAAGCGCCAGTGGGCGCGCCATAGGGAGGCGCTGAGGATGACAAAGGGCAGGGCACTGAGCAATCCGCCCAGCAGTCCACCGCCACTGTCATACAGCAGGTTCCAGACCAGCATGCCAATGGCAACCTGCAGGCAGTAAAGCCCCGCCCAGGGGTGCATCCAGGGCCGCATCTGCCAGAAGCCAATGCTGCCGGCCAGGTAGATCAGCCAGTGCAGGGGTTCTGTGGCCCTGGCGGCCATACCGGTGAGCATGAAGCCAAACCACACCTCTTCCGCCTCGGCCACGGGCTTGCTGAAGAAGTCCCAGGGTACATAAATGAAGGTCATGTACAGGCAGAACAGCAGCAGGCCATTCATCCACCAGGGGCGACGGGCGAGAAAGGCTTTGCTGCGGGCAAGGATTTCCATGGCTGATTCAAGCTGGCTGTAGTGCCGGATGTCCGCTACAGGCAAGTATTGCTCTCTTCTGTGGTGAAACTGTGTTAAGGTGCCGCTCCGTAAGTCGCTGGAGCGCCTTACGCGTGCATTTCTTTAGTGACAGGGATTGCCTCATCAGGCCTGACCTGCCCCTCCGCATTCTACAGCAATCCATTGCTGCCGGATTCAGAACTTCTCTATCGATTGCACATTCGTGCAACCGGGCGCAAATCCGGTGCCCACAGAATTTATTCGCCAGTGCCAGCGGGCTGTCTGCATCTGCAGGCTGATTGCTGTTGCGCTCGCGAGCCTTTTATTAAAGAGAGTTACTATGTCATTTGCCAATCTTGGCCTAACCGATGGCCTGCTGCGCGCTGTTGCCCAGACAGGTTACACCACACCCACTCCAATCCAGGCCCAGGCCGTTCCCGCCGTGCTGCAAGGCAAGGACGTCATGGCCGCCGCCCAGACCGGAACCGGCAAGACCGCCGGTTTTGTGCTGCCCACTCTGCAACGCTTGCAGAGCGGCAAAGCTGCCGCAGCCGGGCAGGTGCGGGCGCTGGTACTTACCCCCACCCGCGAACTGGCCGCCCAGGTCTATGACAGCATCCAGACCTACGGCGCCAATGAGAAATTGAAGTCAGCCGTGGTCTTCGGGGGTGTGAATATCAATCCGCAATTGCGGGTGGTTCAACGCGGTGTCGATCTGCTGGTGGCAACCCCGGGCCGCTTGCTGGACCTGTATCAGCAAAAGGCCGTGAAATTCGATCATCTGGAAATTTTTATCCTGGATGAAGCGGACCGGATGCTGGACATGGGGTTTATTCGCGATATCCGCAAGATACTGAATCTTCTTCCCAAAAGGCGCCAGAATTTGATGTTTTCGGCGACGTTTTCACCGGAAATCCGCAAGTTGGCCGGCAGTATCTGTCACCGGCCGGTGGAAATTGATGTAGCACCGCGCAATTCCACTGCCCGCAAAATCGAGCAGGGGTTGTGGTGGTGCGAGAAGCAGCACAAAGCCAGCCTGCTGACCGAATTGCTACAGGAAACCAGCGAACAGGTGCTGGTGTTCTCCCGTACCAAGCATGGCGCCGACAAACTGGTGAAGCAATTGAGCCGGCAGAAGATCCAGGCCCTGCCGATTCACGGTAACCGTAGCCAGAACCAGCGCACCCGGGCCCTGAACGAGTTCAAGAACAACCAGATCCAGGTGCTGGTGGCGACCGACATCGCTGCCCGTGGTATCGATATCGATCAACTTGGGCTGGTCATCAACTACGATCTGCCTCAGGTGGCGGAAGACTATGTGCATCGCATCGGTCGAACCGGTCGTGCCGGCGCCAGCGGTCAGGCAGTTTCTCTGGTGAGCAAGGATGAGAAGAAACAGCTGCGTGGCATCGAGCGACTAATCAAAAAACCCATTCCGGAATTGGGTAGCTATTACTAAACACTGGTATTCCTAAGACGTCGGGGCGTCCTGCCCCGACGCATCCCCGTAATCAATGCCCTCCAGCCAGCTTGTTTAGATGGCTAATAATAATGATTGATTTTGAAAAACCTCCCTTTTCGGAATTGCTCAGTATCTCTGATTCACAAGCTTTTCCTACAGGAGTATAACCTTACGGATTCTGTCAATTGTTCGGTTTTCCCGGACTGTTTAGCAGACCAAGCCTCTGGACTACAGTCCGTTTTAATTCAGTTTATGCGACAGGAATTTTGCCATTCGAAATAAATAACCACTTAATAACAAGCAGCTTGAAAGGCGAGAGATATGATAAGAAGTAAAAACAGAAGTAGAAAAAGCAGTACTACGCCCAGAACCCACAATGCCCTGCAACGCTCTGCACTTTGGCTTGGTATCGCCCTGGCCAGCAGCGCGACACTGGTTCAGGCTCAGGAGCCTGAAGTAGAAGAAATCACCGTTACGGGTTCCTTCATCCGTAATTCTGACTTCAGTGGTGCCAGCCCGGTCGATACCGTCGACCAGGAAACATTGCTGACCTATGGCTCGGCCAATATCGGCCAGTACATCCGTGACCTCACCTATACCCAGAATGTCGACACCGTGGCCAATGTGCTGGGAGGCGCCGGTGGTGGCCAGGATTCCAACTCGGCCCAGTTCAATCTGCGTGGCCTGGGTGTCAGCAGTACCCTGACCCTGCTGGATGGCCGGCGCAATATTAACTCCGGTGCAATCTCTGCCATTCTTCCCGATATCGCCACCGATCGTATCGAAGTGGTACTGGATGGCGGTTCGGCCCTGTACGGCTCCGATGCGGTAGCCGGGGTGGTCAACCTGATTCCCATCAAGGAATTTGAAGGCCTGCGTTTCCGCAGCTTCTATGGCCGTGATGAGAACGCCGATTTTGAAGAACCCAAACTGAGCATGCTCTGGGGTAACAACTTCAGCAATGGTCTGAATGTGGTTGCCGCTCTGGAAGTAGGCAAGAAAACACCCTTGCAGCGCGGTGAGCGGCCGGAATTCCTGCGTGTCGACAATGCCACTTTCATCGGTGCCCCTGGCCACTATCAATTGGCCAATGGTGCACCCTATCTGGACCCGGATTGTGGTGCCTATAACGAGGGCCTGGAAGACAAAGGCATCGACGGCAGTTTTCCCAGTGGCTTTCCCATATCCGGCGGTTTGCTCTGTGGTTTCCACTACGCACAGTGGACCGACTACAATCGTGAAGCCAGTGACTATGTGTCCTATGCCAATGCCACCTATCCACTGAATGACAATATCTCATTGGAAGCGCAGATGACACTCAGTTATCGCGAATCCATTTTCCACACCGAACCGGTCACTCCGTTGGCTTCGGCCTGGTATGACAATTTCATCATTCCGGCCAATCACCCGGCCAACCCCACAGGCCAGGCAGTGCGCCCCGGCGTATTTGGCATTGGTACCTGGACAGTGTGGAATGGCCTTGAGCAAGGCGAGGGTACCAAGCCCAGCTATCTGGGTGAATCTTCCTTCCAGAACGACCGGTACCAATACACCACTGCTACCTACAAGTTCGGCAGTGAGTTTGAATTTGGTGACAGTGGCTGGTTTGGTGAAGCCTGGCTGGGTTATCAGACTTATGAAGTGAGAGTAGATACCTGGGATGGCAATGCGGTGCGTCTCGAAGCTGCCCTGAACGGTCGCGGTGGACCGAATGGCAACGAATGGTTCAACCCTTTCGCCTCACGCGATATACGCTCACCCAATTATGATGCTGATCGCAGCGATGGGCTGTATACCAACAACACCCAGGAAGTGGTGGACTGGTTGTTTGAGTCTGGTGATTACAATCAGGACGATGACAGCTTGCTCATCTTCGACGCCATTGTGACCGGTGATTTGTTTGAATTGCCTGCCGGTACCCTCGGCGCGGCTTTTGGTATTGCCATGCGAGACCGTAGTGATGTGGCCGATTCTTCGCCTCTGTCCAAAGCCGGCATGGACTTCTCCAATTCAGCCGGTATTGCCGCGCCGTTGGGGGTAAGAACCGAGGACGACTCCATGACCCAGGCGGTGTTCGCCGAATTGCAGGTACCGCTTCTGGAGAACCTGAGCATGCAGCTTGCCGCTCGCTATGAGGACTTTACCGATCTGGGTCTGGAAACCACCACGCCCAAAGTCGCCATGCGCTGGCAGCCTACCGAAGACCTGGCAATTCGCGGCTCCTGGGGTGAGAGCTTCCTGGCACCGAGTGCTACGGATGTGGGACCTTATGACCGCTCTGCCTGCGCCAATGTGCGCACCGGGCAGGATCCAATCACCGGCAATGACCTGCTGGGTACGCTGGCCTGTGCTTCCAAGAACCCTTTCCTGCAACCGGAAAACTCTGAAATCTGGAGTGTGGGTTTTACCTGGGAAGGCATTGAGGACCTGAGTATTTCTGTGGACTATCAGGAGATCGAGTACACCGACCGTATCGTGACCCTGTCCTCGCAGGACGTGGTGAATCAGCAGTTCTTCACGGCCACCGATGCCCTGGGCATCAATCGCGACAGCTACGACCCGACCCCGGGTTCGGCCGATCGTGAGGCGGTGCTGAACTGGATTGCTGCCAATCCGTCCACCACTATCACCCGCGAGCCGGGCGGCAATATTACCGAGATTGTTTCCATCGCGGATAACATCAACACCAATATCGTCGATGTAGTGGATCTGACAGCGACTTACAACTTTGCGGCCAACGACTGGGGCAATTTCAATATGGCATTGAATGCGTCCTATTACGTGACCTACGAATATGCCGGTCTGGATGGGGTGCTGAAAGATGCTCGTGGCAAGCGCAATGCAGATACCGCATTGTCACCGCCGCTGCCGGAGATCGTTGCCAATTTGCGTCTGGGCTGGAACCGGGGTGACCATGCCGCGTCCATTCTGGCCAAGTACACCGATGCGGTAACTTTTGACGGGGTGTTTGCCACAGGTACCACACCGCCGGAAGTCATTCCTGACTCCTGGATCGCCAATGCCAACTACACGTATTTCTTCAATGATCTGTTTAATACGTCTGGCAGTGTGACCCTTGGTATTAACAACCTGTTTGACTGGCAGCCGATTCTGTTGCCGGTTACCGGTGGCTTCGAGAGTCGCCTGTACGACAACTTCGGTCGTATGTACTCGCTGACTGTCGACTTTGAACTGTAGTCAGTAAAACCGGATTCCTGCCCGGTAATGCCGGGCAGGAATCTGTTTATTACCTTCCCCTCACTTTTTTTTGTTTGATCTTGCTCAGTCCGGTAGCCGATAGGCCACCAGTGCACCGGGAAAGTCTGTCTGGAAGCTGCCTATCTGCACCACGATATACTGCCGGCCATTGTGCATATAGGTCATCATGCCGTATTGGGCTGGTGCTGGCAGTTCCACGCTGCCGAGTATTTCGCCGCTTTGTTTGTCACGGGCATTGAGCATCAGGGGTGCATCGGGAATCAGTTGTGCCGTGCCCTCACTCAGGGCCCGGGTCTGCACCAGGATATCGCCCGTTACCATCTGGATTGAATAACCCACGCCACCGGAATTGGGAATGTCCACGCCTTCCAGCAAGGGGTGGTTGGCAATGGCATCCCGGGTTTCCCCCACCGGCAGAGACCAGCGCTTGTCGCCGCTGTTCATGTCATAGGCGGTGAGTTGATTGTTCATGGGCTTGTACACCGGCAGGCCGTCGATGCTTTGCAGGGGTGCCGGTCTGCCCGGCAGCCAGGCGGACACTGTGGTGCCGGTGGTAGGGGTACTGTTGGGGGTGGCCCCGCCTTCTCCAGGTTCCGGGTAATTGGGATTGTCGATATCCACGCCATTGGTGGCCCGCATCATGCGCGGTGCCGAACAGGTGCGGTGATGGGACGCATACAACATGCCGGTGGACGGATCTGCCACCGGCGGGTGGGAGATGACATTGCCTGAACCGATGCAGCCAACATTATTGATGTAGTCATGGCCATGATTCTCCGGCAGAGGCGGCACATACAATCCGCCGATGCGGTAATTGGAGAGTATCTCCGTGGCCCGTTCCTTCAGCTCCGGGGTGTAGTCCATGATGAACTCTTCGGTAATACCATCCCAGACAATAGGATCAACCGGTTCCGGATGGGTGGGGTAGGGCTGGGTGGCGGCGGTATAATTGCCGGGCACTTCGGTTTGCATGACCGGGCGATCCACAATAGGCCAGATGGGCTCGCCAGTAGCGCGATTAAATGCAAACACCAGACCCTGCTTGGTGTATTGAATCAGGGCCGGCACGGTCTCGCCATTAACTTCAAGATCCATCAGCATGGGTGGCGTAGGCAGGTCGTAGTTCCACTGATCACTGCGGTGGATCTGGAAATGCCAGCGGCGCTCACCGGTGGCCACATCCAGAGCCAGCACACTGCCGCCAAACAGATTGTCGCCGGGCCGGTGACCGGCATAGGTTTGTACCGTGGAGGCATTGGTCACCAGATAGACCAGACCCAGTTCCGGGTCGGCCGAGGCCGGTGCCCAGGTGGACATATCACCGGAAAAGCGCCAGGCCTCGTTATGCCAGGTTTCATGGCCCACTTCACCGGGTCGGGGAATGACATGGAATTTCCACAGCCGCTCACCGGTTTCGGCATCGAAGCCCATGATGTCGCCGGGCACATTCTCGATGCGGGTCTGGCCATAGCTGGGCTGATGTCCCACCAGCACCACCACTACGCCATTGACGACGATGGGTGGGGCCGAGGCGGTCACCATGCCCAGTTCGCGGGGAATGCCGTAATTGGCATCGTATTCACCACCGGCAACCAGATGGTCTTGCCAGGGGCCCCAGTCTTCAACCAGATGAGGAATCAGGTCGATGGAACCGGTTTCCGGGAATCCCCCCACCGGGAATTGGCTGCCCCAGTTTTCCAGCGGGCGACCGGTTTTGGCATCCAGCGCCCAGAGGAAAAAGCCCGGTGTGGTGATATAGATAACACCACGGCCGTTGACCTCGGCATAGGCCACGCCCTTGCCATAGGCCTGACGAGGTGAACGCTGGTGGCGAATGGTTTCCGGTTCCCGAAAGGTCCACAGGTTTTCGCCGGTGGCCGGGTCGATGGCCACCACCTGACGGCGCGGGGTGGCTACTGTATAGAGCATTCCGTCTACATAAATGGGAGTGGAGCGGGAAAAGTAGTCTACATTGGGGCCGAAATTGTCACTGCGCCAGATCCAGGCCTGTTCCAGTTCTTCGAAATTATTGCGATTGATCTGATCGAGCGGGGAGTAGCGGGTGTGGCCCGCAGGACCGCCGAGATAGCGCCATTGTCCGTCTTCGGTGCCGGATAGCACCTGGGCGCGAGCGGTGCTGAACAGCAGGGCCCAGCAGAAAATCAGAACGAGCGAGCGAGACAAGACAGATTTCATCATGACGACCTTTTATTGTTGTTATGGATAGGGACAAATTACTGCAACAGGCCGGGGAAATACAATCCGCCGGGGCGGGAAAAGAGACGAAGCTCAGATTTGGCGCTTGAGCTGACTCAAAGCCTGTTCGGCCTGTTGCAGACTGTCCTGCTGGTTTTCGGCGAAGCGCCACTGCTGGTATTGCTGCAGAAACTGTCGCACCGATGCCTGCCACTGTGGATCCCGGTTGCTCGGCAGCTTGTTGGCATAGGTGCTTGCCGTCCATTGTGGCTGGCTGGGCAGCTGGGTCACTTTCAGGAAGCCTTGCCACAGTTTTTGCCAGCGCAGGCTCAGGTCGCTATAGGCGGCGCGGCGTTTTTGCAGGCGCCGGTATTCCCGGGCAAACAGAAACACCAGAATCAACAGACCGCCCCAGGTGATGCCGGTGGCAGCCAGGCGGTTTTCCAGAATACGGTCGATCATGAGTTGCCACTGACCCGCCAGGCGGTGATACCACTGGCTCGCGGGCGAGGATTGATAGCCACCAAAAAAGGCGGTGATACTGCCAGGGGTCGGGTCCATGGTATGCCAGTAGCCTGCTTCATCCTGCCATTCCACCCAGCTATGGGCATCGCGTTCCCGCACCAGCCAGAGATCATCGGCCAATTGCTCATTCAGCAGATAGCCACCCACCAGGCGACTGGGTATGCCGTTGGCGCGCAGGGCCAGGGTGGTGGCGGAAGCAAACCAGAAACAATAGGCCGGCCGCTCATTGAGAAAGAAGTCGTGAAAGGGTTTGTCCGGATCGAAGTCAGTCTGCAGGGCATAGTCGCGGGCAAGAAAATAACTGCCAATGCGATCGGCAGTGGTCTGGCGATCCTCGCCTGCCAGACTCTCGCTATGGGCCTGTAATTCTTCGTCCCAGAATCCGGGCAGCAGCAGATTGTCGGGATTTTCGCGGTCGGGCTGCAAGTTGGCGCCGGTTTCCACCTGCCAACGGGGGTCGCTGCCGCGCTCGTAATTGGGAGTGAGTGCATCCGCTGCATTGCGGCTGATGCTGCTGAAGCGGCCGGTAATGGCACTGACGTTGGGTGGGACAAACAGATAGTCATCGCCCTGCAGACTGGTAATGCTCATCTGCGAGTTGACCTGAGCCTGACTTGCTGCCTGGTGATTGGTTACCGGATAGCGCCACTCATCGCCTGGCAGCAATTCGGCATCGAAGCTGCCCCAGGAAACCACCGGACGCTCTGAAGGCAGCCATACCAGTTCACTGTTCAGAATGCTCAGCCGGTTTCCCACCAGATAACGGCCGGGAATGGACTCGCTGCGGATGCGCATCACCGGATCATTGGAAGGCCTGAGGAATACCGATGAACGCAGGGTCTGGTAGGGGGAAAAACCGGTTGGTGTGTAATCGCCGCCCCGGGGCATGATATTGCCCAGCGCGGTGATCACCGGACCCTGTCCATAATTCAGGCTCGTCAACATCAAGGGTAACAGCATTGCCACGGGTGCCAGCAAGGCAAGGCGTTGCAGGAACTGTTTGCCGGCATGGTCGGCCAGCATGATCAGACAGGCCAGCAGCATGCCCGCGAGTGTCAGCGTGGGCGCCGTATTGCCAAAGACAGTAAGCAGTGTCGACTCCGCCGGATTGATCATCAACAGAGACAACAGGCTCCAGACAATAATAGACTGACTGTCGCGGCCGATGATCTGCTGGCTTTCGGCAGGATCCCGCGAGGCATAGCGCCACAGCAGATAAAGCAGCAGGCTAATAAGAACACCGGCTCCGAAGCCGTTGTCCTGGGGCCAGGAATCTTCCACAGCCCAGTTCTCCAGAACCTGGTTACCGGTAAGAGCACCGGTGGCAAACAGAACAAAGATCAGGCCGGCGGTGGGTCGCTCCACCGTCAGCAGGCGGGCCCCGGCCAATGCTGCAAGTCCGCTGCCGAGCCAGCCAATAAGAGGCAACTCCATGGACAGGGCGAAATGCCAGGACAGCAGGGCAATCAACAAACCCAGACCGATGTGTGAAACCGACATCAGAACCAGCTCCGCTTTTTACCGGTCTCGGCAGTCGCTTGAATTTCAATGAACTCATCGCCTGCCGGCAAACTGTCCCGGTCGGCATCGCGCTCTGCCAGCAGAAATACCAGCACCAGAATACCTGCCTTGCGCCAGCGTTCCACTTTCTGCCGGGCTTCGTCGCTCCAGCGCCCCAGCACCAGAACATACAGACCATCCTCGTCAGGCAGGCTGTCAGGCAGATTACGGGCATTGTCCTGTAGCGCTTGCTGCGGTGTCTTCTCGGCCTGGCACTGGGCAATCAATTGTTCGAATTTTTCTGACTTATCCAGATTGTGCCACTGGGCGCCGGTGGCCAGCGCCAGCAGATTGAATCCTTCATTACTGGCGGACAAGCCAATTTCAACGGCCAGAGCCAGACGCTCATCCAGGGGGCTGTCGTCCACTGGCCGGCGTTGCCAGCGCAGAAAGTCGGCCAGGCTCAAATCCACCATCAGATAAACCTGATCCCGGCGGATTTCCTCCACCCCCTCGAACACCTTGCTCATGGCCTGGCCCAGACGACTGCCGGCCCGGTGATCGAGCCGGCGCAGGGAATCACCGGTTTGATAGGGGCGGGAATAGGCGTATTCCAGAGAAGGTCCCTTGCGACTGTTGTCGCTGCCCATTTGCAGTTTCTTGCTGGCCTGCTCCGCTACTTTGCGCAGCGACGGAATCGGCATCTTCAGTGCCTCGGGCAGAACATAGACTTCGGCCGGTAGCGGCAGGCGTTGGGTGAAGCGGGTCAGGAAGAAAGGAAAGTAGGACTGCACGGCAATTCCTGACAGTTCATATATACCGCGCCGCCTGGGGGTGAAACTCACGGCCAGGGACTGACTCTGGCCGGCTGCCAGGGAAGGCAGATGCAGGCGATGCCACTCCCTGGGCCAGCCGGCATAGGGAATGACCAGTTCGCGAACGGTGAAGTTATTGAGGCTGCGCCCACCTTCATTCTGCAAAGTGATAGTTGAGCTCAGACTGTCTCCGGCATGGCAGGAGCGCGGAGTCCTCCGGCTGGCGGTGACTCTTGGCCGGTAGAGATAACCCAGCAAAGCACTCCAGGCCAGCAGGGAAAGGCCCAGTGCCGCTGTGGCCATATACAGATCGCTATTGCTGCGATAGCTGAACAGAAAGGTCAACAAGCTGCCAATAAAAAGGATTTTTCCGGGCCGGGTCAGACCGTCGTAGAAATAGCGGCGCAGGGCTCGCAGCAGCAGGCGGCTGTCAATTTCACGCCAGCGCGGCACCAGACGCAGATTGGCAAACCAGCGCAGCAGACGCCACCAGTGCAGGGCGGCGGATTCACTTTTTACTCGAAGGGGACGGTCAGCCAGTTCACTCATGATTGAACCCGGCGCTCATTATCGGGGCACCGGCACCCTGTCGACGATGGACTGCAATAATTCATGGGCATGGCTGCTGTCGCTGTCACGGCCATGTCGCGGCAATATACGATGATCCCAAACCGGGGCAATCAGAGCCTGGATATCATCGGGGGAGACCTGGCGCCTGCCTTTCACCAGGGCATAGGCCTTGCTGGCAGTGGCCAGATGCATGGCGCCCCGGGGCGAGATACCCAGTTTGATGCCGCTGTCTTCGCGGCTTGCCCTGGCCAGATCGATGATGTAACGCGCCAGGTCGGCATGCAGGAATACCTGGTCGCAGGCTTCGCGCAGGGCGCGGATAGACTCCTTGTTCAGCACCGCTGTGACTTCTTCCTGCACAACGGCGCCATAATCGCCCAGCAAATGCAATTCCGCATCGAGGCTGGGATAGCCCAGGCTGAGGCAGGTGAGAAAGCGGTCGAGCTGGGCCTCCGGCAGGGGGTTGGTGCTGTCAAAGTCGATGGGGTTCTGGGTGGCGATCACCGTGAACAGGTCTGACAGGGG
>JALEHB010000047.1 GCA_022763285.1 Pseudomonadales bacterium | reverse complement strand
GGGTCTGGCGCGAATGCGTTGGCTGATTCAGGCCGGTGCCAATGATGCGGCGGCGTCGATGTTGCAGCGCTACCGCCAGGACTTTGCTGCCGAAATCAGCGAGCGGGCCGGCCTTGCCAATCAGGTTCGACTGATTGAGCAGGCCCTGGCGGCGCCAGCAGGCCAGTAGGGCCCACGAGTTCCGGGGCTATTTCTCCCGCTTTCACAGCTTCGGCCGCATTATCTGCCCGGGTTCTGGGGATTTTCCTTTCAGGGCCGCTAACAGATTGAATTCGGGGAATTTTCCCGCCATTTGCACACTGTTGCTGGCTGGCAATAGTCGGGCTTCCGCGCTAAAGTTAGCTATTTTTCACGCCCGTTTCCGAGGATTCGCAGTCATCGACAAGACCCTGTTTATAAAAGGCGTCGCACTGGAGTACCGAGCCCTGGCATTTATGCTGCTGTCGGTGTGCATCATGTTTGCCGACTACCGCTTTGGTTATCTGGAAATGGTCCGTTATGGCCTCGGTTATGTGACCACCCCGGTGTACTGGGTAGCGGACATTCCGACCCGGGTGTCGTTCTGGGTCGATGATGTGTTTGTTTCGCGCACGGATTTGCTGGAAGAAAACGAGAACCTGCGCGAACAATTGCTGGTGGCCCAGCGTGAATTGCAATTGCTCGAATCCCTGGCCAGTGAAAACAGCCGCCTGCTGCAATTGCGGGAAGCGACCGAGGTGATTCAGGGCGAGGTAATGCCTGCCGAGATTATTAATGTTTCACCTGACCCTTATTCCAAGCGCGTACTGATCAATCGGGGCATGGAAGATGGTGTGTTTGTGGGGCAGGCCCTGCTGGATGCCAATGGCCTGATGGGGCAGGTGGATGAAGTGCTTCCCTATACTGCCTGGGTGTTGCTGATCACGGATGCCCAGCATGTCACGCCGGTAGAGGTGAATCGCAATGGGGAGCGGGCACTGGCCCGTGGATCCCGCAGCACCGGTTCGGAACTGGAACTGCAATTTGTCACCCAGACCCAGGACATGAAAGCCGGTGATCTGCTGGTGAGCTCCGGCATGGGGCAGGTGTATCCCAAGAATTATCCGGTGGCAGAGATCACCAGCGTGTTTGCCGATCCCGGGCAGGATTTCGCCACGGTCAAGGCCCGCCCCCTGGCACAAATGGCCAGCACCCGCCATGTGATGCTGGTGTTTGAGAGTGAGCAGACAGTATTGCCGGAGTTGGAAGAGACCGGGGCCATGCCGGATTCAGACACGGAAGAGGCGCTCGGTGAACTGGAGCCACAGGCGCAGACCCTGAGCCAGTCAGACGGGGCTGCAAGCAACGATCAATGAGTACTGCAATTCGACAACGGGCCCACTCCCTGTGGGTAATCTTTCTCAGCTTTTTTATTGCCTATTTGCTGGCTATTGTGCCGTTTCCCGAATGGGCCATGAACTACCGGCCTGAATGGGTGCCCATGGTGCTGATGTACTGGGTGATGGCTCTGCCTTACCGGGTGGGTATCGGTTCGGCCTGGTTTGCCGGTCTGGTGCTGGATATTCTCGAGGGCTCGGCCCTGGGTCTGAATGCCATGAGCCTCGTAGTCGTGGCTTATGTCACCCTGAGTCTGCACCTGCGCCTGCGCATGTTTTCCCAGCTGCAGCAATCCGGGCTGGTGCTGGCCCTGGTTGGCCTCAATCTGTTGCTGACCCACTGGTTGCAGATCGTCACCGGGCAGACTGTAAGCTCCAATCTTTATTTTCTGCTGGCGGCCCTGACCAGTGCCATCATCTGGCCCTCCCTGTTTCAGTTGCTGCGCCATATCCGGCGCAGTTTTGATGTGCACTGACAGTCTGAGCGCTATGACCTGAACACTATGGCCTGAGTATTATGACAGCCAGATCACTGATTCTCGCGTCTGCTTCTCCCCGTCGGCAGGAATTACTGAGCCAGATTGCTGTGCCTTTTCGCGTTGCCGCCCAGGACATCGATGAGTCCGGACAGGCCGGTGAGCAGGGTGAAGCCTATGTCCGGCGGATAGCCAATGAGAAAGCCCGCTCGGCTCTGGCGACACTGGCAGATAATGAAGTGGTACTGGCCGCGGATACGACAGTGCTCTGTGACGGGCAGATACTGGGCAAGCCGGCATCGGAGGCCGAGGCAGTGGCCATGCTGACACAACTTTCCGGGCGCGAGCATCAGGTAATGACGGCGGTGACCGTGGCAGACCGGGATCGTCAAGAGCAGGTTCTGGGTCAGGCCCGGGTCAGCTTCCGTGCCATTAGTGAGGCCGAGGCCAGGCGCTACTGGGCCAGCGGTGAACCCCGGGGCAAGGCCGGCGCCTATGCCATACAGGGTTTGGCGGCGGTATTCGTAGAATCCCTGAGTGGCAGCTACAGTGCCGTGGTGGGCTTGCCGCTGTTTGAGACGGCGGCACTGCTGGAGGAATTCGGAATTGCTTGCTGGCAGGCGGGAGACTGAAACTTGAGCGAAGAAATACTGATTAATGTCACCCTGATGGAAACCCGGGTGGCGCTTATTGAAAACGGCCTGTTGCAGGAAATTTTCATTGAGCGCCATAACAGCCGTGGTCATGTGGGCGATGTGTTTCGTGGTCAGGTGGTCAGGGTTATGCCCGGCATGGAGGCAGCCTTTGTCGATATCGGCCTGGAACGGGCTGCGTTTATTCACGCCTCGGATATCGTCGCCATCGATGCTGATGGCTTTGAGTTGCGCGATGCCGAACCTCGCACGATTCAGGAATTATTGCGTGAGGGGCAATCCATTGTGGTGCAGGTGGCCAAGGATGCTATCAGTACCAAGGGGGCAAGACTCACAACTCACCTGACCCTGCCTTCACGTAATCTGGTTTATATGCCGCGCAGCCAGCATGTGGGTATTTCCCAGCGTCTGGAAGACGAGGAGGAGCGGGAGCGCTTGCTGGAGCAACTCAAGACTGTACTCGAGCAGGAAGCCTGGGACGAACGGGGCGGTTTTATTATCCGCACTGCGGCCGAGGGTGCCAGTGCCGAGGAACTGGCTGAGGATGTGCGTTTCCTGCGGCGACTGTGGACCAAGGTGGAAGAGCGTATTGGTCGCAAGGACGGCATCAAGGCGGTCTATCGGGAAGTGCCGCTGTATATGCGTACGGTGCGTGACCTGATTACCCCGGAAGTGGAAAAGATCCGGGTGGACAGTGAACAGACCTTCTCCGAGATTCGTCAGTTCCTGCAGGATTTTGTGCCGGAACTGGATACCAGTGTTGAGCTCTACAGGGGCGACAGGCCGATATTCGATCTCTACGGTATCGAGGACGATATCGACAAGGCTCTGGGGCGCCAGGTGAAACTCAAATCCGGCGGCGATCTGATCATCGATCAGACCGAGGCAATGACCACCATCGATGTCAACACCGGAGCCTATCTCGGCAGTCGCAACCATGCCGAGACTATTCTGAAGACCAATCTCGAGGCGGCCACCGCCATTGCCCGGCAACTGCGGGTACGCAATCTCGGTGGCATCATCATTATCGACTTCATCGACATGCAGGACCCTGAGCATCAGCGGCAGTTGCAGCGCACCTTTGCCAAGGCGCTGGAGAAGGATCATGCCCGCACCACGATTACCGGAATCTCCCAACTCGGTCTCATCGAAATGACCCGCAAGCGAACCCGGGAGTCGCTGGGGCAGATTCTCAACAAGCACTGCCCGGTCTGTGAAGGTCGCGGTACTCTCAAGTCGCCGGAAACCGTATGCTATGAAATCTTCCGGGAGATTCTCAATGTGGCCCGTAACTACGAGAATGATGTCTTGCTGGTAATGGCCTCGCAACTGGTGGTTGACCGCCTGCTGGATGAAGAATCCGATACCCTCGCCGGTCTGGAGGAATTGATCGGCAAGACGGTCAAATTCGAGGTTGAACCTATGTATACTCAGGAACAATTCGATGTAGTGTTGTACTGATCCCGGTTTCAGGCCCGGTTAAGCAAGCGCAGCTAGACTTGCAGAGGCGGGCTCTCGTCCAGCCCGGCCCGCTCCGGCAGTACCCTATACACACCCGGCATTCACCATGACTCTCGCAACCCTGGCAAAGAAGGTATTTCGGCAACTGCGTATGCTGGTGCTGGTGGCACTGGTGCTGGTCGCTGCCTATGTCAGCATGGGGCGCCAGTTCATGCCGGGTATCGCCAATTATTCCGACTTTGTAGAGCAGCAAATCAATGCCATTACCGGTCTGCCGGTGAGTGTGGATGCCGTAGCAGGCGATTTCGACGGCTTCAATCCGGAAGTGCGGGTCAGCGGGCTCAGCCTGCTGGTGGGCACCGGCATTTCCGGTGTGCGCGACCCGGCCATTGCCGATGCGGCGGACAGCGCCCTGTTTTTCGATAGCGCCACAGTAGCCCTGGATGTGCCTCGCAGCATCTGGCAGCGCCGCTGGGTGCTGGACGAATTTACTATCGACTCGCTTGAATTGACCGTAGTCCAGGACGACTCCGGAGAATGGCGCCTGGGCAGCATGGTGAACAGCGGCGGCGCAACGACTTCTCTGGAGCAACTGTTTCAGGCCTTTCAGCGAGTCTCCCGGCTTGACCTTAATAACGTCACCATCAATGTCGAGAACCGCCTCGGTGACAGTTACCGCTTCACCAATGGCAGCGCCTCGATTCAGAATCTTGGCCAGCGGCACTTCTTCCATGTTGATGTGACCCACAATGGCAGCGATCAGCAGATCCAGGCCTCGCTGGAAGTGCAGGGTAATCAGCTGGCCAACCTTGACGGGCTGTTGCATATCCGTCTGCCCGATGGCGACTACAGCAATATTGTACGCAGCCAGTCCATTGGTGAGGCCAGTATCAGTGAACTGTTGGGAGGCGCCGATCTGTGGCTGCAATGGCGGCAGGGAGAATTGCTGGAATCGGTGGCCAGTCTCGATCTGGAAGCGCTAACGCTGCTGCTGCCGGAAAATAACAGCATGACCCTGGAGGCCATCGCCGGCGATGCCAGGCTCAGACGCCGTCCGGGTGAGGACGGGTCCTTTGAGGAAAGTGCCTGGTCGCTTTCTTTGGATCAGTTCACCATGACCCATAATGACCACTTCTGGCGTCCGTTCAGCCTGCACAGTGAATGGCAGCCCGAGGAAAACCTGTCTCTGCGCATCGATGCCATCAACCTGTCCCTGCTGGCGGCCACGGCGCTGGAGTCCGGTATTCTGGGTGCCGATGCCCGGCAACAATTACTGGCCTATGCGCCCGGTGGCAGTCTGCGCAACCTGGTGTTGAATGCGCCACTCGGTGAAACAAATCAGATTCAGCAGACCTTGCAGCTGCGGGGTAATCTGGACAATGTGGAGCTGGGTTCGGTGCGTGGCTCGCCCAATATGTGGGGCATCGACGGTTTTTTCGAATTGCAGTTCGACACCATGGCCAATTATGTGCGCGGCAGTGCGGAGCTGGAATCCGATAATTTCTCCATCAATATTCCCAATGTGTTTACCCGGGTCTGGGACTATGACTATGTCAACGGCCGCATCGATTTCGAGGTGGACATGAGTGATGGCCAGACTGTCATTCTCGACAGTGGCGTCATGGTGGCCGAGTCCGATGCGGTGGATGGTCATGTGCAATTTCGTTCCATGATCAAACGACCAAATAGTGGCGAGCGGGATGCGGAGCTGGATCTGTTCGTCGGAGTCTCGCGCTTCGATGCCAGCCAGAAATCACTCTATTTGCCCGACGGCCCCCAGGTGCAGCCCAATCTGCGCAACAGTATGGAGTTTCTGGAGCGTGCCATTATTGACGGCAGCATTAGCAGCGCCGGTGTTGTGTTTCGTGGCAAGACCCTGCCGGGCAGCGGGCCTGCCACCAAGACCTTCCAGAGTTTTTATGTGCTGGAGGATGGCGAGCTGGAATTCAGTGACGAGTGGCCGCGACTGCAGCAGCTCGCCGCCGCTGTTACCACCAGTGACAATGATATTGATATCGAGGTGCTCAGTGGTGGCAGTCTGGAGCTGGAGATGGGGGCCGCGGTCGGCCTGATCCGGCGCAATGATGCCAATGAAACCTGGCTCACGATTAATGGTGAAGCCAGCGGGGCCACCAATGCCGGACTGGATTATCTGCAGGCGGCGCCGCTCAACGAAAACCTCAAGGATACCTTTGCCGACTGGCAGGCCCAGGGTGATTTCAGTGCCGCTATAGAAGTGCTGCTGCCCTTGAATATTTCTGGCCGCCAGCCAGATATTCGCCTGGACATGCAACTGGAGAGCAACCAGTTACAGATTCAGAACCTGGATCTGGCCGTCAATGATTTAACTGGCCCGGTCATATTCGATACCCGCACTGGCCTGGAAGAGAGTCGCTTGCAGGGCGAAACTTTCGGTTCTCCGGTGACCATTGACCTGTCTTCCCAATACGAAGACGATGCCCTGTCTGCCATAGTAGTGCAGGTGGATGGCAGCACCACGCCGGAGGAGATGATTGCCTGGCCCCGGCAATCGGCCTTTGTGCGGGATCTGTTTCGCCAGGCAGAAGGGAGTTTTAACTACCAGGCGCTCCTCCTGGTGGATCAGACTGGAAACGCTGAGGCAGGCACCCGTCTACAGATTGACAGTGATCTCACCGGCCTCGGCTTCGCCTTGCCCACGCCCTTTGATAAAAGCCCGGATTCTGTCCGCAACCTGCAAGTGAATCTTGATTTCATGGAGGCCAGGCAGCGTATCCGCGGCAGCTTTGGTGAGGCTCTGCGCTTCCAGCTGGATCTGCAGGATGAGCAGATGCAGGACGGCCTGGTTTATCTGGGGGATTCACCGGGACAGTTTGAATTGTTGGCAGAAAATGAAACCGATGGCCTGGCCATTGTGGGCGAACTGCCGGGTTTCGAGCTGGAACAGTGGACCGCGTTCCTCGCCAGTCTGGGCGGGGAAGCGCAGGGCCTGGATAACTTCAGTAACAGTATTGCCTTTGCCGATATCAATGCCCGCACATTTACTCTCTATGGAGAAGAGCTGCCGGCGGTGGCATTTCGTATCGAGCCCGACAGTCAGCGACAGGCCTGGTTTGCCAGTCTTACCGGTGACGCACTGGCCGGGGAAGTGTTGATTCCCTATCGACCGGAACTGCCCCTGAATATCGACCTCGATTATCTGCGGCTGCCGGGAGATCCCGAAGCAGAAGCGGCTCTTGCTGAGCAAGGGGAAGTGACTTCAGGGCCCGAAGAGTTGGCAGTGATTGAGCCGGAGGAAGAAGAGCGTATCGATCCTCTGGTGGCTATCGATCCCCGGGAACTGCCACCGATGCGTTTTGCCACCGATGAATTCTCAATCGGTGCAAGGCCCTTTGGGCAGTGGCAGTTTGCCTTGCGGCCAACAGCCAGAGGTGCTGAATTCGAAGACCTGCAATTTGATTTTCGTGGTTTGCGCCTGGGCAGGGATGAATTGCCCGAAAGTATTGAGCAGCTCACACCCCATTTCAGCTGGTACTACGATGGCCAGCAGCACCGCAGCGAACTGACCGGTGTACTGCAGGCGGATGATATAGGCGAAGTCTTGCTGGCCAATGGTTATGCAGCCAGCCTGGTCAGCAGTGAGGCGACCTTCGTCTCCGAGCTGAGCTGGCCCGGCTCACCGGCCTTCTTTGCCGGCGAGTCGCTCAGCGGTCGCCTGGAAATGTTGGTGGAAGATGGCCGTTTCCTTCAGGAGAGTGGGGGCGCCGGGGCCCTGAAACTGGTCAGCATTATTAATTTCAGTGCCATCATGCGTCGCCTGCGCTTCAGTGATGACTTGTTGCGGCGCGGGCTGGCTTTCGATGAGATCACCGGCCATTTGCAACTGGCAGATGGCCTGGTGGACATCCAGGATCAACTGGTCATTTCCGGGCCCAGCAGTCTCTATCAGATTACCGGTGAGATATCCCTGGCCGAGGAAACCATCGATGGCGAGATGTATGTGACCTTGCCCGTCAGCGATAACATCCCCTGGCTCGGTCTGCTCACAGCCAACTTGCCGCTGGCAGTGGGGGCCTATCTGTTTGACCAGATCTTTGGTGATCAGGTGGACAGTCTCACCAGTGCGGTCTATACCCTGCAGGGACCCTGGGAGGGTCTGCAACCTGAATTCAAACAGGCTTTCGGTTCCCCCGAAGAGTCGGAAGCCGAGGGTGGTGCTGCAGCAGCACCGGCACCGCCAGCCGCGCAATAATCGCTCAATCAGTACCGACTGATCAAAAACATTTCCCTGCAAGAACCTTTGCATATGCAATGATGCAATTCGCTATGTGGCATCCAGGCTTCTGTTGTCATTGGACTTTTTGCGCTGAAACCCCTATGCTAGTTTGCTTTATATCTGATGCGAATCGTCGCATGTCAATCTTGTAATACGGTGCTGCGCTGCAGCCACTGTAATTACAGGGTCTCGGGCAAGTGGTTTACTGTTCTGTAAACTTTGTTGCCGCTCTGGCTGTGGTTTAGCAGCTGAATTAAAGCAATAACAAAAAACAATCTGAATAAAACACGCCCGTATGGACTGCCCAATGCAGGGCCGCTTGTCGCGTATGCATGGGGATAATTCAAAACAATCTTTTCACTCAGGGAGATCAGGAGCCGCTACATGAAATCCGTACTGGAAGCCGATATTGAACAGGATTACGGGGAAGATCCGACAGAAATTCGTGAAACTGACAAGTACGTGGAGGAATACGTTCACAAATTTGTGAACAAATGGGACGAGTTGATTGACTGGGATGGTCGGGCTGAAGCCGAAGGCAATTTCTTTATTGAACTGCTGCGCAGCCACGGTGCCAAAAAAGTGCTCGATG
Organism: Pseudomonadales bacterium; assembly: GCA_022763285.1. Classification (GTDB taxonomy): domain Bacteria; phylum Pseudomonadota; class Gammaproteobacteria; order Pseudomonadales; family Pseudohongiellaceae; genus UBA9145. The sequence continues at coordinate 7,838 of JALEHB010000047.1, read as the reverse complement.
CGGCCACCGGCACTGGTTATCACTCGGTGCAGTTGCTCGAGGCCGGTTTTGAAGTGACCAGTGCAGATGGCAGCCCGGCGATGCTGGCCAAGTCATTCGAGAACGCCAGAAAGCGCGGACATATTCTGCGCACCGTGCATGCCGACTGGCGCTACCTTAATCGCAGTGTTCACGATCTCTACGATGCGGTGATCTGCCTCGGTAATTCCTTTACCCATATTCATAATGAAAATGACCGCCGCAAATCACTGGCGGAGTACTACGCCACCTTGCGCCATGACGGCATTCTCATCATGGATCACCGCAACTACGACGCCATTCTCGATAACCAGGCGAAGCCAAAACGAAATTATTATTACGGCGGTGACCAGGTGACAGCCACACCGGACTATGTAGATGAATCCCTGGCGCGCTTTAAATACTCCTTTCAGGATGGCGAGGAATTCTTTCTCAATATGTTTCCACTGCGCACTGAATATGTGCGCGGCCTGATGAAGGAAGTGGGTTTTCAGACAGTGACAACCTACGGTGACTTCCAGGAGCACTACAAGGACTCCGAGCCGGACTTCTTCGTCCATGTTGCATCCAAGAAATACATCGAACAGGAAAACTAGACTGATGGCGACGCAATACTCCGAGGTGGTGCAAACCGCGCAGGAATACTATAACAGTGACGACGCGGATAACTTCTACTTTCATATCTGGGGTGGAGAAGATATTCATGTCGGCATTTATTCCAATGATACCGAGGCCATCGCGGTTGCCAGTCAGCGCACCGTGGATACCATGGCCAAATTGCTGGGTGACTTGCCCGCCAATGCCCGCTTCATTGATCTGGGCGCCGGCTATGGTGGTGCGGCTCGTTATCTGGCCAGGAAATTTGGCAGCAAGGTGCATTGCATCAATCTCAGCGAAACCCAGAACCGCCGCAATCGTGAGCTGACCCGGGAACAGGGACTGGCCGACTGGATCGAAGTGACCGATGGCAGTTTTGAAAACCTGCCGGATGATGACGGGCTGTACGATGTCGCCTGGTCCCAGGATTCCTTTCTTCATTCCGGTGCCCGCGCCAAGGTCATGGATGAAATTGATCGGGTACTGAAACCGGGCGGCAAACTGATTTTCACTGACCCCATGCAGGCCGACGACTGCCCGGAGGGCGTTTTGAAGCCGGTGCTGGATCGGATTCATCTGGATTCTCTGGGTTCGGTGGCGTTTTACCGCCAGCAGGCGAAACGCCTGGGCTGGCAGGAGCTGGAGTTTGTAGATCTGACGGATCAGCTGGTGAAGCACTACGGCAGTGTGCGGCGTGAATTGCGTTCGCGCCGGCAGGAACTCACCGCCCATGTCTCGGAGGCCTATATCGACCGAATGATTGAGGGTCTGGGGCACTGGGTCAGTGCTGGCGAGCAGGGCTATCTGGCCTGGGGCATTCTGCTGTTCGAAAAACCCCAAAACTAGCTTTGCGGCACTGAAAAGCGGCTGGCTGAGCGGGCCGGTGGCAGGCATACTGGGGGTTTTTCCCAAGCTGAAACAGGAGCAGGTATGACTGGCAGGGTCGCGGCAATTCAGATGGTTAGCACCGCCACGCTGGAAGACAATCTGGCGGCGGCCGGCAGATTGCTCGAGCAGGCTGCCGAGGCGGGGGCGCAACTGGCCCTGTTACCGGAAGTGTTTGCGGTACTCGAAGGTGGGCCCATGGCGCCTTTCGGTGAAGAGCAGGGCCGGGGTCCTATCCAGGACTTCCTGCGTGACACTGCCGCTAGGCTCAAACTGATCATCATCGGCGGCACCATTCCCCTGTTGAGTCGGCCTGGTCGTCAGCCCGGTGATGCCGACTATTTGCTGGATGATGGACGGGTGCGGCCCGCCAGCCTGGTCTTCGGTGCCGATGGCAGTCTGCTGGCCCGCTATGACAAGATTCACCTGTTTGATGTCAAGGTAGAGGATCGCCAGGCCGCTTACTCGGAATCCCGCAGCTATGAAGGCGGGGACAGCCTGGTGACTCTGGACACTGTCCTGGGGCGACTGGGCCTGAGTGTCTGCTACGACCTGCGCTTCCCTGAACTGTACCGGCAATTATTTCAGCGTGGCGCCGAAATCGTCACCGTGCCGGCCGCCTTTACCCGGGTCACCGGCGAGGCGCACTGGGAAACCCTGCTGCGTGCCCGGGCCATCGAGAACCAGTGTTATATCATCGCCGCCGATCAGGGCGGGGTACATAATGAGAAACGGGAGACCTGGGGCCATTCCATGATTATTGACCCCTGGGGCAAGGTGCTGGCATTACATGAGCGGGGTGAAGGTGTTGCCGTGGCCGATATCGATCTAGCCTATCTGCGTGATATCAGGGAGCGTATGCCCATCGCCGGGCAGCAACGTCTGGGTGCCGGCAGTTAGGTTTGCTGCGAATCCGGTCGCGGCGTCTTGCCGCTGCGCTTGGCAATCGGCTATGATGGCGCGTTTTTACGCAGTCTGACTTGTCCCTTGAACAAAAGCCTTCTCAGTAATCTCGGCGCCGCCCTGCTGGTCATCATCGGCCTGCTTGTGGAGGGTCCATGGCGCGTTTATGTGCTCAACACCGGCCTGTTTGCCCTGTCGGGCGGTATTACCAACTGGCTGGCGGTGCATATGCTGTTCGAGCGCATTCCCGGGCTGTACGGCTCCGGTGTGATACAGCTGCGCTTTACGGATTTCAAGCTGGCGATCCGCAATCTGATCATGGAGCAGTTCTTCAATCAGGCCAATATCGAGGCCTATTTCCATGCTGCAGGCCAGTCCTCGGACAAGCTGCGTCAGGGGCTCTCTGATGCCATTGAAGACATCAACCTCGACCAGGCTTTTGAGTCCCTGCTGGATGTGATCATGAATTCATCCTTCGCCGGTATGCTGGGGATGATTGGAGGTCGTGACGCCCTGGTCAAACTGAAAGAACCCTTCATCGAGCGTATGCGCAGCTATTTCAAGGAACAACTGGCGGATCGCGATTTTGAAGCCACCCTGGAGCAGGCTATCCGTTCGGCCATGGATGATGAAACGATCCGGGCGCGCCTGGCGGAGCTGATCGATCGACGCCTGGAAGAGCTGACACCCCCCATGGTGAAAGAGATCATGCAGCGCATGATCCGCGAGCATCTTGGCTGGCTGGTGGTCTGGGGCGCGGTATTCGGAGGCAGCATCGGCTTGCTGGTGACTATCCTGGGGAATCTGCCAGTAAGCTGAGGCTGGGCGCCAGTACGACCGTCACCATTGCCGATGCGGCAGCATATTTTTAATTGACCCTCCATTCAATTTAAGCCATTGATTTTTTTGAATCGAAGCGTTTAATATCGGCTCTACGGTCAGTCTCGTGATGCGCGTCACGCTTGTGGCGGCTGGCCGGTGTTACTCTTTGACCCACAAATTGCGAGGCTTTTGCGCGGCGCAGGATTTTTTTGCAGCAGCAGATGTAAAAGCCAGTGTCCTGTAATACAATAGCGCGCTTCCAAAATCCGGGTCAGAAGATTGCTGCTTTCAGGCAGTTTTATTAGGACCCATAGTTTTTTAATTCAGCTTTAACGGTACTGAGAACAAATATGGCACGACCAGTCGAATTCGATGAGCAAAAAGTTTTAAACAATGCAATGGAGCAGTTCTGGAAGGAAGGATACGAAGCGAGTTCGGTCCAGAAACTGTTGGATTGCACCGGTATCAACCGCGGTACGCTGTACAACTCATTCGGTGACAAGGATACTTTTTTCAAATCCTGTATTGATCAGTACAACGGCATTCTGCAACAACAAATAGCAGCCTCTCTGAAGAACGACAAACTGGGCCCCTGGGAAGCGATCTCCGGCCTGTTTGAGGAAACTGTTGCCAATGTCACCAACAAGCACCGCTCCATGGGCTGCCTGCTGGTTAACTCCCTGTGTGAGAGCATCAATTTCAACAAGGACATGAAGCGCATCATCCGCTCCTCCCTGACTGCAATCCGCAAGCCCCTGCTGGTGCGTCTGAAGGAAGCCCAGAAGAAGGGCAAGCTGAAGAAAGGCGTGACTCCGGAATTTGCCGCCGACATGCTGATGAACACCCTGCATGGAATTCGCGTCAATTCCCGCGATGGCAAGAACGCCAAGCAACTGCAGGAACTGGCCAAATTCGCCATTAACTCCCTGAAGAAGTAAATTCCCGCCATAAAAGTGGGATTCTCTGACTTTGAAGCCAGGGAATCCTGCTGTTGGCAGTTATCAGGCAGTTGCTTCTGAAAGTGGCATTGATATACTCTGGCGTTTTAAGAAGTACCGCAGTCTCAGGACACTATAATGAAAAAGATTTCCGGCAAAAAATCCGAAGATGATGCAAAAATTGACCTCACGCCCATGCTGGACGTGGTCTTTATTCTGCTTATCTTCTTCGTTGTAACGGCGACATTCCTCTCCGAGACCTCTATCTCTGCGGCCAGCAGCGATAACAACGAAAACGAAAATCCTCCTGAAGATCAGGAAAACCGCAATATTCTTTTCGAGATCGGCCCGAACGACGAGATTATCCTCAATGGTAACCCCCGTCCGATCATCGCAACCCAGATTCGCTCGAATATCGACCAGCTCAAGGCTGAAAATCCACAGGCATCTGTGATTATCCAGCCCCACAATGATTCGAGCGTGGCTACCATGGTGATGATCATGGACGCGGCCCGGCAGGCCAATATGGTGAATATCTCCATCGTTGAGCCTCGCTAGACCCACAAGCCAGACGCTTTACAAAGAACGCACCATCGCAAGCTGGTGCGTTTTTTATTGCCTGCCATTTAGTGGGCCATGCACGATCGGAGATAACGGGACAAGAGCAAAATCATGAAGAATCGATGGGACGCAGAGCAACTAAAGGCCTCGCCTGAGGCTGACGAGGTGGACCTGCGGGTCTACAGCTCCAATTTACTGGGCCAGGAAGAAGACCTGGTTCTGCACGGGGGCGGCAACACCTCTGTCAAAGGGGAGTTGAGCGATGTTTTCGGGCAGCCGCAACAGGTTTTGTACGTCAAGGGCTCCGGCTGGGACCTGAAAACCATTGAACGGCCCGGTTTCCCCCCGGTACGCCTCGAACATCTGTTGCAATTGGGCCAATTGCCCAGCCTCAGTGATAGCGACATGATGCGCCAGTTGCGCCTGGGGCTGCTCGACCCGGGCGCCCCCACACCCTCGGTGGAAGCCATCCTCCACGCCCTGATTCCCTTCCGCTTTGTTGACCATAGCCATGCCGATGCGGTGGTGACTATCAGTAACACCCCCGGCGGCGAGCGTCGCCTGAAGGAGATCTACGGAGACGAGGTACTCATCCTGCCCTATATTATGCCGGGTTTTATACTTGCCCGGCAGGTGGCCGAGGCGACTCGCGAGCTGGACTGGCAAGCCATCAAAGGCATCATCCTGATGCACCATGGCATCTTTACCTTCGATGATGATGCCAAACGCAGCTACGACAACATGATCGAGCTGGTGAGCCGGGCCGAACAGGCCTTGGCCCGGGATGCCGGCGATTGTCTCAGGCAGGCTGACTACAGTCCGAACCGGGAAGATGCCCTGGCCCTGAGTCGTTTGCGGCGCCAGGCCGGGCAGTTGTTTGCCGGGCCGGTCTTGCTGCGCCTCGATCACAGCCCGGCGGCGGCGGGCTTTGCCAGCCTTGGGAATTGCGACCAGCTTATCGGTCGCGGGCCCCTGACACCGGATCACAGTATTCATGCCAAGGCCTTCGGGGCTGTATTCGAGACCGATCCACTGCCGGGGCTGGAGGCCTTTGCCAAGCGCTACCAGGCCTATTTTGCAGCCAATCGGCAGAGCCAGCACCAGTGCCTGGATCTGATGCCGCGTTACGGGGTATGGCGGGACAAGGGCCTGGTCTATCTGGCCGCCAACAGCAAACGCCTGGGCATTGTCCAGGACATCAGTCGCCACACCATCAAGGCAATTCAGCAGGGCGAGGCCCTGGAGCGCTGGCAGGCACTGCCGGAGGCGGAATTGTTTGAAGTGGAATACTGGGAACTGGAACAGGCCAAGCTCAAAGGCTCGGGCCAGCGCCCGGAGCTGGAAGGCAAGGTCGCTCTGGTAAGTGGAGCCGCCTCGGGCATTGGCCGTGCCACGGTCCAGGCCATGCTGGATACCGGTGCCGTGGTGCTGGCCCTGGATATCGATCCGGAACTGCCGCAATTATTTGACGCCAGCCGGGTGTTGAGCCGCTGCTGTGACATCACTGACGGCAAGGCGGTGGCAGTGGCGATCCAGGAGGCGGTACTGCATTTTGGCGGCCTCGATATTCTGGTCAGTAATGCCGGCAATTTCCCGCCCTCGGCAAGCATTAGCGAGCTGGATGAAGCGGTTTGGCAGCAATCCATGGATCTCAATCTCAGTGCCCATATGCGGCTGCTGAAACTGTGCAGTCCCTATCTTGAGCAGGGATTTGATCCGGCCGTGGTTTTTATTGCCTCCAAGAATGTACCCGCACCCGGCCCTGGCGCGGCAGCCTATTCGGTGGCCAAGGCAGGACTGACCCAACTGATGCGGGTAGCGGCTCTGGAGCTGGGAGAGGCCGGTATTCGCGTCAATGCGCTGCACCCCAATGCGGTCTACGATACCCGCCTGTGGGATGAGCAATTACTGGCCTCACGTGCCGAGCATTACGGGCTGAGCGTGGCCGAGTACAAGGCCAATAATGTGCTGCGCACCGAGGTTTCCTCGGCCGATGTGGCTGCCGCCGTGCTGGCACTTTCCGGGCCAGCCTTTCGCTGCACCACTGGGGCCCAGTTGCCCGTGGATGGCGGTAATGAGCGGGTCATCTAGATGAGCGGAGCGATTGTGCGCAATAACAGTGAGGGCCCGATATGCTGATTGGCGGTGAACAGCTGCAAAGCATCTGGTATGAAGCGGACAATGACAGGGTCTATATCATCGATCAGACCCGCCTGCCGCGATATTTCGAGATCATCGGCCTTGATAGCCTCGATGCAGCAGCCCATGCCATTAGCAGCATGCAGGTCAGGGGCGCGCCGTTGATCGGGGTGACTGCAGCCTATGGCATTTACCTGGCCATGTGCGAAGACCCGCGGCAACTGGACACCGCTATCACCCGATTGCAGGCCACCCGACCAACGGCAGTCAATCTGCGCTGGGCCCTGGCCCGCTGTGAGGAGGCTCTGTCGCCGCTGGCACCGGGGCAACGCCGTGATCGGGCCCTGGAGTTGGCACAGGTGATGGAAAAAGAAGACATCGCCATTTGTGAGGCCATTGGTGAGCACGGCGCGAAACTGCTGCAGTCACATTGGCAGGAGCATTGTCAGCCGGGCGAGCGCTTGAATATTCTGACCCATTGTAATGCCGGTGCCCTGGCCACGGTGGACTGGGGTACGGCCCTGGCTTGCGTGTACAAGGCCGCAGCAGCCGGTGTGCCCCTGCATGTCTGGGTGGATGAAACGCGACCCCGCAACCAGGGCGCGGCCCTGACCTGCTGGGAATTGGGGCAGCAGGATATTCCCCATACCCTGATCGTGGATAATGCCGGTGGTCATTTGATGCAACGGGGCCGGGTGGATTTGTGTATTGTTGGCAGCGACCGCACCACACTGGCCGGCGATGTCTGCAACAAGATTGGTACTTATCTGAAGGCGTTGGCGGCTCGGGACAACGATATTCCTTTCTATGTAGCGCTGCCGGTGTCTAGCATCGATTTCGACCTGCATTTGGGCCGGGACATTCCTATCGAAGAGCGCGCCGCCGAGGAAGTGACCGAATTCATGGCCGAGGATGACAGCGGTCAACGCCGCACCCTGAAACTGGCCCCGGAAGGGGTGGCCGTGAGCAACCCGG
>JALEHB010000046.1 GCA_022763285.1 Pseudomonadales bacterium | reverse complement strand
TCGTCGCTGCCACGCTGTATGCGCTGGGCCTCTGCACCATAAAAGGCCTGCCGGACCTGGGTGGCAATATCGTTCAGGGTGAGGCCAAGAATCTTGCCCTGCTCGAGGATCTGAATCTGTACTTCCTGTTTACCGGCCCTGAAGGAATCGCTGATATCGAATACCCCCGGATACAGCGCCAGTTCTTCACGCAGCTGGGTGGCGGCGAACTTCAGATTGTCCTCATCCCGTCCTTCGAGACGGAAATTGATGGCATCGCCGGCGCTGAAACTGTCCGAGACAAAGGTCAGTTCCAGGGCATCAGGAATTTCGCCCACCTTTTCACGCCAGCGATCCCGTATCTCGGCCGAACTGAGTTGGCCACGGTCGAAGAAAGGAGTCAGGTACATCACGACTTCGGCAATTTCGCTACTGCCAGCACCGCCGCTGCGGGGACCACCCGGTCCATCGCGCGGCGCACGTCCACCAACGATGGTCAGAATCGACTGCACTACTGCTTCGGTGGATTCAGGCGCTATCCCACTGGCCTTCAACTCCGGCAGTTGCTGATTCAATTCAACTTCCAGCTCCAGTGCTTTTTCTTCCAGGCGATTTATCGCCCGCTCGGTGACTGACACCGGTGAACCCACCGGCATCTGCACGGTGCCGTATATCACATCCCCTTCCACTGAAGGCATGAACTGGAATATGACCCGACCACTGATTACCAGCGCCAGGGTAATGATTATCACGCCAGTGGCCGTGGACCAGGCGGCATAGCGGTATTTCAATACTTTCTTCAAGGCCCGCTGATAATAGTTGCTGGCAAAGTATTCCATGCCATGGGCGATCTTGCCCTGAAAATGCTGCCACTGCCGCACCGGCCAACTGCCTTCACCGACATAGCCGCTGGTTTTTCGATGGGCGATATGACCAGGCAGGATCAACTGCGATTCCACCAGCGAGGCCAGCAAACAAAGCACCACCACGCCGCCGATAGCATTGAAGAAAGCCCCCATTTGCCCGTCCAGCAACAGAATTGGCAAAAAGGCGGCGATGGTAGTTGCCACCCCGAAGATCACCGGCACCGACACTTCCAGAGTGCCTTCGATGGCGGCCTCTTCCCCACTGAGCCCCTTGCGCTCATAAGTATGTATGCGCTCGCCCACCACAATGGCATCGTCGACAATAATGCCAAGTACCAGAATAAATCCCATGACGGTGAGCGAACTGATAGTGAGACCGATACCGGGAAACAGACTCAGGGCACCGGCGATGGCGATGGGAATGCCGGCGGCAACCCAGATGGCCAGCTTGAAGCGCAGGAACAAAGCCAGGATCACCAGCACCATGGCCAGACCGGTATAGGCGTTTTTGGCGACGGTGGAGATACGCTCCTGGGTAGCCAGGGCGGAATCGCTGACAATCTTCAGTTGCATGCCTTCCGGCAGATCAAGCTGCGAAGATTCCATCCAGGCCCGCACAGCCCGGGCAGAACTGACAATGTCTTCATCACCAATGCGCATGACATCGATGGTGGCGGCGTTCTGGCCACCAAGACGGGCGTCCAGATAACCCTCTTCGAAACCGTCGATGACCGTGGCAATCTCACCGAGGCGTAATTGGGTGCCATCGGGATAGCTCTGGATGACGATGTCCTGGTATTCGGCGCCACTGTAAACCTGGCCCTTGGTACGCAACAGGATTTCGCCGGAGTCGGTGCGCAGGGTGCCTCCAGGCATGTCCAGTGAGGCCCGCTCGATGGCCCGGGAGATCTGATCCAGGGTCAGGCCATATTGGCGCAGGGTGAATTCAGAGACCTCGATGCCAATTTCCAGCGGCCGCAGGTATTCCACATTGACCTGGGAAATACCGTCCAGATCCAGCAACTGGTTGCGAATATCTTCAGCGATAATCTTCAGGCTGTGATCGTCGGTATTCCCATACAGCGCCAGGGTCATTACCTTGCCACTGGCAGAGATAGCCCGCACGATGGGACGCTCGGTTTCGGCGGGAAAAGTGGTAATGGCATCCACCTTGCCTTTGACATCGTTCAGCACACGGTTGAGATCAGCGCCGCTGGTCAGCTCCACCGTAGCGTCACAGCCTCCTTCCCGGGCGGTGCTGGTCAGTCTTTCAATATCCTCCGTGCCTTCCAGTGCCTCTTCTATACGCAGACAAATGGCAGATTCGGCCTCCGCCGGGGTGGCACCGAGGTAGGGGACGCTGACCTGAATGACACCGAAATCAATGTCCGGAAATTCTTCCTGGTTGAGATTCATGAAGGCGATAAAACCGCCAGCCAGGAATATCCACATCAACAGATTGGTGGCAACCGGGTTTTTGACAAACCATGTAATGGGTGTTCGCACGACTCGGATCGACCTCGCTCAGTTTGCCCTTACAGGGCTGCCTGACTGCTGGGGGCAAGGGATTCCATCACCGGCTGTACTGACATGCCGTTGATAACCGCCTGAATGGGCGAGACGCAGATTTTCTCACCAGGCAGCAGTCCGCCGCTGATCAGGACCCGCTCCTCTTCCAGGCGATAGATATCCACCTCGCGATAAAACATTTTGTTTTCCGCATCCACCACCAGCACCTGGTTGTTATTGCGCACCACCGAGCGGGGCAGGGCGATGATATCGTTCACCTGCTTGCCTTCGATAGCGGCTTCCACATACAAACCAATAGGTAGCGGCAAGGCGTCGCTGCCTTCAGGCTGGGCGACGCGGATGATGGTTTGCACGGTATTGCTGTTGGCATCGATGGCCGCCTCAATACGCACCAGCTTGCCCTGCCAATGTTGTTCCTGACCACCATAAACGCCGGTCAGTTTGACATCGGGGGCCTGGGCCGGCGGTAATTCACCGCGCATGGACAGGGGAATATCCAGATAGCCCAACTGGCGAATGGCCAGGGGCACCCGTACTTCCACCACGTCGGCACCGTACAGGACCGCGGCACTCTGGGCCCGATTAACGTACTGACCCACTTCCACTTCACGCATTTGCACTACGGCATTGAACGGCGCTTTCAGTTCAGTACGGTCCAGATCCAGTTCCGCCTGCCTGAGATTGGCCTCGGCATCGGCCAGCCGCGCCCGGTTCACCTCCGCCTGGCGGCGTGCATCTTCCATCTGCGATTCACTGGCCAGACGTCGGTCTGCCAGTTCCAGCAAACGTGCCAGTTCCTGCTCGGCATGTTCTGCTTCTGCACGGGCCTGTTGTACCGTAGCCCGGGAACGGGCCAGCAGGGTTTCATAATCACTGCCATCAATACGCAGCAGGATATCACCGGCCTGCACATAGCCCCCGGCTTCCAGAGACGGGGATATCCATTCGATCGGACCGGCCACCGGCACCGACAGATTCACCTGTTGCGCCGCCTGCACCTTGCCATGGGATTCCACCAGCAATTGTACGGTTTCCGGTTGCACCTCGGTGACCCGCACCGACACCGGAATGATCTCCGGCGACGACTCTTCCACCTGGGTCGGAGTACGAATCAGGTAAGCAGCAAACAGCAGGCATCCCGTTAATATTCCTATCGGGATCAATATGCGCTTCATGCGGTGACTCCTGTACTTGATAACTTCTTGATTTCCAATTTTGGCTCCCGGCCTAACTGGCCAGACGACGGTTCATATCCACTACCACCGCCGCTCGTAATTCGTCGAAATAACGCAACACGGCACTGGCGAAGCTGTCCCGGTCACCTTCATTGCTGGCCCGAATCAGGGTTTGCAGCAAGTCATTGAGCACTTTCTTCTTCAGAGAGGGCTTGAACTCTTCCTTGACCATGCGCTCCATAAATTGCGCCTTCAGGTCATTGAGTATCAGTTGCACCACCAGGTTGTCCGCAATGCCGCCCAGATATTCCAGCAGTTCAACCCAGCGGCGCTGGGTGGATTCAAATTCGGCGCTGTTCTCGCGCATCTCAGCCAGCATGGCGCGAATCCTTTCCTGTTGCTCCCCATTGGCGAGGCCCAGAGCCTCGCGGGCATTCAGGGCAGCAAGCGCCGCAAAGGTTTGCAGGAACTGATCCACCAGAGCCGGGTCCGGCTGCTCATTCAGGGTCAGCATGGGGCCCAGAATGGCAATCGAGGCCTCTTCTATCGGTTTTACCCGGGCGCCGCCGGGCTGCACACTGATCAGGCCGATCTGTTCCAGTTGTGACAGCGCTTCCCGCACGGCGCCCCGGCTGGCACTGAAACGGGCCGCCAGATCCCGCTCCGAGGGCAGGCGTTCGCCACTGCGGTACTGCTGCGTGAGGATTTCCCGACGCAGGGTCGCCGCAATCTCATGGCTGATAGTGGTATTGCTTGTCATCAATACATCCTGAAAAGGGGCTGTAAAACCCCAAAAATTGGTCGGACCAAATTGGTCGGACCAAATATAGGGCCCTGAGCCGAGCTTGCAAGCACCGAGCGCCGAACTGAAACGATCGCTGGACAAGGCGAGAGCGGCTGAACAGCCCGTCTCGCGGTACTGTCAGCCGGTCGTAGGGCAGCGACAGATGGGCAGGCGATGTCACTGGCTGTTCTACGGCAGCAGTTGTGAAGCGGTTCACAGTTTATTGGATATCAATCGCAGGCTTTTTACAGTGCCATGGTCGGCCAACACCCCTGGCCGTCACCTGTATGGCTGACAACCGGTCTGGGCAGCCCGTGGCAAAAGGCCTGCAGAGCATAACCGAGTGTTGTGAGCACTGGGCAAAAGTGCTTAAATCTTACCCGTTAAAGACCCCCGCTAGCCCGCGGTTATCCCTGAGTCAGAACAACAAACAGAACAGACACCGCTATAATCACAATTTTCCAGACGAGCCGGAGTCATGTTGCCATGATTCTGAAGACAGAAACTCGAATAAAGGAAACCACCACTCAATGGAAGCGCTTAAACAATACCTGATCGATAACTTCGAAGGTGTATTCATTCTTGTCATCCTGGTTGTCGTCAGCGCCATCGTCTGGGTGGTGGACTCGAAACTGTCCTTTTTGAACTTCTTCTATCTGCCGGTACTGCTTGGCTCCTATTATCTCGGCATCCGTTCCGGGGTTCTTGGAGCCTTCTTCACCTTCCTGGTGATCGTGATATTCGCCAGCCTCTATCCGGATCGCTTTGTCGGCCCCACCGATGTATTTGGTCTGTGGGCCAATATTCTGACCTGGGCGGGCTTTCTGATCCTCACCGCGGTCATCGTCGGTTTTACCCACCGTGAATTGCAGGAGAAGATGACCGAAGCCCTGCGTGCCAAGGCCGAAGCCACCGGCAACGCGGAATTGCTGGAACAGACCATGTCCACTATTCGTGAGTTCGAATCGGAGCTGGATTACAAGGTGGAGGAGCGCACCAAGGCACTGGAAGAAAAAACCAAATCCATCCGCGCCCACAAGGAAAAAGTGGAAGAGGCCCTCTACTCCACCATGGACCCGGCGGTGGTCAAGCTCATGATCGAAAATCGCATCCGCACCGAGAACCGTCGTATTTCGGTGATGTTCTGCGATCTGAAGGGTTTCACTTCCTATTCGGAAGAGCATTCAGCAGAAGTAGTAATTACCGAGCTGAACAAATATCTGGCCGACATGGAAAACATCCTGCTGCAATACAATGCCCATATCGACAAATATATGGGTGACGGCATCATGTCGGAATTCGGCGCGCCGATTCGCTATGAGAAACACCCCCTGCTGGCAGTGGCCTGTGCCTACAAGATGCAGGAACGCATGACCAAGGCCAATTACCCCTTCAAACTGCGCATCGGTATTTCAACCGGTGTTGCCACCACCGGTATCATTGGTGCCAAGCGCCAGTCTTTTACCGCCTTTGGCGACACCGTGAACCTGGCAGCCCGAATCGAGGGCATGTGTGAGCCCGGCAAGGTTACCGTGGACGAGGCCACCTACAAGGAACTGAACGACATCTTCGAGTTCCGTCCGGTATCCGGTTTGTCCTCCTATACCCAGTCCGACAACCCGGGTCTGGTCGATGACATCAATGCGCTTCTGCAACAGATTGAAGCCAACCCCAGAGACCCGGAACTGCGCATCCAGATAGCCAAATTGCTGCGCGAAGCCAACGATCCGGAGCAGGCCCATATGCATCTCAAGCAGGCCATGGAAGATTCACCGGACAATGCCGATGTCAAAGTGGCCTTTGCCGAGGTGGCGGTCAGCCTGGACCAGCAGCGCGATCTGGCTGTGCGCGGTCGCCGCAGCACCGTCCATCTGTATGAAGTGGTGGGTTTCCGGGATGTCCTGTCCCGCGCCCGTCAGCTTCCCCCCAGCGTTCTGGAGGACATTCAGCCCAAGCTGCAAAAATTTGTGCCCTATCCGGAGGATCTGGTATTGCCGGTGGAATGTCTGGATGGCTCCGTGGGTTTTTCCCGCCTGATCGGCATCACCGCCTATCTGATTGCCGACCGCATGAAGCTGGTGGATCAGGAGAAGCACGATATTCTTGAAGCCGGTTATTTTTCCCAGATCGGCAAGACCATCGTTCCGGAAAATATCCTCAACCGCAATGGCGGCCTGACCGAGGATGATTTCACCCATATCCATATGCATCCCCGGGAAGGGGTGCGCAAACTGCGCAATGCCGGCTTCGAGAACGAGAAGATGCTGGAGCTGATTGAATGCGCCCACGAGAACTTCGATGGTTCCGGCTATCCGGCCGGCATCAAGGGTGAGAATATCCCCCTGGGTGCCCGCATTCTGGCGGTCGCCGAGGCCTATATCAGCCTCACCTCAAAACGCCCCTATCGCGATCCCTGGGAAGGGCATGCGGCCTTTACCGAATTGAACAAATATGTTCGCTCCGGCAAGTTCGACCCGGCCATTGTGGAAGTGCTCGGAGAGATTATTGCAGAGCTGGATTAAGCCAATAACTGGCACCGGCAAGCGCCGGTGCCAGGCTTGATCATCAGTTGTTCATCAAGGCGAAGAACTCGCGCAAACGTTCGGCATTCTTGCCAACATCACTGCGTCCCACCCGCGACAGGGAGCGGGCCTGTAACTCTGTCTCACCGGCACTGTTCCTGCCGATCTGAATCACTACATCGTCCTTGAAGCGAAACCAGAATGTGGTGTCGGTGGCTTCAATGCGACCAGTGCCGGAATCAGAGTCCACCAGTTCCCAGCCCATGGCCTGCACTGCATCCAGAGCCCGGTTGAACACCGCTTCAACACTGTCATTGTAGGTCTGGGGCACGATATCGGGATAGGCCTCAAGCTGCATCTCGATATGCTGTTGCACCGAGTCAATGCCAGGCATGACGCCGTAGTCCATATTATTGGCCGCATCCGCCCTGATCGGCGCAATGGCAACATAGGGCAAGGGGTTATAGGGGTCGGTGGCAATGTCATGGATCGGAGGCGTGCCTTCAGGAGGACGAAAGGTCTCCGGAACATACCAGGCCAGACCGGCACTGATTGCTCCCACAAGTGCCAGGACGCCCAGACGGTTACTGTCGGCCAGCTGCTTTTGCTTGCCAATAATGAAGATTGCCACCGCCGCCAACAGGGTGACTCCGGCAATCCAGTCAGCCCAGGAATTGACGATCTGCAAAAAGCCGAAACCCAGGCGAAAATCTGCCATGCCCATCCAGACTGCCAGGGGGCCGGCCAGGGCCAGCAGGCCGAGGCCAAGCCCTGCCAGCAGACAGAGAATGCTGATCACCAGCAAGATGGTGCGCGGTGAACCGCTGTTGTTTTCCTGCCCCGCTGCGCCGCTGGCCTTGCCGTTTTCTTCTGCACTGCTGTCTGTCACGTCATTCTCCCTTGATGATAGTCAGGCTGCACAGATGCCTGCACTTTGCCTGGACTCTTTTTAATTTGATCTTCGTTTGATTTGATCTTCCGGTTTTGTATCAGTCGTTCCCCAGACTTTCCCGGACTGCACCCTGCAGGCGCTCGGAGGTCATACCCCAGCGGGCACCTTCGGAAATGGCGGCATCCACATCGGCGCCACTGCGAAAATGATTCACCGCCATCAGACCACCGACCCGATTACCCGTGGCACAGTGCACCAGTACCGGCTGCCCTTCTGCCTCAGCCAGTACTGACTGCAGCCGGGCGGCGTTCTCGATATTGATGCCGGCCACGCCGGAAACCGGAATCGAGTGGTAGCGCATCCCCAGGGCTTCCACGGCCGCCTGTTCATTGAAATCCACTTCTTCAGAGGCAGTACGCAGATTGACCACATGCTTCACACCGGATGCAGCCATGACTTCCAGTTGCTGCTGGCTCGGTTGACCGCTGGACAGCACATTGCCCTGGGGTGCCCTGAAATTGGTAATCTCGGCTTGCTGCAGCGCTGCCAGATCAAGGCCCTGGTTACTGGCGCAAGCGGCCAGCAGCAAGAGTGAAAAAAGCAGGACTGGATGACGTAGCTTTAACATGGACTTATGGCTCCCATTTCGGTTCGTTGTATGATCATTGACTCTTTGAGTCCGGAGGCAGGCCGGTAAGCAGGCCGGCTGCAGAAGCAGCAAGTATAACTCCGATTGCCCCCACTAACAGCGCTATTGCTCTTCGACTTCGTGGAACTGGTAGCGGAGCCGGGCATTTCTGGTGCTGCGGGTTTTATTGTCGATAAAGGCAGGACGAAAGCGAATATCCCGCAGGGCACGCCAGGCTACCCGCTCATTACCCCGCTCCTCGGGCCAGGATTGAATGACATCGATAGACGATGTTTCTCCCCGGGAATTGATTCTGAACTCCAGCTCCACCGCATTGGATTCAATCTCAAAACGCAGCGGCTCCGGCAGGCGTCTTGGCAAAGCCACGGCAGAAAGGTCTTCTTCCCAGGCCTTGAACACCCCCAAATGGACAATCTCGCTGTCCTGGGCGGTGGGCGCCGGATCACTGTTTTCCAGCATCGCAAGCTGCTGCGCTTCCAGGCTGTCGAAGGACAGGTGGAATTCCTGCAGGGGAATCGGAATGGGTTGGGCCAACAAGCTGTCCAGGCGATGTTCACTGATGCCAGCCTGCACAAACAATTGCCGTGCCTGGCGGTAACTGCGTTGCCCTGAACTTCTGTGCATCAGTATCTGATAGTCGCCGTGATACAGCTCTGCCATGGCCAGCAGTTCCAGGTCACCGGTCTGCTCTGCCGTGTCCTTGATCTTGTTGATATAAGCCAGGGCCTGACGCAGGTAGGCAATGCCAACCGGATCGCCCTGCTCGACGATTGGTGTGCGTCGGTCCAGACCACCGGGGCGCAAACCGGTCACAAAGGCGTCGGCCCGATAGCTGTGCAGGCGGGACATACCGTCACGCTTGATCACATCCTGAATGGTCTCGCCGGCCAGCCCGTCATCATTATTCATGAAGGCCACCAGGTAGTAGAGACTGAGGCTGCGTTTGTACTGCCAGGGAATCAGCTCCGGGCTGTGCTCGGGAAACCTGTCTTCAAGCAGTTTCAGGGCCTGGTCATAAATTTCCCGCACATCGAGCACCAGCTCGGGGCGATCTGCCTCTTCGTCCAGATAGATTCGGGCCAGCTTCCAGGTGGCCAGATCGTCCATGGCCGCCAGTGCCTGATCTGAATCGGCACCAAAGTTCACCGCCTGTAAATGCTGGATATGTGCCAGTTGGTCACCAATTT
The DNA here is from genome assembly GCA_022763285.1 of Pseudomonadales bacterium. GTDB lineage: Bacteria > Pseudomonadota > Gammaproteobacteria > Pseudomonadales > Pseudohongiellaceae > UBA9145. The sequence continues at coordinate 25,992 of JALEHB010000046.1, read as the reverse complement.
CCTGCCATTGTCGCAAGCGTAGCGCGGTGGAAATTTTTTCTTCCAGCAGGGGAATCTGGTCCAGATGTTCAAAACCCCGGGTGGTTCGCAGCACCTGCAGGCGCCGATTCTGAATCGCCGCCAGTTCCTCGAACTGCCCCTGCTCAAACAATAGCTCTTCCATGCTCTGCAGGGGCTCAAGCAGGCTTTCATGATAAGGCCCATGGGCTGACTCCAGTTCCTGCAAACTTGCCTGATAGCGCTGCAGGGCCTGTTCGGCGTCATTGAAACGGTCAGTGCTGGACTGAGCCAGGGCAGTTTGATTAAGCAGTATGACGCTGCCCATCAAAAGTACACAGGGGAAGAAATGGAGCACAGAGCTACAGGTGTTGTTTTTCATCATAACAGGAGACTCGCGCCGAGCCTGCTAAATCCACAATAGCTTGATCTGGCGGGCTTGTCGATACAAACTAGGGGTCAATTCAACGCCGCCAGCCCTGGTTTCAACCCGATGAAAGCCCTCGCAATTACTGCCTCGTTGATATTCCTGCTCAGCACCGGCCTGGCGTCTGCCCAGCAGCCGGGCGAGGACCTCTATGATATCGCCGGCGAGTTCGCCTTTGTCAGGGTGCAATACGACAGCTACTACGACGGTGGATTCTATGGCGGCCCCTGGCTGACTGATTTTCCGGCTTCGGATGAAAACTTCCTGAGGGGCGTGGCCAGGCTTACCAATGTGCGGGTCATGGATGAGCCCATCGTGTTGCGTTTCGACGATGAGGAAATTTTCGATTACCCCTTTCTCTACGCCCTTGAGATGGGTCGCAACGGCGGCTTGTCCCTGTCCCCTGCCGAGGTTGAGAATTTGCGTGAATATCTGCTACGGGGCGGTTTTCTGCTAATCGACGATTTCTGGGGCCAGCAGCAATGGGATGCCTTCTACCGGGATTTTTCCCGTCTGTTCCCGGACCGGGAACTGGTGGAGTTGCAGGCTAACCACGAGATCTATCATACCTTTTACGATATTGATGGCCCGCAAATGATTCCTGGTCGCGGCGGCCGCCGCGGTTTTGGCCAGGCCGGCATTGATGTGGCCAGCAATCATGCCATCCTGGATGACAATGGTCGGGTCATGGTACTCATTAACTGGAACTCGGATATGGGTGACGGTTGGGAACATACCTATGATCAGTGGTATCCAACCCAGTACGCCAACTCTGCCTACCAACTGGGTATCAACTACCTGATTTATTCCCTCACCCACTGATACCATTGCTTAATCAATTGTCGCAACCCGGATTCAGGATACCGCTTGTATGCTTTTTATTGCCTTACTGATCAATGCTGCTCTCGTGGCGGTGACTGTTGTAATTCACTACGAAATACTGCGAGCGCTTTCCACCCTTATTCCCCGCATGAAGATTCATTTGCGTCTGCGGGTGGTGTTCGGCGTTTTTGGCACCATCTGCGCACACATCGTCGAAATTTGCCTGTTTGGCGTGGCCTTCTACCTGCTCTATCATCAGGGCAGTTTCGGTGACCTCACCGGCCGCTATGACGGTAGCCTGGTGGACAGCATCTACTTTTCTTTTGTGAACTACACCACTGTGGGCTATGGCGATATTGAACCAGGCGGCAGCCTGCGCTTTCTCTCGGGCCTGGAAGCCATTACCGGTCTGTCCCTGATCACCTGGTCTGCGGCTTTCATGTTTATGGAAATGACCAATTTCTGGGATGAGGAATCCAGTGACCCGCAAAGCAGGCAGGCAAAACAGTAAAAGCCCGCGTGGAGCACGCATTAAAAAAGGGCCATATGGCCCTTTTTCCTGATCTATTGATAATCAATCACTACCGGTCTCTGCTTCCTGGCGACGGGCGCCAGCGAGAATACCGATCAGGCCATAATTGCCCTCATGACAGGCATACTCATAGGGCCGCGTTTCAGTGCTGTTAAAACTCATCTCGCCACGCCAGGTTTCGCTGTAGTAGGCCGGATCCGTCACTTCAAACTCATAGAGAATCTGATCATCGGAATAGCGGCTGAAACGCTCGATGATGCGGCCCTGTTCCGACAAGGGGGCGGCATTGCGAGCTGCTTGTTGGGGATGCATATTGACGGTTTCCACTACCAGGGTATCCCCCTCCCAGTGCGCTACCGAGTCACCCAGCCACTGCTGTAATCCGGCAGGCCGGTGCTCGCCATTGATGGGAATAATGCGTGCATCATGCACCATCTCAACCATGATCATCAGATAGTCTTCGGTCTGCACAATCTGGTAAAGATTATTGTAAAGCACGTTGTTCATGGGCGGCCCACCGGTGCTGCCAAAGCCCACCAGGCAGCGCTCACCAAGGGCGCGCCCCTCCGGGCCATCATTAGTGCGGGCACGGTCATAGGCCATGCGTCGTCGCTGCTGGCCGGCCTCGGTAAAGGGAATACGTCCATCCTCGGGATAGGTAATCCAGGAGGTGCGGGCCTGCCCCCTGACCACTCCAAAACGCTCACCGGGGTCCACCCAGAAGGCGTTATAGCCACGTCCCTGGGCCAGGTCCGAACCATCCAGCAGCTCACCCTGAACCAGACCGTCATCGGTGGCCTGACGCACATTCTGGTGATGGTTCATGGTCAATTCCTGCAGTCGGTCTGGCGGAATCACCAGGCCAACGTCGGCATAATTGGCCGGACGCTGCATGCTGGTCAGGGACGCATTGGTCCAGTAGCCCTGCAAATCGGGCTTGCCGTATTCGGTCCGGGGCGGCTCATAGTCGCCGGCAGGGCTGCTGGACTGGGCACTGACCATGCCGGTCAGGGCCAGGACTGAGAAAGCGGTGAGTAATCGGGGAAATTGCATAGCGGGCCTCTTGCTGCCGCCCGACGCTGCAAAGCAGCTAATCGGCTGGGCAAGCTCTTGTTATAGTCTCTGGAAAGTAAACCAGCGCGCCGTTTTAATCAAGGCAAGCCAGAAGTGGGCAGCCGCTTGAACCGATTCCGATTGCTGAACGACCTGATTAACAGGAAGCAAATTATGGACAACAAAGAAAAGGCGTTCAGTGAGTGGCTGGTACTGCGCTGCCAGCAGGGGCATCGGCCGGCTCTGAAGCCGCTGCTGGAGTTGTGGCAACCCCGTTATCTGGCCTATATCCGGCAACGGCTCGGCGACCCGGACAGTGCCAGGGATGTGTTACAGGAAGCCCTGCTGGCGATCTGCCGCAGCCTGTACAAGCTGCAGGACCCGGCCAGTTTTCCACGCTGGAGTTTTACCATTGTTGAACGCCGCTGTCTGGACCAGCTACGGCGACGCTACCGCGACCGGGAAGTGTTTGCTGAATCCGGCAGCGAAGTGGAACAATCTGTGCCCCATGATCAGGAGGCTGCTCTGGATTCGTCCCGCCTGCTGGCGCAATTGCCCGGCGAACTGGCTGGCCTGCTGCGACTTTACTATCTGGAGGAGTTGAGTCTGCCGGAAATTGCCGAGATCCAGAACATTCCCCGGGGTACGGTGAAGTCCAGATTGTTCTATGCCCGCAAGAGACTGCAGAAATTACTGGAGGAAGAAGATGAACGAGCTCGATGAAAAAATTCGTGCTGCCCTGTCGGACGAGGAACAACAGGCGGTGCAAGCACTCGACGAACAACTGGGTCTGTTCCAGATGCTGGCTATGGCCCTGAAGGGCAAGCAGGCCTGGCTGACCTGGTATATGTGGATTCTGGGGCTGGTGATTTTTGTGCTGGGGCTCTACTGCCTGAGCCAGTTTTTAGGCAGTGAGGAGCTGCAGCAACAGCTGATGTGGATGCTGGCGATTCAGACCTGCCTGGCCATCATTATCGTGATCAAGGTGATAGGCTGGCAACAACTGCAGAAACTGGAGCTGATGCGGGAGATCAAGCGCCTGGAATTGCGAGTTATGCTGGAAAAGAACGGCGCTCAGTAATACCCCTGCTATGTGTCTAGTTTAATTCACTGCAAGACTGATGGGTAAATAATCGTGGAAAATGGTTGGATTTCCAGTGAAGAGATTAAAAATCAGCAATCTAATGTGAGGGCTGAAGATATTCCAGCTTGTCGTCTGTGTCGGCGAAAGCCTGATCATATCGGAAAGGTTGTTGCTGGGCGTGACAATGTTTTCTTGTGCCGAGACTGTATCAGGAATGCGTGCGACGCGCTCAGAGACAGTGGGTTTCCTTTAGACTAATGAGCTATCGACACATAACAATCAATTCAATTAGGGACTTGGCTGGTGCCAAGCCCATTAACCACGGCGTTCTCAGTACAAGCGGTTGACTGGTGAGGGGCCAAAGGAGGCCCAGACTCCCTGATGAATGGAAGCACTGGCATCGCCTCTTGACCAGTCGCAGACGCCGCCCGGAAAAATGGTCTGCAATTGTTGCCACTGCTCATCACTGAAGCTGACGGCATAATCCGATCTGCTCAATGGGCGCAGCACACAGCTGACGATATCATTGGCCAGAGGCGCACCCGCCACATGCCGTGGCGTCGGATAGGCCGGATAAAGACCATTACAAAGGCCATCACCGATATAGGTCTGGGTTTCGAACACTTCCACCGGCTGTCCATCACGATTATCCCAGCAGGAATCCATCAGGTCCTGCGGCTTGTTGGCCAGCATTTTCTGGCGCGCATCCTGATCAGACTGGTCATTGGCAATGGCCATTAGCCAGGCATCCATCTGCCGAAACAATTCAGCCAGATCCGGTTCCTCTTCAGTAAAGCCCCAGCGCCCGCCCACTTTCATGACATGATTGTCGGCGCTGCCGTTGGCCTGGACCATTCGCTGGCGAGTGGAAAACTGGTGCACGATCATATGAATATCGCCCCCGTCACGGTGGTCGGTATAGCTGCGATAGTCGATTACCGGTGTAGTGGCCAGCCCTGCTCCGCCAAACAATATGCGCCCGGATTCGATGGCACGCTGACTGGCAAGACGATCAGCCTGGTGCCGCTCCGGGACATGATTCATATCGTAGTCAAAGCCGCCAATATCCCGATTCAGATCCAGAAACTGTTGCACAGAAAGATGGCCATTGTTGAGGGCACCCAGGCCATATTGCACCCCCACATTGTCCAGTGGCCGTCGGGCGATAGTGGTCCCGTCCAGTCGGCCATAGACATTGACGGTGTGATCATACACGGTGGCCCGCACGCCATTGGCGGCGGCCGGATGATAGCGACGTTCTTCCAGTGCCGGGATGCTGACTTCGCCTCCCTGCTGTTCCTCGGCGATACCTTCTTCAAAAATCGGGTCCAGCCGGGCCGCACCGCGGGCCAGATTGGCGATGGAGGCATGACGACCAAAGCCGGCCACAGCCTGTTGCTGCTGCGGGTCGAAGCCATCAGGATTGATCTCATTGAAGTAGTAATGCAACAGCCGGGCATCCGCCAGGGTGAAGATAGTGGCCGATGTCACATCGGGAAAACTGGCCGCCACGATCAGACCGTCGAAGACGCCGGGGTAGTTGTCCGCGGTTTGATGGGACTGGTAGGAACCTCCGGAAGCACCGGTGGCAATGGTATAGATCGGCTCACCGTAGTGCTCAATGAAGCGTTCCTTGACCATGATATGGGTTTCCGAGGCCAGCAGGTCATTGCAGTTCTGTCCAAAAACATTGAGCGAGGCTGACACCAGGGCATAGCCCATGCGCAACAGGCCGTCCCGCATTACCCCGCCAGTGCGATCACCCTGCTGGTACCAGCCACTGCGACAGCCACCACCATGGGTGTAGACCAGTTTGCCATTCCAGTTGGCACTGCGATTGAACGGCCCCGGTGCCGGGCTGTCAGGATCGTGGAGCATGGCAATCTCATAGATAGCCCGGTTAACAACCCCGGTTTCAACACGGACGATATAGGGAATGCTGCCGCCGTCGGCAGTGCTGATTAGCGCAAGGTCCGAGCCAGGCTCGGCCTCCCCGTCAGCAGACTCCGGCGGCCAGGCTTTGAATTCACCGTCATTTTGGGACAGATAGACGTAGTCCACCCGGGTTGGTACAAAGCAGTCACTGTCCAGGGCCGGCCCCAGCTTGCCGCCGCTGACCAGTTCGAAATCAGTGGTCTGACAATAAAAAGGGGTTTCATGGGGCCCGGAAATAATCGGTCCGGCTATGGGGTAATTGCTGATTTCCAGGCTGGCTGTAAGCCCCTGGGCCGGCAGCGCAAGGCTGACTGTGCTGTCCCCCTCGGGCAGATTCTCCAGCAACATCTGCACGCGCTGTGAAGACAGGGCCATCATGGCCGCAGAGGCAGGCTCGCCGTTCACCTGCAGCTCCATCCCGGTGGTCTGCAACTCGCCGGATTGCAGCTCTGCTTCCAGCAGCACATCACCGCCGGTGACCAGCCAGGATTGGGTCGAGACGCTGCGCAGGCTGAGTCCGCTGGCACCGGCATCGGTCAAACTGCTACCAGCCGTGGGGACTGTTGCCTCTTCGGAGCAGGAAGCCAGCATAAAACCAGCCAGCAGGCTAAGCAGCAAGCGCTTGTAATTTTTTGTTGTCATTGCAGGCAGGCTCCGGATCCGTGGCTTTTATCGCCCTGCCATTTTGGATAGCCACTGTCCGCTTGTAAAGACCTGGAGAAAGCTCTCTGAAGAGTCTTCGCAAACGTCCCTGTGAAGAGCCGGGCAGCTGCAGTGATCGTTGTGCAGTGTATGCATTCATTCTGCTCACACAGCGGTGTTAAGATAAGCACAACAGCCCTTCCCTGCAGCGGTAAGTAGTATGAATGCAAAGAACGCCATCAAGGTTGTCGATGTGGATGCCATCGGCGAAGTTGAACTCGACGGAAAATGCGGCAAGTGCAAAAAATCCATTTGCTGTAATTCCATCAACCAGAAGATCCCCGCGCCGAGAAGCAAGGAAGACTTCGATCATCTGCTCTGGCAGGTATCCCATGACAACATCAATATCTTCAAGGATGCCGACGGCTGGTTTTTACACATCAAGGCCCACTGCCAGCATTTACTGCCGGGTGGCGCCTGCGGTATCTATGAGAAGCGGCCCTGGGTATGCCGTGAATACGAGAACGATTTCTGTGAATACGATGAATCCATTGCAGAGGCCAGCGAACACTTTTTTGCCGACTACCAGCAGTTAATGAAATACTGTCGCCAGCGCTTCAAGAAATGGGATAAACGTTTTGAGTTATACGAGTAAACAGCCTCGTTGCTTTCGCCTCCCCCTGCCACTGGCCTGGGGGCTGGCACTGCTGCTGACTGCTCCTGCAGCCCTGTCACAGACAGTCAGTCCCGAGGCCCGCCTGGAAACCATTCGGCAATTGCTGCTGGGATTGGACCAGCAGGCGCTTGCCTGCCAACAGAGTCTGGATGATTCCGGAACGGATCAGGCAGGCGAACGCTGCCGGGATTTTCTGGCGGCCATTGATGGCAATACCGTGGCTGAGTATCTGGCGCAGTGCCAGGCCCTGAAGCAATGGCGCCAGGCGCTGATTGACAGCCGCCAGGGCGCAGCGCCCGCCCAGGATGATTCCCTCAATCTGCAAAGACTGATGAGTATCGAAATGTATTGCGGAGAGAACGCCCTGCTGGCACGCACCGAGCATGTGGCAAGCAGTTTTGCCGCCCTGCAACAGGCTCTGGCAGCAACAGGCCCGGGCCGCATTGATTCACAGGCCTGGTATCAGGATTACCGCCGCAGCCAGAGCAGCAACACCGAGGCCGTCAATCGACGTTTGCGCGCCGAAACCAGTGAATTGTGGCGGCAACTGGAACTGGAAAACCTGCGCCAGCAACAGAGCCGCCCCGACTAGACAAGAGGGCTTGGTTAAGGACTGAAAAGACGACTAGTAAAGCACCAGAAAGCTGCCATCCGGCAATGCCGCAGCGGCCGGAAAGCTGAAATCCGGAATGCGGATTTCCTCACTGAAGTCAAAATCCTCGACCGCAGCATCCCCCTCAAACTGCGCCATATTCAGACGCCCGCCCCGGGTATGACTGATAGCCTCACCCCAGGCGATCAGGCGCTGACCCACTGCATTAACCGCCATGGCCGGATGTTTCTGGCGGGTTTGTGTAAACGGCTCGCCCGCAGCCAGAATGTCGCCGTCTGGCAGGCGCATTTGCATGATGCGACTTTCGGTCTCGAATACCAGCCAGCGCCGCTCCTGACTATCTGCAGCAATGTCATTGGTGCTGAGGGGACAGAAACTGGCTTCCCATTGCTGCCCAGGCTGCACCGGAGCATAGCTGGATCCGGTGGGGGCATTGTCCACCCCCTGTACAGTGAGTAACTGCATGTGCCGGCCGATGCCATCGATAGCCGACCGGTAGGCCACCAGCAACTGGTTCTGATTCAGATAGTCAGCAGCCAGGGAACAGCAGGCACAGGCACCAAGATCCGGACTACTGATCAATGTTTCCTGCCCGAAGCTGGCACCGCCGTCATGGGAAAAGCGGGCATAGCTGGCTCGCTCCGCTTCACGACTCAGATCCCCTGCCGCCCAGACGATGGCAACCTGTTCATTGATCGCTGCCACATCGCCAGAGGCATCCAGCCCCACGGCATAGTCCTGCACCATGGACCGCTGTTCCTCGAAGGCGGTACGCTCGGGATTGGAACGCGTGTAGTAATAAACCGAAGAGCGGGGCAGGTACCACATTACATGAGCACGTCCGGCGGCATCGATGGCCATGGAAGCGCGAGCGATGGCAAAGCTTTGTACATTGAAAGCCTGGCTGGATACCCGGACCGGATTACTGAAGCGACCTTGCTCTGGCAAATACTGCCGATAGAACAGACTGCCCTCACGGGCGGCAGGACGATTGAGACGCTTCTTGAAATACAGCAAATGTACAGCGCCTTGGGAGTCAGTCACCAGGCGCGGCTGCAAGCCATTGTCCGGTGTCGGCAGCAATTTTAGCTCGGCCGCCCCGACAGCGCCGCTCAGACCCACCAACAGGCACAGGAATAACAAACGGTGCAGAGATGTGTAAAGCTTCATGCAAACTCCTGATAAGGCCGCCAACAGCAGGCATCGCAGCCAGAGCCGAACTCATCGCCGGGCAGTGGAACTGCTGTCCGAATTAGGGCAGACTTGCAGCGAATCAGAGAATTAGCCCGGCGCAGGACCAATCCTGCCAAAGGGTTAAACGGATACTTTCCACAGGATGCACTATGAACAAGCCGAATTCCAGTCTGCGCACTGCCTGTCTGGCACTGCTGGCCCTGAGCCTGATCGCCTGTTCCGGCGAAAGCCCGGAATCAGAAAGCATGGACGAAGCCAGCATATACGACACCAGCCTTAACATGCAGGAACTGATGGCCCTGGTACTGGAACCTGCCTCTGACATCCTCTGGGACTCCGGCGGCTGGGTGCTGGACTCGGCCGGTTACGAAGAACTCTACCCCACTACCGATGACGGCTGGGCCTATGTGCGCGCCCAGGCTGCGGTGATCGTGGAAACCGGTAACTCCCTGGCATTGCCAGGACGTCGCGAGGATGACGATGCCTGGCTGATTTACTCCCAGGGTCTGAGCGAGGCTGGCCGGCGCGCCATGGCAGCGGCCGAGGCCCAGGACGAGGAAGAGTTTTTCCAGGCCGGAGCACAGCTTTACAGCGTCTGCACTGCCTGCCACCAGGCTTATAATCCGGAAATCCTGAATCGCTTTGACGATGCCGTCAGCCCGGCGGACTAGAAAATGCATCTGGCCACAAAGCTGTGTACCGCGACACTGCTAATGCTGTTCAGCATGGCCGCACTGGGTCATACCATTGAAGGTTCCGACGCCAACTTCGTCCAGGCTATAGATGGCCCGGCGGTGTTCCCGTTCATGTATCTGGGGGCCAAGCATATGGTCACCGGCTACGACCACCTGCTGTTTCTGATCGGCGTTATTTTCTTCCTCTATCGCCCCGGTCACGTGGTGCAGTATGTCACCCTGTTTGCCATCGGCCACAGCATTACACTGCTGTTTGGCGTGCTGGCCAATCTGCAGGTAAACGCCTATCTCATCGATGCCATTATCGGCCTGTCAATCGTCTACAAGGCCTTTGAAAACATGGATGGCTTTCGCCGATTTCTTGGCTTCGAACCCAACACCCGAATCGCGGTGTTTGTGTTCGGCCTGTTCCACGGCCTCGGTCTGGCCACCAAGTTGCAGGAATTTACCCTGTCCGAAAATGGCCTGGTCATCAATATCATCAGTTTCAATGTGGGTGTGGAAATAGGCCAGATACTGGCCTTGTCAGCCGTCTTCATCGGCCTCAGTGTCTGGCGTTCGAGCGCCAGCTATTTGCGCCATGCCTTTGTCACCAACACCGCCCTGATGAGTGGCGGCTTTTTGTTGGCTGGCTATCAACTGAGCGCCTTCTTCCTGCAGCCGCCCTATTAAACCGATCAATTTTCTATCGAGCCACCATGAAACAACCTGACAGCAACACCCCGCCCGCTCCGAAGAACATTATCATCGCCAGTGTCATTGCCTTTATCGTCGCAGTGATCGTACTGCTGGTGGCCATTCTGCCCGCGGAATTCGGAGTCGACCCCCTGGGCACCGGCGATGCTCTGGGCCTGACCGCCTTGTCCAGAGACGAAATGGCCATTGAGGAAAAACTGGAAAATCACCGCCAGGACTTCGTGGAGTTCGAACTGGGCCCGTTCCAGTCGGTGGAATACAAATATCTGATGGATTTCGATGCCCCCATGCTGTTCAGCTGGATTGCCGACGGCGAGCTCTATTACGACATGCACGCCGAACCGGCGGGTCTGGGTGAGGAATATGCCGAGAGTTTTGAGCAGGGTAACGCCGAGAACAAGTCAGGGTCCTACCACGCCCCCTTCCCAGGTATCCACGGGTGGTTCTGGGAAAACCGCGGGTCTGGCATGGTGGTGTTGCGACTCTATACAGCGGGTTACTATCAGACGTCCACCGTCTTCCGCGACGGCGGTGATTTTGAGAGGGTCATTGACCCCGTCGGACTGTAGTATTGGGACGCAGCGGCTGCGGAACGCCGGCACTGCGTTGCGGAATTGTTTTGATCCGGTCACTTACTACAGTAAGCTCCCGAATCAAAAAAATCCCGCGCCTTGTTCCGACGTCCCTCGCTCGCTGCTCGCTATCTCACCTATTGTTTGAATTTTCTGTTCTTTCCTAACTTGATCTCATCCAAGAGGTTTTTGCTGCCTCAATTATTGATCACGAGCGGCGAAATCAGCTGATTGCTCAGGTTCGATGCAAAACCTTAATGCTGGCGAGAATAATCGGGCGGGTGACAATGTGAGCGGCGAGCGAGAAGCGCTGGATCAAGGCGCGGGAAATTTTTGAGCGGTGAGCTTACGGTTGCTAAGTGATCCGATCAAAAATTTCCCGCAACGCGGAGCCAGCGTTTCGCAGCCGGCGCGTCCAAACAACAGCCACAAAAAAGCCCGGTAACAACCGGGCTGTTTTGCACTCATTAAGCAGCACTAGTTCTCCGTCGGGTCTGAACCGTCGCGCGGCGCGCCTGTACCAGAACTACCCATAAACAACTTGCGGCCGTCGGGGAAGGTGATGTCTCTACCATTGGCGCGGCAAGTGGGTTCACACAGACGGTCCTTGGACTGGTAACCAGTCACAATAATCTCAGTGCCCAGCTGCAGGGAGTTGCGGTTGATACCACGACGCAGCAGCGTATTGGGAGTACCACCTTCTACCATCCAGGGACCGGGATCACGAGTGGACTCGGGGTCATTGTTGTCCAGGTGGATCCAGGTGTGAGGGTTGATCCATTCAACACGGGTAATGGGACCGCCCAGACGTACCGGCAGGTTGGCATCAAATTCGGCAGAGAAGGCATGGTGCGCAGTCGCCGGTGGCTTGATCGCAACAACGCCAGCGGCGGTTACGGCGGCCAGAGCCAAAAGTTTCATTTTCATAAAATCACCCCTTGTTTAGGTTTGCAGCCCGGCCTGGAAGCCGGCTGTCCTTTAATCGCATCGATACTGTCAGTTTTACACGAATTCCCTGTTGCTGACAGGCCTTTGCGACGAATACTGTTATTTTATCGAAAGAGTGGTGGCTTTTCCAAGCTGCTAAAAACCACCACCCCGCTATCTATTCCTGTAACTTATTGATCTTCCTGCATTTCCTCACGCAGACGCTGCTCAAACTCACCGCCTTTGCGATATTCGCCGTACATCAACTCTTCAACAAACTCCACACACTTGAACTGCGGCAGTTCAAAGCCTTCTTCCAGGCGTCGGTACAGCGGCAGATTGATGGTCCAGGGACGCTCGAATACCTGCGGGTCTTCCATGGTGGCGGAGTACATGATGACATTATCGTCGATCATCTCGTAGCGCTCGGTGACCTTTAACTCATAGGAATGGTAATTGCCGGCGCGGTCGAACCAGGTACGATCGTCCAGACCGGTGACTTCCACTACCCAGACATCTCCGTCCCAGTAACCATGGGACTGACCCATCCAGGAATCCAGTGGTGCCGGGCCCGGATCTTCAAGAAAGACATTACGCACGGCACCCGCGAAGGAATAGGCGATGAAGAAGGCGCTTTCGCTCTGGAAGATCTGGAACGGATGGGGCATGTAGTTGGCACGAGGCACTCCCGGCATATAGCACTTGATCTCCGGGTCACGCTCCAGCCAGTTGGCAGCATTTTCATCACGTCTGGCCAAGGCTTCCGGCTTGTAGGGAATCGTGCCTCCTTCTACTACACCGAAGCTGGCGGGTACGGCACCTACGGCACCCATGGCGACGATGTCGGGATGCGGAACCGGCACGAAATCACCAGGAACCAGTTGATAGGCGGCCTTGGGCGGCGCCGGTTCCAGATTGTCATTGGCATTCATCATGGCCTGCCAGATGCCATTCAGATCCGGCTTGCCATTGGGGCCGCGCGGAATATCGTTGCTGGCAGATTCGGCCGCCTGGGCGACCTGGGCAGGTTGTGATTCGGTAGTGGTTTCGGACGGTGAACAGCCGGCAAGAAGCACGGGCATTGCCAGAAGCAGCCATTGAATCTTCATAGGATTACCTTTTTGCTTTTATTAAGAACTCCCCCTCAGGAGGCCTCGATATAAGCATTAAGCTCAAATAGTGTCAAGGCGCCTGCCGCGTAATCTCTGGCCTGCGCGGCAAGTAGAGGCAGCGCTCAGGGGACTGCCAGAACGGCTTTGGCAGGGGGCTTTTCGAAACTGTCCGGGCCGGGCCGGCAGCCTGAACCGAACCTAATCCAGCAGCGAAACAAAATCCTCGAACTTGCCACTGGCACTGCGGGGCAAGCTGTCGTGATAGCTGATGTCGATAGCACCGGGAAAGCGCAGATAGCGCGACAGGATATCCCGGATCTTCTGCTCCTGCCCGGCATCAAGTGCTGTGGCCAGCACCAGTTTCAGCTCGATCCGCTGCAATGAGTGCTGCTGCAACTGAAATTGCCTGATGTCCGCGATAGACATGATTTCCCGGAAGCCGAGATTGGGCCAGCGCTTGCTGCCATCAGGCAGGCTCAGCATATTGCGCACCCGCCCCTGGATTCGCCGCAGCACCGGCAGGGAACGACCGCAACTGCAGCCTTCAGCCAGTTCCCCGTAGTCACCAATGTCATAGCGAATCAGGGGCAGGTGATAATTGCCAAGACTGGTGAGCACAATACGCCCCGACTGCCCCGGCTCACAGGCCTGGTTATTCTCATCCAGCACCTCCATTATCAGATGTTCGGCCTGCAGGTGATAATGTCGATGGTCCGGGCACTGCAAAGCGATATAACCCACTTCCTGACAGCTGTAACAGTCCACCAGTGGCAAACCCAGCACTTCATCTGCCAGTTGCCGCAAATCATTATCGAGAGCTTCACCAACAGTGCGCAGTTCGATCAATGCCGGCAGTTTTATCGAGCGCTTCCTGATCTCCTGTAACAGGGCCCGCAGATTGCTGGGATGGGAAATCAGGTATTGGGGATTGGTGCGCTGTAACCAGCTGGCCTGATCCCGCACATCACTGCTGGAATTGAGAAAATAACCCGGCCCGGTCTGGTAGAAATCGGAAAACGGCGCACCCCAGCCGGGAAACTCCAGGCCCTCAGGCGCCATACCAATATTCTCCACCCGCCAGCGTATCGAGGCGTTACGCAGGGAGGCATCACGCCGGTGCCAGAGATGATCACGCAGGCTGATGGCTGACCAGATGGCTGCCACCTGGGCGGTGCTGTCCACCACCACGGGCGAACCGGTGGAGCCGGAGGTCATCATTTCATCCGCGGCCCCATGGGTCTCGGGATACTGTGTGCAGCGCAGTTGCTGTCGCTGCGATCGCAACTGCTCCCGGCTCAGCACCGGCAACCGTTGCAAGTCCGACAGCTCAAACTGTGCCAGATCAATATCCTGCAGCACATTGCGGTAATGGGGGGAATACTGGCCTGCCCAGGCGAGTAACTGCCGCAGTTGTTTGAGCTGATAGCGCTGTATGCGCGCAGCGGACCACCACTGGGAGGATTCCATCTGCAACAGCAACTGGTGAATCACACGATTGGCATGTGATTTTTTCAGCGGCGCGGGAACAGCGGGTAGCGGCATGACGTCGGATTCTGTCAGAGCTCAGCCTCAGCTATCGAAACGCCGGTAGCAGTACTTTCTGACCGGTGTTTCGATGAAGCGATAAATGATATGGCAAACCAGCAGCAAAACCCCCACTGTCAATGGCACATGCACAGCAAAGGGTAAAGACGGCGGCAACAAATCCCAGAGCTGAATCATTTCCATCAATGGCCAGTGAAAACAGTACAGCACATAGCTCATGCCGCCACACCACAGACAGAATCGACGCGCCCTGCCCTTTGGATACCAGGGTGTTCTTGCCAGGGTCCAGACCAGCAACACCACTGCCGGTACGGCGCTAAAGTACATCCGGTACTGATAGGGTACAAAATTCTCACTGAGCACAATGGTCAGCACATAAAACAGGCAAGCCAGAATCACCGGCCACAGGCGCAGCCTGCCCCCGGCTGTGGGTGCCGGCAGCAAGGCATAGGCCTTGTACAGCAACATGCCAAAAATAAATTCCAGGCCGCGAATCAATGGATTGGTGTAAACCGGCCGATTCAGATTCATCACATCGTAGCTGTCTGCCTCGGGCAGGAAAGTGAGAATCAGCAGGTATTGCAGCAAATAACCCAGCACCAGGGCGGCGATGATCTGTGTCATGGTCTTGATGGGCCGGATCAACACGATCAATAGCGGAAAGCAGAGGTAGAAATAAACCTCTAGCACCAGAGACCAGAGTGGCCCGTTAAACACCAGATTCAGGGTCTCGATACTGCCGATGGACTGGGTAAAGCTGAGATGACGCAACATGGCCATCAGCCAGAAAGCATTGTCCTTCACTTCCGGCAGATCATAGGACACCTCGAAGGGGCGCCTCACCTCGGTGAAGTAAGCCTCGCCGAGAATATTGTAGCCAATACTCACCAGCAGGCCCGATACCATGACCGCCAGAAAATAGCTTGGATAGATACGAATCAGCCGGTGCCGGTAATACTTCTTGTAATGCTCTTTGCCAGCAATCTCGGTGTAGTTATAGGCCAGGATGAAGCCGCTCAGTACAAAAAACCAGGACAGCGCGGTGGTGGCAAAGGCCCCATAGATGACGAAATCCCCAAACAGAATTTCGTAATGCACCAGCGCAACCAGCAGCGCCGCCGCCAGACGAAACATGTCCAGAATGGGAATTAGCTGCTTGTTGCTACTACTCATGTGCTGATCAGGCCGTTACTGACCGCCAGTTCTCAGCCAGGTATTCGGCGGTACGCCAGGCCAGGGCCTGAACCGTCAATGTGGGATTGCGGGCACCACTGGTGCCCATAACAGAGGCGCCAAGTATACCCAAATTGGGCGCCTCGTGGGCAAAGCCCCATTGATTGACCACATTGGTATTGCTGTTATGTCCCATGCGGGTACCCCCGTAGGCATGGGTGCTGGCCCCCATGGTATGTCCGATACCGGAGCGCAGGATTTCGATGGCACCCGCCTCGCGGTACCACTGCTCCATTTTGTCCTGGGCAAACTCGGCGATACGCTTTTCATTGTCATGATAATGGGCAGTGATGCGGGTCACCGGCATTCCCAGAGGGTCTTTCACCCGGGGGTCAAGATCCAGGTAATTGTCCTCATAGGGCAAGGTGGTCTTCTGGATATAGGACGAATTGTAGCGATCGGCATTGGCCATGACGAAGGCCTTCCAGTCGGAGCCCCAGTTGCGCACCTTGCCAAAGGTGGGCATCTTGGCGGCTGACATGGGTTTACGGTCGGTGTGAACCCAGAGATTGGCACCGCCGATAAAATCCAGAGCACTGTGATCAAAATTGTCATCGGCCCAGTCATCGATGGCCACACCCTGGGCAGGCAGGCCGTACCAGTTGTGCAGATCACGGTCGAACAAGGCCGTGACCGGCGCCCCTTGATGGTGTGTCATATAGTGCCTGCCCACCTGCCCGCCATGATTGGCCAGGCCATTGGGGAAGGCTCGCGATTCTGACAACAGCAATAGCCGCACATTTTCATAGGCATAGCTGGCCAGCAACACCACATCGGCCGGCTGGAAGAAATGCTCATTGCCCTTGAGATAATCAACCCCGGTCACCCGGCCGTTGTTGTCGGTGACGATGCGGGTGACGCGGGCAAAGGTGACCACCTCCAGATTACCGGTATCGATGGCCTTGGGAATACTGCTCACGGCGGTTGAACTCTTGGCCTGCACATGACAACCACCCCGGTTGCAAAAACCGTGATACTGACAGGGAGCACGCCCTTCATAGACTTCCGTGGTGATGGCCGCCGGGCCCTGGAAAGGATGCCAGTCCAGGCGTCTTGCGGCGGCGCCCATCAGGTCGGTAAATGGTGAGGCTCTGAGTGGCCCCATGGGATAGTCCCGCTGGCGCGGCCCTTCGAAAATATTGCCTTGGGCATTCAGTTGGCCCTGCACATTTCCGGCCTGACCGGAAATGCCCAGGCTGTATTCCACCTTGTCGTAATAGGGTTCCAGTTCCTCATAGCCGAAGGGCCAGTCCTCCACCGTGCTGTCCTCGGGAATGCGTGCTTCCCCATAGCGCTGGCGGGTGGCGGAAACCACCTCGAAGTCCCAGGGATTGAGACGCCAGCTCTGGGCCCAGTAATGCATGGTGGTACCACCCACGGCATTCATCATGGGATGACCGCCCTGTACCGCCTGCTGACTGTTGTCGGCGCGCACAGTAGGCGCTTCATCGGCACATTTCTGGGAGGACTGGGGCCAATTGCGGGCATTGTTGCGCAGTTCATCCGGGGCGAAATCCCGGGGCGACAGCCAGCCGCCGGCTTCCAATCCGATAACCTTCAGCCCGGCATTGGTCAGGGGCAAGGCAGCAACACCACCGGCCGCTCCCATGCCCACAATCACTACATCGGTTTTCGGCAGGGTTCTAGGCATTGTCATTACCTCCCTGCAGATTGCGAATCATCTTGCGATAGGTGGCATGGTCATAGGCAGATTGATGGTTGGCTGGTAACTCCGCCCCCTGGGCCACATCGGTTTCCGAGGCGCTGAGGCGAATGCCGGGATAACGCAGCATATCCCAGCCCACAAAATTCTGGTTGCCACCGTAATAGGGGTCGGAGAAAGTGCCATCGATGGTATGACTGCGCAGCAGATTAAAAAAGCCGCTGCTCGATGGCGAACAACCGGGGATCTTGTCTTGCTGCAAGGCCAGCAGAATGGAATTCTGCACATCGCCAATCAATTCATAATAGGCTTTGCCCCGGGTCTGGCGCGCATAGTCATTGATCGCCGAAAGACTGACCATATAGTCATGTCGATAAGCGCTGTTGTGGCTGGCCAGAGAACGATCGATATAGTGTATGGCCCGGGCTTCCCTGGCGCCGGGACCGTGCCGGTCAGATGGAATCAGACATTCACAAATCACTTCCAGGGTTTGGGCTTCTTCCGCCGTCAAGACTTCCAGTGCCTCATTCAGCACCGGACTGGTGTAGGCATCGGCAAGCGTCGCGCGATCGGAATCCGCCGCAATCAGGCCGCTGGAAGTGGCCGTACCTACGGCAGCGGCGCCCATCAGACCGGCACCCTTGATCAATTGTCGACGTGAGGGGATTTGTGGGGCATCGGAAACGGGATGCGGATGCTTGCTGCCCCTGTTTTTATTATTATTGCTCATGGCAGTCTCCAGACGTTCAGGACAGAGTCCCGCTGAAGCTGAGAACACTAGCAAATATGGGGTTGTCTGTATATCAGACGCAGACAGGACAGCCATTGCCCTGTCTGGCGACAAACCTAGACGGCGCTGATCTCAAAGGTCACGCCGTGATCACTGCGCCCTTCGGCGCCTCGCTGTGAACTGAAATACAGGCGTTGATGAGAGGGGTCAAAAGCCGGACCGGTAATTTCCGAATCTTCATGGCCCACGATCTGTAGCAGCGGGAACAATCGGCCTTGTGGCGTCAGGGCTACAATCTGCATATTGCCGCCATCTTCTGCCACCAGCACATCGCCGGCCGGAGTGATCACCACATTGTCCACCCCGGTGAGAATGGGGTCATCATGGGTGGCGGCGTCATACAAAACCTCGATCTTTTGCGAGCTGTTGTGATAGCACCAGATTCGGTTATCACCCTTGGTGACGAAATAGGTTTTGCCATCATGCACGGCAATGCCTTCTCCCCCATCGAAGATGCTGCTGGCTTCAACCTGGAAACGGGTAGGAATCAGCTCGGCAGTGGGATCCGGCACTTCATGCCAGCGAATACTGTTTTCTTCGCCGCTGCTGATAACTTCGGCAATCTCCAAACGACCGGCACTGAGATCGGGCAGGCCATTGCTGGCCACAAAACGGTAGAAGCCACCCTCCCCGTCATCCTCGGTGAGGTAAATGCATTGATGCACCAGATCCACGGCCGCTGCTTCGTGCTCGAAGGTACCCAGCAGGGGTCGCAGTACAGCCTCACTGTTGCCGGCGGGATCACATTCCCAGACCCGACCTCGATCGAATTCTTCACAGGACAACCAACTGCCCCAGGGTGTGGCGCCACCGGCGCAATTCCTGGACGTGTTTTGCAGGATGGGATAGCTGTCCACCACGCTGCCATTGGCACTGAAGCGAAGAGCACCAACGCCACCCGCGCCATCATTGCCTTCGCAGTTGGAGACATAGATCCAGCCGCCATCCTCAGTGGCGAAACAGGCGCCACCATCGGGCGCGCCGTGCCAGAGATAGGACGAAGTACTGGCGGCCGCCTGGCCACTGCGAGCCACAACGCGGGACTTCAAGCCCGCTGGCAACATGATGCCATTGGCGTCTGGCGCCTGCAGCGGGCCAAGATCCGCGAGCGATTGAAACACAGCAGATTGACTGGCGGCGAGCGCTGCAGGTTTGAGCAGTCCGGCAGCGAACAGACTGACGCCACTGACTCCCATTTGCAGGAACAGACGGCGTTGACGCATTAAATTATTCATGGAGGCAAGTCTAATCCTCCTATATTGCAGGAGTTTGACAGGCGCAGCTGTTTGTCCGCAGCTATTTGACGTCCCAGCTATGGCCACTGTTAAGCAGATCCTGCAAGCTGCCTTCGCTGTGCCGCGCCCTCTTCAATTGCTGATGAGTGTCATCAACAAAAGACGTCTTCTCTTCACGGTACAGCACGCCCACCGCCACGGGAAAATCTGCTCCGCCCATGGCCGCCAGAAGCTGTGCCTGAATCTTGTTGGTTTCATCATGCAGCAGCACCCGGTCTTCGTTGCCTGCCACTTCGATAACTTCCAGACTCAGGGTATCACGGTTCAGGCTGATGCCCTTTTCCCGATCCTTGCCGAAGACGATGGGCTGGCGGTGTTCCAGTTCAACGCGAAAGTCCGCGGCAATCTTCTTGTCTTTCACCTGTTCAAAAACACCGTCGTTGTAGATCGGACAGTTCTGCAGAATTTCCACGAAGCCGGCCCCGTTATGATCATGGGCCCGCTTGACCACCGCCGACAGATGTTTGGCTTCGGTGTCGATGGAACGGGCAATGAAACTGCCACCTGAACCCAACGCCACTGCACAGGGAGACAGAGGAGCATCCACCGAACCTTCCGGCGAGGAAGGCGAGCGGGTGCCGGTTTGTGAAGTGGGTGAATACTGTCCTTTGGTGAGGCCGTAGATTTCATTGTTGAATAGCAAAATCTGCAAATCCACGTTGCGGCGCAGCACATGCAGCATATGGTTGCCACCGATACTGAAACCGTCGCCGTCGCCGGTAATAACCCAGACATCCAGCTCCGGATTGGCCAGCTTGACGCCAGTGGCTATGGCCGGTGCCCGCCCATGAATGGTGTGAAAACCATAGGTATTCATGTAATAGGGAAAACGGGAAGAACAGCCAATACCGGAGACAAACACCTGATTTTCCCTGGGCTGATCCAGTTCCGGCATCAACTTCTGAATGGTTTTCAGAATGGCATAGTCACCGCAGCCGGGACACCAGCGCACTTCCTGATCCGAGGTGTAATCCTTGAGTGTGAGTTTGTTCAGGGCGGTATTCATTCATTGCTCTCCCCTGTTGCCAGTTTTTCGTGAATGGCAGCCAGTATTTCACCAATCTTGAATGGCTGGCCTGCCACCTTGTTGAGGCCGTCGGCATCGATAAGGAATTCGGCGCGAATGTGACGAACAAATTGTCCGGTATTCATTTCCGGCACCAGTACCTTGTCAAACCCGGCCAACAGCTCACCCAGATTGGCCGGCAAGGGTGACAGGTAGCGCACATGGATATGGGACACCGACAGACCCTCGGCCCGGGCCCGCTTGACCGCCTGATGAATAGCACCATAGGTCGACCCCCAACCTACAACAGCTAGCCTTGCCTGCTCTTCGCCCAAACAGACCTCCTGCTTCGGGATGTCCTTGCTGATGCCCTGCACCTTGTCGCGCCGCAGATCGGTCATTAACTGGTGATTGGCCGGATCATAGGAAATATCGCCGGTTTCAAAGCTGCGCTCAATTCCGCCGATCCGGTGTTCCAGCCCCGGAGTACCGGGCTTGGCCCAGACTCGCGCCAGGGTGTCCTTATTGCGCAAGGAAGGTTTGAAACCCTCGGCTTCACTGTGATGCTTCACCGGAAAACGCGGCAGCCTATCCACATCGGGTATTTGCCAGGGCTCTGCCGCATTGGCCAGATAACCGTCAGACAGCAACATGATCGGCGTCATATAGCGGGTTGCCAGGCGCGCCGCTTCGATGGCCACCTCGAAACAGTCAGCCGGGGTGGCGGCGGCAATCACCGGCATGGGGGTATCACCATGGCGACCGAACAGGGCCATGTTGAAATCCGATTGCTCGGTCTTGGTGGGCAAGCCGGTAGATGGACCGCCGCGCTGGGTATTAACAACCACCAGCGGCAGCTCTGCAGCCGCTGCCAGGGCAATCCCTTCTGCTTTCAGGGCGATGCCCGGTCCGGCACTGGAAGTCACTCCAAGAGCACCGGCAAAGGAAGCACCCATGGCAGCGCAGACGGCGGCAATCTCATCCTCGGCCTGGAAAGTATTGATGCGGAACTGTTTGCGTTTGGCCAGTTCATGCAAGAGATTGGACGCCGGCGTGATGGGATAGGAGGCAAACACCAGATCGATATCGGCCAGTTCACTGGCGGCTATCAGCCCCCAGGCCAGTGCGGTGGTGCCGGTGATATTCCGATAAGTGCCAGGTGCCACTTTCGCTTTCGGGACTTTATAAACATGTACGCCTGAAGGCAGTTCCGCGGTTTCACCATAGGCATGGCCGGCATTGAGGGCCGCGATATTGGCCTCGGCGATATCAGGCTTGCTGGAGAACTTGGCGCCAAGGCTGGCAATAGTCGGATTGCGATCCCGGTCGAACAGCCACATCACCAGCCCCAGGGTCCACATATTCTTGCAACGCAGCGCCGCTTTATGGCCCAGCTTGTAAGGCTCTACTGCCGCCAGCACCTGGGCAGAAATGTCGATATCCAATACCCGGTAGTCTTCAAGTGAACCGTCATCAAGAGGATTATTCTCATACTTTGCCTTGGCCAGGTTCTTGGCACTGAAAGCGCCCCGGTCAACAATCAGCAAACCGCCTTTGACCAGATTGTGGATATTGGTGGTGAGAGCTGCCGGATTCATGGCCACCAGTACATCCAGGGCATCACCGGCGGTGGTGACATCCTCGGAACCAAAATAGATCTGGAACGCAGAAACCCCAAACGTGGCCCCCACCGGTGCCCGAATCTCGGCCGGGAAATCTGGAAAGGTAGACAAGTCATTGCCATACAGCGCCGTGGCTTCAGTGAAATTGCTGCCGGTCAGTTGCATGCCATCACCGGAATCACCGGCGAAACGTACGACAACATCCACGACCTGTTTTTCATCCAGGTGATGTTCACCCAGTTTTTCTTCTGCTAGTTCCATAGGCTTGATACTTCCCGACTTACCAGCAACTGCGCTGACAATGGCAGTTCACCGGCCAATACTGCAATCCACTTGTTGTCCGCCGAAACGGCGAAGACCAGCTTCCTGCTGCTAACGGATTTCTGAACAGGATTGCCATCAGCAAAGCTGACAATCATCTGACTATTGTCTAACAATAAAAAGTGTCTGGAGTGTAGCAGATAAGCACCGGAACAGGCACGGCCTGCCCCGGCTGGAGACTTATTGCCTGATAAATTTTCGCATTATCCTGCCATCGCTGTCGGGACCACCGGTCACTTCGCCAACATAGACATTGCCATCGGCATCCACCACCACGCCTTCAGGTGCAGTACCACTGATAAAGCCCATGACGGTGCCATCTTCGGCACTGCCGTAAGTCACTCCCAGCTTGTCCTGGTAGTCAGCAACATAAAGAATGTCATTGTCATCAATAAACAAGCCACTGGGCCAGCCAAATTGGTCCCATTCATCCAGGTATTCACCGTCCTGACTGAATATCTGGATTCTGTGATTACTGCGATCGCCCACCAGCACCCTGCCGCGTCGGTCGATGACGATGCTGTGGGGCACATTGAGCTGACCCGGGCCCGCCCCCAGGCCACCCCACTCCATCAGGTAACGCCCATCGCGGTCAAATTTGACGATGCGGTTATTCCAGTGTCCATCGGCCACGAAAAAATCACCATTGTCCGCCTGGGCCACATCTGCCGGTCCGTTAAAGGTATTGGGTCCGGCACCGGGAAACCCGCGGGCACCGAGACGCAGCAAAATGCGCCCCTCGGTATCGATTTTGGTGATGGTATGACCCGACTGCCGGTGGAAATCGGTGGCCCAGATACTTCCCTGGGGCGTCAGCCTGAAGCCATGGGGCAGATTCACGAAATTGCTGCCAAAGGAATCCACCAGATTACCCTCGCTGTCAAACTTCAATACCGGCGGCTCCGAGCGCTGAAAGGCATAGATATAACCTTCCTGATCAATAGTGACATTGGGAACCTGGCCCCATTCAATGCCATCCGGCAGGGGCTTGGGCCAATCGGGATCGAGCACATAATCCTGGGCAAATCCGGGGCTCGCCAGGAGCAGCAACGCGAGCAAGACGGAGACAGGCTTGAGGTGGGACAGTTTGATCATGGTACACCTTTGTTATTGCTATTGATTTTATTGGTGTTTGACCGGCAGATCATCGAGTCGAAGCAGGCAATGCCGGCAGGTCTAGCTTACACCCATCCCGCCCGATGTGAACAGGCAGGAAAAAATTGCAGCGGTTGCGAAGGGTTTTATGGCAGCCCCCGTATAAACCAATGAAGAACGACAACGTTCAAAGCTATTGTTTATACCGGAGCAACACTATGACTAAACAGCAACTGATAGTACTTCTAACCCTGGCAACCCTCAGTGGTTCCATACTGGCCCAGGAGCAGCGCGGCCGCGGCAACCCCCTGGCAGATCTGGACAGCGACGGCGATGGCAACATCAGCTTCCCTGAATTTCAGCAGGGCGACAATCCCAGGCTGGATCGACTGGACGAAGATGGTGATAGCCTGGTGAGCCTGGAAGAATTTCTGGCAGCCAGCCCTGGCCGTGGCCCACGCAATTCCGAGCGGGTAGCAGACGAAGAGCGTTTGCAGGAAAGGCAGGCCAAAATGGAGCAGCGCCAGATTGACCGCTTTGAAGAAATGGATCTCGATGGCGACGGCCTGGTGTCAAAAGACGAAGCCCAGGAATCTACCTTCCTGCGTCTGGACCGTGATGGCAACAACTTGCTGAGTGGCGATGAACTGCGCCCTTCCCGAGGCATGGGAAATCGTGGCGAACGCGGTGGACGCGATCACTAAAGACAGACACAATTGTTAAAGTATCTAATGTAAAAACCGTGACGCGTAATGGCCGATGACAATGGCACTCAGGATGAGCAGTGGATGGAAGCTGTATGCCGGGGCGACCGCAGAGCCTATCGGGCGCTGGTGGATCGCCACTGGAAAGCCATCAGCCATTATGCGTTTCGATTGCTGGGTGATGTCAGCGAAGCAGAAGACATCAGTCAGGAAACGTTTCTGAGACTGTGGAAACAAGCGGAAAAATGGCAGCCCGGCAAGGCCAGGCTCAGTACCTGGCTGCACCGGATTACACATAACCTCTGCATCGATCATCTGCGCAAACATTCGCGCATGCAGGCAGAAGCAGATCCGGGCCAGTTTGCCGAGGCGGAGACAATTGACAGGCGGGATCATGAAGACGAAAGCAGGAAAGAACTGGCCGGGCAATTGCAACAGGCTCTGGCCGCTCTGCCGGAGTCACAAAGGAGTGCATTGATGCTGTGTTCCCACAGCGGTTTTTCCAATCAGGAGGCCGCTGCTATTATGGGAATCTCAGTAAAAGCCCTGGAATCAACTCTTGCCAGAGCCAGAAGAAATTTGCGCTCAAGCTTGTCTACCGAAGACAGCGCTGCATGAATGACGAAACGGGGCGGAACTGACGCGATAAAACTATGATGACACTGACTGAATTTACTCAACTGCTGGAGATCCATGGCGCCGATTCCGGCAACTGGCCATCGGCGCAACGGCAAGCCATGCTAAGCCTGGCCCGCGACAATAGCGAAGCTGGCGATATTCTGTCGGAATTCCAGCGTATTGATGGCTTGCTGGCTACCATGGAGGCACCGAAATTTGCAGGTCTGGGCGCCCGCATCGCCGACCAGAATTTACCGCAGCGACAAGCTGGCCTGATGGACCGCCTCCTGAACTGGCTGCTGCCGCTTGAGGCAGGCAGCAGTTTATGGCGTCCGGCACTGGCCGCCTGCCTGCCACTGTTTGTTGGTGTAATCGTTGGCAATTTCAGCAACTTTGCAATGGACCAGAGTAGTCAGGCAACTCAGTACTGGGAAGATGAACTGGCCATGATTTCCCTGGCTGACTACAGCGCCAATCGGGTCGAATTATGAACAGACGTCGAATCATCCTGGCCGCCTTGCTGCTCTCAGTGGCAGTGAACCTGTTCTTTATCGGTGGTCTGGGTATGCGTATGCTGCGCATGGAGGAATTTCGTGCAGCCCGGCCCCTGCCGCCAAACCTTGGCTGGATCGTACGCGATCTGAGCGAGAGCCGCCGCGCAGAACTGAGCGACAGCATTCGCACCGGAGCCGAACAAATCAATCCCCTGCGTGCCGACATTTTCGCCGCCCAGCGGCGGGTCAATGAATTGATGGTGGCCGAAGAATTTGACCCTGAAGCGCTGGCGCAGGCTTTTGCCGAACTGCGTGCTGCCAGCGACCGTTACCAACAGGCTACCCAGGAACAAACCGTTGCCATATTCGGCGAATTGACCCACCAGGAGCGGCAGTCTGCCCGGGAGTTTGTCCGGCGCCGTGGCCCCCGGGATGGCTCTCCAGGACCGGACGGTTCGCGCCCACCCGGACCCGATTTTGAACGCCAGGATGCCCCGCAATGACTGACCACCCCCTTCCCCAAATCACTCTCGGCCGCTATCGTCATTTCAAGGGCATGGAATATGAGCTGTTGCATATCGCCCGCCACAGTGAGACCCAGGAACCCCTGGCGGTTTACCGCGCTCTCT
>JALEHB010000045.1 GCA_022763285.1 Pseudomonadales bacterium | reverse complement strand
TTATGCAGGCCGATGATGTCACCGGACACGGCTGTCTCGGCGTGCTCACGGTCACCGGCCAGAAAAGTCACCGCGTCAGTGACCTTGATGTCCTTGTCGATGCGACAGTGGCGCATCTTCATGCCACGCTGATACTGACCGGAGCAGATGCGCATGAAGGCAATTCGGTCCCGATGCTTGGGATCCATATTGGCCTGGATCTTGAAAACGAAGCCGCTGAAATCCGGCTCGGTCGCTTCCACTTGCCTGGATTCGGTTTCGCGATTCTTCGGCGGTGGCGCCCATTCCACGAAATCGTCCAGCATTTCCCTGACCGAGAAATTGCCCAGGGCGGTACCGAAGTAAACAGGGGTCATCTCTCCCTTTAAATAGGCTTCTTTATCGAATTTGTGGCTGGCGCCTTTCACCAGCTCGATCTCATCGCGAAAATCATCGGCATAGGAGCCCAGCAATTCGTCCGCCTCGGGACTGTCGATTCCGTCGATGCGGATATCTTCAGGCACCTTGTCGCCCTGGCCCTGTTTGTAGACATGAACGGTGTCGGTGTAAAAATTGTAGACACCCTTGAAGGCCTTGCCCATGCCCAGGGGCCAGTTGATGGGTGCGCACTGAATCTTCAGCACGGTTTCGATCTCATCGAGAATTTCGATGGGATCGCGGATATCCCGGTCCAGTTTGTTGACGAAGGTAAAGATGGGCGTGTCCCTCAGGCGGCACACCTCCATCAGCTTGATGGTGCGCTCCTCCACACCCTTGGCACCGTCCACCACCATCAGGGCCGAGTCCACTGCGGTCAATACCCGGTAGGTATCCTCGGAAAAATCCTCGTGGCCCGGTGTATCCAGCAAATTGACCATGCGCTCCTTGTAGGGAAACTGCATGACCGAAGAGGTCACCGAGATGCCCCGTTGCTGTTCCATGGCCATCCAGTCGGAAGTGGCATGGCGGTCCGATTTGCGGCTCTTCACCGTGCCCGCCACCTGAATAAGCTTGCCGAGCAGCAACAGCTTCTCGGTAATGGTGGTCTTGCCGGCATCCGGGTGCGAAATAATCGCCAGCACCCGGCGACGCTGTATGTCCTTGATCAGGGAATTTGAACTCATGCTGTCTGTCGCTTGGACCGCTTGCCAGCGGCACTACTAAAAGCCCGTCATAGCTCGCCCGGCAAGCAGCGCCGGGTCCGGCGGGTGAAAAAGGGCGCGATTATAACAGCTGCCCTGCTCCCGGGCATCAACTCCCGGACATCTACCCGGGCATCAACTCCCGGACATCTACCCGGGCATCTACTAGCATCTACTATTAAGAGTGCCCTGAACTACGCTTGCCCGCAGGACTGCTCTACAATGGCGCCCAGACAATGTCCGGCCAATCTACTCAAACAATCCACCCAATCAGCCCGGCAGGAGAGCAATATGGATTTCAGCCTATCCGAGCAGCAACAGACCCTTCAGGACTCGGTGCGCCGCTTCGCCCAAAAGGAATTGCCGGAGATCGCCCGCGCCATCGAGGAGTCAGACGAACCGCCCAGCCTGGAGCTGCGCCACCGTTACGCGGAATTGGGGTATCTGGGCGTCAATCTTGAGCCTGACTACGGCGGCCAGGGACTGTCCCATCTCGATGCGGTGATTGTGCTGGAGGAAATCGCCAGCATCTCCATCGCCGTGGCCTTTCCCATTTTTGAATCCTGCTTCGGGCCCTGCCTGGCTCTGGCGCACTATGGCAGCGAGGCACTGAAGCAGAAATACCTGCCCCGGGTCTGCAGTGGCGACACCATTCTGGCGGTGTCCATGTCCGAGCCAGAAGCGGGTTCGGCATTGACCGACCTGAAAACCACGGCCCGCATCGAAGACCAGCGCCTGATTCTCAATGGCAGCAAGCGCTGGTGTTCCGGTGCCGGCCATTCCGAGGCCTATGTGGTCTATTGCCGCCTGTCCGATGACCCTGGCGCCAGGGGCATCGGTGCTGTGGTGGTGGACAAGGACAGTCCGGGCCTGAGTTTTGGCCAGCGCGATCACCATATGGGCTTCCGCGGCGTCTACAGCGCCGATATGTATTTCGATAATGTGGAATTGCCCCTGGAGCAAATGCTGGTGCCGGCCGGCAGCTTTGGCAAATTGATGGATGCCTTCGATCTGGAGCGCTGTGGCAATACCACCATGTCCCTGGCAGTAGCCCAGTCCGCCTTCGACTATGTGCTGGATTATTGCCAGCAGCGGCAACAGTTCGGCAAGCCCCTGGTGGACTTTCAGGCGGTGCAATTACAGATCGCCGAGATGAAGATGCAACTGGATGCGGCCCGCCTGCTGCTATATCGCGCTGTCGCCAATGCCGATCGCGCCCTGCCCAGTATCGCCGACAGCAGTCTGGCCAAATGTTATGCCAATGAAACCGCCCGCAGCGTCACCGGCAAGGCCCTGCAATTGATGGGCGGCTATGGCTACTCACGGGAATTTCCTCTGGAGCAGAAGATGCGTGATGCCTGGGGCTGGGGAATCGCCGGTGGCGCCATCGACATCCAGAAGGTTAATATCACCTCCGCTCTGGTGGGACGCCGTTTTAACCAGCGCGCC
>JALEHB010000044.1 GCA_022763285.1 Pseudomonadales bacterium | reverse complement strand
CAGCCTTCCAGGGCGGGGTCAAGCTGGATGTCCACCTCTATAATTTCCTCGTCTTCCCACCACAGGTGCGCGCGCCCCATCACCGTATTGCCCTGCATTGAAGTCAGATCCGTGTTGAGATACCTGACTCCCTCAGGCAGCGATTGCAGCGATTCATTGAAGTCTGCACTGCAGTAAAAGTGATTGTTCTGATTGTAGGCGGGGTTGGCCGGGTCTTGCGCCGTGCCCAGATATGTCAGCGGCATCAAGTCGCTGAATAATTCACTACGGGCCAGTATCTGCTCCCGGATTCGCTGCGGGCAATTGCTGTCCACGGTAAAGTGCCAGGGCTCTTGCCAGCGCGGACCATAGACTTCAAATGCCAATAAGGGCAATGCGGCCAGGCTCAGCAGGGTCGCAGCGAGCAATCGCAGGCCTGTGCGCAGCGGTCTGTTTGTCAACAATCGGGGTGACATAAATGCATGTTTTCACGGCAGTTTTGCTGCTTTGAACTACGACAGCCCGCTTGTATTGCTTGAGCAAAATGGCTGGACAGGTCTGCGCTTGAAACTGATTCGTGGGCCAGTCAGTCGGGGAGCAAGACGCTAATTGCAGGTGGCCCAGACAGCAGACGCTTCAGGCAGGGAAACAGGTGTTGTGGCGGTGATGCAGCCGTCTAGAGGAGAGCAATCAGGTCTTCGATACCATGATGCAGGGGGTCCACCAGCAGGAAACTGGCCAGGATCAGGGCCAATACAGCCGCCTGTAATCCGGTTTGCTGCCACAGGCTTTTTTGCCGGCCATGCACCAGGGCCTTGACCCGCAACTCGATTTCCGCGCCAGTGAAGGCTGACAGAATGACCTGCTTGCCAATTTGCCATTGCAGGGGAGATAGCCTCTGGATCTTCAGCAGGGTTTCCGCCACATCCAGATCCCCGTATTGTTTGGCGGCTTCGAAATCGCAGGCCGATTCCACCATCAGGTGCAGGTCGTCGTGTAACAGGCGCGCCATCTTGCGTGGCAATACCAGCGTGAACAACATGGCGATCAACAAGCGGATATTGTCGCAGCGTTGGGAATGGGCGTTTTCATGGGCCAGTATCACCGCCAGATCCTGCTCGCTGCAGGACTGCTGCAGGCCGCGGGTGACATAGATCTGGTTGCGCCACCAGCCCAGGGTGAAGACCACCGGCTTGTCGGTGTCCAGCAGTTCGTATTGTGGTTTGTGGTCAGCCATCTTCTCGAGCTGGCACTTGAGTCGACTGGACATGCGCAGGTTCACCCACAGGCGATGCGCCAGTCTGAGCAATATGGCGCAAACCAGCAGCAGGCCCAGCGGTGCCAGACCGGGGGTAGCGATGATTGGCATATGGGCCGCACAGTTTTCATGACAGTGCACTGAAACCAGGCTGTCGAAAGCCGAGGTGAACAGCAACAGGGTGGAACTGAGGCTGAGCAAAAAAGGAAAGGCCAGCAACAGCATCAATAAATTGCCGGCGATGGCAGGGTGCCAGCGCAGCAGGGGAGCGCGGATCAGGGGATAGGCCAGGGACAGAATGCCGGCACAGGCAAACCACAACATGATCCAGACGGTGGCGAAAGAGCCCAACACTTCCAGAGAATCAGTCATTGCCCTTGCCCCCGTTTTTCTCTTGCTGGCGTTTACGCTGGATCAGTTTCTCCAATTCATCCAGGGCATCATCCTCGAGCCGGGCGGCAACATTGACGAAGCTGCTGAGAATGGTGTTGGCCTGCCCATCATGCAAAAGATGAATGACGTCCTTGAGCATGGAGCCCAGTAACTCGCTGCGGGATTTCTTTGGAAAATACTGATAGGCATGGCCCTTCTTTTCCCGTTCCAGACATTGTTTGCGCACCAGGCGCTCCAGTGTGGCCTGGACGGTGGTGAGCCGGCAGGGAGCGTCGATGGATAATTGTTCGGTGAGTCGGCGGGCATCGCTGCCGGGTGCCGACCAGATCAGTTCCATGACTTTCAGTTCCAGCTCGCCAAGGGAGTTGGGCAG
This sequence comes from Pseudomonadales bacterium, assembly GCA_022763285.1. Classification (GTDB taxonomy): domain Bacteria; phylum Pseudomonadota; class Gammaproteobacteria; order Pseudomonadales; family Pseudohongiellaceae; genus UBA9145. The sequence continues at coordinate 3,809 of JALEHB010000044.1, read as the reverse complement.
GGTGTTGTGGGCGCGACGGGGTGCAGGCATTGAATTTGACGGAAACTTCTATTGGGAATAGGTGTTTGCGGCTGGAATCGCTTCCTTGGGCATTTCCTATCTTATTGATTTTTATTGTTTATTTTTATTCCTCGTGGAGCGGGAGGTATTTCTGCTTGCCCGCTTCAGAGGCTTTAAGCAGACTTGCGCCTGCATTTATTAACCACATTATTATCTGGAGAAGAAGTTCGTGTCCAGCCACAAATTACCCATTGCAATCGCCAGTGCCCTGGCCATTCAGTTGCCAGCACAGGCGCAGGAAAGAATTCAGGAAATCGAAATTGTCGGCCGCGAGGTCAATCTGGTGGGTTCTGCCCTCAGTGCTTCAGAGGGCCGAGTCTCACACAATGAGATTCTGCAGCGGCCGCTGCTGCGCACCGGCGAGGTGCTGGAATCAGTCCCAGGCCTGGTAGCCACCCAGCATAGCGGCAGTGGCAAGGCCAACCAGTTCTTTCTGCGCGGTTTCAATCTTGACCACGGCACCGATTTCGCCACCAGTGTCGATGGCATGCCGGTGAATATGCGCAGCCATGGTCACGGGCAGGGCTATACCGATCTGAATTTCCTGATCCCCGAGCTGGTGGAAGAGGTGGTCTATCGCAAGGGTTCCTATTATGCCGATGTGGGGGATTTCTCCGGCGCCGGCGCTGCGCGTATTTACAGCCGTGATCACAGTCTGGACAACAGCATCAATCTGGGGGCCGGGGAATATGGCTTTGGCCGTCTGCTGGCCACCGGCTCGGTGGACAGTCTGCAGGGTGATCTGGTTTACGGGCTGGAACACCAGGTCTATGAAGGCCCCTGGGACAGCATCGATGAAGATATTGGCAAGACCAATCTCTGGCTGAAACAGGTTTGGCAAGGCGAGGACCAGGACCTGGCCCTGTCATTCATGCTCTATGATAACGAATGGAATTCGGCGGACCAGATTCCAGCCCGTGCTGTGAGCAGTGGCCAGATCAGTCAATTTGGTTCAATTGACCCCACCGTGGGCGGTAGCTCCTCCCGTTACAGTCTGGCCCTGAATTGGCAACGCAATCTGGGCTGGGCCGAACTGCGCAGCAATGCTTACGTCATCGACTATGACATGGAGCTGTATTCCAATTTCAGTTACTTCGTTTCTCCCCAGGGAGATCAGTTCCAGCAGGTAGATGATCGCCGCATCTATGGTGGCGATGCCGCCCTGGTCATTCCAGGCCAGTGGGGTGATGTGGCAGTGACCAATACCCTTGGGGCCGAGCTGCGCATCGATAATATTGATCAGGTGGGCCTGCGCTCCACCGCCCAGCGGCAGTTTCTGGATGAGATTCGCCTCGACGCGGTAGACGAGTCCAGCGTTAGTCTCTATTGGCAGAGCGAGCAGCAATGGTCGCCGCGTCTGCGCTCGGTGCTGGGGCTGCGCTATGACGCCTTTGATTTTGAGGTCAATGCCCTGGCGGCGGGTGACCCGTCCACACTGGCAGCCAACAGCGGTGAGGCCGATGATGATATTTTCACTGCCTCATTGAGCCTGATGTATGCCGTCAATGACAATCACGAACTCTATGCCAGCATTGGCGAGGGCTTTCACAGTAACGATGCACGCGGCACCACGATCCGACTGGATCCGGTCGAAGGCACGGCAGTGCAGCCGGTGGACCCCCTGGTGTCGACACTGGGTTCGGAAATTGGCTGGCGCATGTTCCTGACCGACCAGATCAATGCCACCGTGGCTCTGTGGCAGCTGGATATTGATTCCGAGCTGTTGTTTGTTGGCGATGCCGGTAATACAGAAGACACCGGTGTGGGCAGTGAACGACAGGGTGTTGAGCTGACCACTTATTACCAGCTCAATGATGCAGTGGGTCTGGATTTCGAATATTCCTGGACCGATGCCGCCTTCGAAACCGCCGTCGATGGCAATGATGCGATCCCGGGAGCCCTGGAGCATGTCATAAGTGCCGGCATCAACATTCAGCCGAACGACCAGTTCTTTGCCCATCTGCGGCTGCGCAGTTTTGATGACTTCCCGCTGGATGGCGGCGTGCAGGCCGACGGCAGCACGCTGTTGAATCTGCGTCTGGGCTATGAGTTCAGTGAGGCTTTAAGCGTGGCTCTGGATGTGTTGAACCTGACCGATTCGGATGACCACGATATCGAGTATTTCTACGAGTCCCAGTTGATGGGAGAGCTGGCGCCTGTGGAAGATCGTCACTTCCATGTATTCGAGCCGCGTTCCCTGCGGCTCTATCTGGATTATCGCTTCTAGGCCCTTGTAGGCTGCTAGCCGATTTCCACCAGAACATCGCCGGGGGTGACACGGTCACCCTTGGCGACATTTATGGCTTTCACTTCACCGGCAATATTGCTGTGAATCTCTGATTCCATCTTCATGGCTTCAGTCACCAGGACGGCCTGACCCGCTTCCACCTTGTCGCCCACAGCAACCAGAACATCTACGACATTGCCCGGCATGGCCGTGGTGACATGACCCGGCTGACTGGCCTGCTGACGCTTGCCGCCAGATTCTTCGGCCACGTATTCATTCAGGGGTTCAAAAATCACTTCTTCCGGCATGCCATCCAGTGACACATAAAGCTTGCGACGACCGCTGGCGCTCTCGCCGACTCCGGTAATAGCCACATCGTAGGATTCGCCATGGACATCCAGCTTGAACTCCGTGGCCATGGCCTTGGAGGCGCGTTGGCTGTCTTCGGCGGGCAACAGAGCCTCGGGCTGCAAGCTGCCATCGGCACGCTGTTGCAGATATTCGCGGCCCAGGTCCGGGAACATGGCGAAGGTCAGTACGTCTTCGTCATTATTGGCCAGCTCGCCAATGTCCTTGCGCAGTTTATCCAGTTCCGGCTCCAGGGCATCGGCCGGGCGCTCGTCACTGTATTTTTCCTTGCCAATGGCCTTGTCACGAATAGTCTCGTTGACCGGCGCCGGGGGCTGGCCGTAGCCGCCCTGCAGATAACGCTTCACTTCATTGGTAATGGTCTTGTAGCGCTCCCCCGCCAGCACGTTATAGACCGCCTGGGTGCCAACAATCTGGGAAGTCGGTGTCACCAGGGGCGGGTAGCCCAGATCTTCGCGCACCCGGGGAATTTCGGCGAATACCTCGCGAATCTTGTCCAGGGCATTCTGTTCTTTCAACTGGTTGGCCAGGTTGGACATCATGCCGCCCGGTACCTGATTGATCTGCACTGAAATGTCTTCACGGGTGAATTCGCTTTCAAACTGCTGGTACTTCTTGCGTACCTCACGAAAGTAATCCGCAATCTCGGTCAGTTTGTCCAGATCGAGCCCGGTGTCCCATTCAGTGCCTTTCAGTGCCGCCACCTGATATTCGGTAGCAGGATGAGAGGTACCACCGGCAAAAGAGGAAATAGCGGTATCGATTCGATCGGCACCGGCTTCGATGGCCTTGAGCTGGCACAGCGGTGCCAGGCCTGAGGTGGAATGGCTATGAATCACCAGGGGCAGGGGAACGGCATCCTTGATGGCTTGCACCAGTTCGAAGGTGGCGTAAGGAGTCAGCAGTCCGGCCATGTCCTTGATGGCGATGGAATCGGCTCCCATGTCCTGCAACTGGCGCGCCTGCTCGACAAACAGCTCGGCGGTATGCACCGGGCTGGTGGTGTAGCAGATGGTGCCCTGGGCATGCTTGTCGGCTTTCTTCACCGCCTTCATTGCGGTTTCAATATTGCGCAGGTCATTCAGGGCATCGAAGACGCGAAACACATCGATGCCGTTGTCTGCCGATTTCTGGACGAAAGCGGCCACCACAT
>JALEHB010000043.1 GCA_022763285.1 Pseudomonadales bacterium | reverse complement strand
GTCAATCTGCTGAAAGACTTCTGCCTTGAGGCTGCGATAGGGGTCTTCGTCGCTGAGAAAGGCACGCCGGTAGAAAATGGAATTGCCTTCGCGGCGGGTGCTGACCAGTTCCGCCCGGGCCAGAATCTTCAGGTGGTGGCTCAGGGCCGACTGGCGAATGTCCAGAATGCGGCACAGCTCCAGCACGCCAAAGGACTCGTGCATCAGCAGCCGCAGTATTTGCAGGCGCAACTGATCGGCCAGGGCCTTGTGCAGGCTGGCAAGGGCGCTGAGGGGGCTGGCCTCGGGCAATGCTGATTTTTTAAGGGCTGTTGTGCTCAAGTCGCTTTGCAGGTGCCAGCCCGGGGGCCGGCAGCGGGTTAAGGGTGGCAAACAATAGCAGTATTGACGGGAGTTTTCAAACCTATATCAAAATATTTTGATATAGTTGCCATGCGGTCATGAACTTGTCTTTATTCGATCCTCTCAAACCGGTTGAAGCGGCCAAATTAAGCCTGCACTGGTGGCATATTGCTCCCGGGTGCGGGAAAATAGCCGCCGCTCAGCCGCAGCAGAAACGCCGGGTCGGCTGGGCCCAATCTTGCCGCAAGCATATTTAACAGGAGTCAGATCACATGGCGGACAACGCTGTATCCCGAAAAGACCGCGCCAATGCAATTCGCGCCCTCAGCATGGACGCTGTGCAAAAGGCCAAATCCGGCCATCCGGGAGCGCCGATGGGTATGGCCGATATCGCCGAGGTGCTGTGGTGTGACCATCTGAATCACAATCCCGGCAACCCGGACTGGTTTAACCGTGACCGTTTTGTGCTTTCCAATGGCCATGGTTCCATGCTGATTTACTCCCTGCTGCACCTGTCCGGCTATGACCTGCCCATGACAGAGCTGGAGAATTTCCGTCAGCTCCACTCCCACACCCCCGGGCACCCGGAATACGGCGATACAGTAGGCGTTGAGACCACTACCGGACCCCTGGGGCAGGGCCTGGCCAATGCCGTGGGCATGGCAGTGGCGGAAAAGACCCTGGCTGCCCAGTTCAACCGCGAAGGCTTCGAGATCGTTGACCATAACACCTATGTGTTTGCCGGTGATGGCTGCTTGATGGAGGGCATTTCCCACGAGGTGTGCTCCCTGGCCGGTACCCTCAAGCTGGGCAAGTTGATCGTCTTTTATGACGACAATGGCATTTCCATCGACGGTGAAGTGGAGCAGTGGTTTACCGACGATACCGCCAAGCGTTTTGAATCCTATGGCTGGCAAGTACTGTCTGCCGACGGCCATGACCCCGATGCCATCGCCGCTGCGATTGCCGAGGCTCAAAAAGACAGCGACAAGCCTACCCTGATCAGCTGCAAGACCATTATTGGCTACGGTTCGCCCAACAAGCAGGGCACTGCTGCCACCCACGGTGCGCCCCTGGGTGATGAAGAGATCCAGGCGGCCCGTGAAGCCCTGGATTGGCCCCATGCCCCCTTTAACATCCCCAGCGACATCAAGAAGTCCTGGGATGCCACGGAAAAGGGCTTTCAGGCCGAAACCGCCTGGAAGGAAAAACTGGTGGCCTATGAAGAGGAATACCCTGAACTGGCCATGGAGCTGGTGCGCCGTATCAAGGGCCAGCTGCCGGGCTATTTTGAAGAAAAAGCCCAGGAGTTTATCCGCCAGTGCCAGGCCAGTGGCGAGAATATCGCCAGCCGCAAGGCCTCCCAGAACGCCATTGAGGCCTATGCTGCCCTGTTGCCGGAACTGATCGGCGGCAGTGCCGACCTCACCGGTTCCAACCTCACTACCTGGTCCGGCAGCACACCCATAACCGAAGCGGCCAATGGCAACTATATTTTTTACGGGGTGCGGGAGTTTGGCATGACTGCCATTGCCTCCGGTATCGCCCTGCATGGCGGCTTCATTCCCTATACCGCTACCTTCCTGATATTCATGGAATATGCCCGCAATGCGGCGCGCATGGCGGCGCTGATGGGGCAGCGCAGCATTCTGGTTTATACCCACGATTCCATTGGCCAGGGCGAAGATGGCCCGACTCACCAGCCGGTGGAGCAACTCAGCAATCTGCGGATTACGCCCAATATGTCGGTCTGGCGTCCGGCCGATGATGTGGAGACTGCGGTGGCCTGGAAAGCGGCGATCGAGCGCATGGAAGGCCCCACTGCTCTGGTGTTCTCAAGACAGGGTCTGCCTCATCTTGAGCGCAGTGAAGAGCAGCTTGCCAACATTGCCCGCGGCGCCTATGTACTCAAGGACTGTGACGGCGAACCCGAAGTCATCATCATTGCCACCGGCTCGGAAGTCAGTATTTCCCTGGAAGCCACCACTGCCTTGCAGGAACAGGGCCTGGCTGTGCGTCTGGTGGCCATGCCCAGTGTGGATCTGTTTCAGAGCCAGGAGCAGGACTATCAGGATGCGGTATTGCCTCCGGCAGTGCGCAAGCGGGTGGCGGTGGAAGCCAGCGCCAGTGACTATTGGTACAAGCTGGTGGGCCTGGACGGCGCCATTATTGGTATGAACAGCTTTGGCGCCTCGGCACCGGGCGGTGAACTGATGAAGCACTTTGGTTTCACTGCCGAGCATGTGGCCGAAGTGGCTCGCTCCCTCGCAGGCAAATAGGAAAGCAGCGCCCTGTGTCCTATCGTATTGCCATTAATGGCTACGGGCGCATCGGTCGCTGTGTATTGCGGGCACTTTATGAGTCCACCAATTATGCCGACCTGCGCATCGTAGCCATCAATGACCTGGCAGACAGTCGCACCCTTGCCCATCTGACCCGTTATGACAGCACCCATGGCCGTTTCCTGGGTACGGTGGCCCATACCGAGGACAGTCTGGAAATCGCCGGGGACAGTATTGCCGTGTCCCGTTGTCCGGATCTGTCCAGCTTGCCCTGGCAGCAACAGGAAATCGATCTGGTGTTGGAATGCAGCGGTGCCTTCAGTGATCGCAACACCGCCGAGCGACATCTGCAGCAGGGTGCCAACAAGGTGTTGTTCTCCCAGCCCGCTGAAAGCGATGTGGATTTCACGGCGGTCTGGGGTATCAATCACGAACAACTGCAGCCGGAGCATCGCATAATCTCCAATGCCTCCTGCACCACCAATTGCATCGTCCCGGTGCTGGCCAGTGTGGATGAAGAATTGGGAATCCGCTCCGGCATTATCACCACCATTCATTCGGCCATGAATGACCAGCCGGTCATCGACAGCTATCATCATCACGATCTGCGTCGCACCCGCAGTGCCATGCAATCCATCATCCCGGTGGAAACGGCACTGGCCCGGGGTATCGAACGTATTTTGCCGCAGTTGCAGGGCAAGCTCAGCGCCCAGGCCATCCGGGTGCCCACGGTCAATGTGTCGGCTATGGATCTCACCCTGATGGTGCAACAGGAGCCAGCACAGCTCAGCGTCGAGTCAGTCAACGCCATGCTGCGCCATGCCAGTGAACGATTACCGGCCAATGTACTGGGCACCACCGATGAACCATTGGCTTCCTGTGATTTCAATCATGACCCCCGGTCGGCTATTGTGGACCTCACCCAGACCCGGATCGCGCCGGGCGGGCTGGTGAATTTACTGGTCTGGTTTGATAATGAATGGGCCTATGCCAATCGCATGCTGGATGTGGCGCAATTTCTGCATTCCCTGGACAGCCAGAGTT
>JALEHB010000042.1 GCA_022763285.1 Pseudomonadales bacterium | reverse complement strand
CCGGACTGCTTGAGGGCATGATGAATCCTTTGCAGCGTGGGCAAATAGGGCTCACCGTTGTAATAGAATTCTTTTGCGAAACTCATGTCTGTCCAGTCACTGCCACCAGCGCTCACCAAGCGCGGCTCATTCCTCGTTGCTCTTGTCGCTGCGCAGGTTTTTCTCGATATGGGTAAGAATACCGCGCAGGATATTCATTTCCATGACGTCGATCCGAATTCGGCCGTACAGACGCCGCAGGCGCTGCATCAATTGTCTGGGATTGTCGGGATCATGAAAATCCACCCGCACCAGTACCCGCTCCAGATGATCATAGAAATGTTCCATCTGTTCTGCACTGGACAATTCCTGATCCCAGCCAGCTTCCAGGGAGTTGTCCTGCCCTTGCTGCGCTTCTGTCGCGGCCTGGAAAACTTCATAGCTGAGCACCATCACTGCGGCCGCCAGATTGAGCGAGCTGTAATCTTCGTTGGCCGGGATCTGCACATGGTAGTGACAGAGCTGGAGCTCTTCATTGAGCAGGCCGGAATCTTCCCGGCCAAACACCAGGGCAACCGGGTGCCTGGCGCTTTCCTCGACAATTTTGGCACCGGTCTCCCGGGGCGACAGCATGGGCCAGGGAATACTGCGGGAACGGGCACTGGCACCGATCACCAGGGCGCAATCGGCGATGGCTTCCTGCAGGCTGTCCACCACCACGGCATTCTCCAGTATGTCCACGGCCGAGGCCGCCCTGCCCACCGCGACGCCACTGGGAAACTCCTCCGGCTGCACCAGTACCAGCCTGGACAGGGACATGTTTTTCATGGCCCGGGCGGCAGCACCGATATTACCCGGATGGGAAGTATTGACGAGGACAATTCTGATATTACTGAAGTCGATCACGGTTTTGCGGCCCACCCTGGCTTGCCTGCTTGAAAGAGGCGGGATTATAGCAGCAGTGAAGGGCCCATGCCCCGTATAGCTGTCACCTCGGCCGCCTTTCAGGTATCATGCGCGGCCTCTGGAATTGCCGGGGCGCCAGAGCCTGTAGCACCACAGTCCATGCCCCCTATCAGGATTCGAAATGCACGCCATCGTCAATATTGCCCTGCGGGTCGCCCGGGAAGTGGCCACCGAGATTGCCCAGCATAGTGACCGGCTGGACCGGGTAAAAACCCTGCCATCGCCTGCTGGTCAACTGCTGACCTCTGTCGATGTGGATATCGACAACAGCCTGCTTTATCACCTGCAAAAGACCTATCCCGAGCATGGATTTCTCTCCCGCGTCTCGGGCAGTACTGCTGGCAAGGCAGGTGAGCCGGTATGGCTGATTGATCCCCTGGTCGGCAATCGCAATTTCATCAATGGCTACCCCCAGTTTGCCGTCAGCCTGGCCTGCATGATCAATGACAAGGTCGAACACGCCATCCTGCTGAACCCGATTACCCGGGATGAATTCAGCGCCAGCCGCGGCAAGGGCGCCCAGGTCAATGCCCGGCGCATGCGGGTCAGTAGCCGCGTCGATCTGGAATCGGCACTGATCGGCCTGGATTCTGATTCACTGCCGACAGACTCTGCCCGCAAACTCTACGCAGGCATGCTGGAAATCGGCGCCCTGCCCCGCAGCAGTGGCTGCGCGGCACTGGATATGCTGGCGGTGGCCAGTGGCCAGTGGCAGGCAGGCTGCTGCGGCCCTTACCAGGCAATCAGCCTGGCAGGCGCGGCCCTGATTCTGCAGGAGGCGGGCGGTTTTATTGGTAATGAGTCTGGCAATCCCGACTATAAATCAGCCACCCAGCTTTACTTCGGCAACCAGAAGACCTTCGGCAGTCTGGTCAAACTCGGCAACAAACCGGCCTGAGCCGACCAGCAGCCATTAAATTCGGCATCTCCCTGTCGCTTTACGTTATAGTATCGGGCAAATTCATTGCGCCCTCTTGAGCGCCCGTTCAGGATTCTTGCTGTTAATGCCGTCGAAGTCTGCAAGCCCCCAGAATCTGGTTGAAGGTTCTATTAAACAAGCCCTGATACGCATGACTATGCCGATGATTATCGGCATGCTGATGCTATTCACCTTCAGTCTGGTGGACACCTTTTTTATCAGCTTGCTGGGCACGGCGCCGCTAACGGCTATCAGCTTCACCTTTCCGGTTACCTTCACCATCATGAGCCTGGCTATCGGCCTCGGCATCGGCGCTTCGGCCGTGGTGGGTAAGTTTCTCGGCAGCTCCCAGATTGACAAGGCCAAACAGGCCGCCACTGTCATCCTCTATCTTTCCCTGGCCATTGCCGCGGTCATCGCCCTGCTGATCTATCTGGCCATGGATCACCTCTTTGTTTTGATGGGTGCTACGGAAGAACTGCTGGTGCCTATCAGTCAATACATGGATGTATGGATGCCCGCCAGTGTCATGGTGGTTTGCATGATGGCCGGCAACAGCGTCTTGCGCGCCTGCGGGGATACCAAGACCCCCAGCCTGCTGATGGCCATGGCCGGCTTTTTCAATGCCCTGCTGGATCCCCTGCTGATCTTTGGCCCCGGACCCTTTCCGGAACTCGGCATTGCCGGTGCGGCCTGGGCGACAGTGATCGCCTGGTCCATTGCCTTTGTCATTCTGATCTATGTGCTGGTGGTGCGGCTGGAAATGGTGAGTCGTTCCATCCCCTCCAGAGCAGTCATGGCGAGTTCCGGCAGGGACATGTTGAGAATCGGCATCCCGGCCGCCGGTGCCAATATGATGACGCCCCTGGCAGCCGGTATCATGACGGCCATTGCCGCCAGCTTTGGCGGGACTGCGGTGGCAGCCTTTGGTGTTGGGGCCCGGATCGAACCCATCGCCACCCTGATCGTCCTGGCCATGTCTTCCTCCCTGCCGCCGTTGATCAGCCAGAATTACGGGGCGGGACGCATGGACCGGGTGGAAGAAGCCTATGGCCTGGCAATCCGCTTCATCATGGTCTGGCAGCTGGCCGTCTATTTGCTGTTGGCGCTGGGGGCCGGGCTGATCGCCAGTCTTTTTTCCGATGATCCCGAGGTGATCAGGGCCATCTCCCTGTTCGTGTGGATCATGCCACTGGGCTATGGCCTGCAGGGCATTATCATACTCAGTAACTCAGCCCTGAATGCCCTGCATCAGCCACTGGCAGCCCTGTACCTGAGCATCGCCCGGTTTTTTGTCTTTTATGTGCCACTGGCCTGGCTGGGGAGTCAGATCTTTGGTCTGGCGGGATTTTTTGCCGGCGCGGTGGCCGGCAATCTTTGCATGGCGGCTATTTCCTGGCGCCGCTTCAGACAGGCCCTGGCCGAGCATGCGCCCGTACCAGAGGCCGTCAGTTAAGGGCGGGACAGACTAGCTGCGAAACAGGTTCTTGACACCCTGCAGCAAGCCGCCACCGGGTTTGCTGGCAGTCTCCTGCGCTACCACGGCGTCAAGCTCTGCCTTGCCTGCGGCTGCGGCTGCGGTCTCATCATCCACCAGGCTGAAGCTCTTGTCTTCCACACTGGCTGATTGCTCGCTATCGGCGTTTTCTTCATCGCTGTAGGTCAGGCGATTGTTGCGCTCCTGGAATGCCAGCATCTCGAGACAGATCTCGTTGTATTCATCCTGGGTCAGCAACTCCGGGCATTCCTTCATGTTCAGGGTGAACTGCCGGTCATTGGCGGCCGAGAGATAGTGCAGATTCTTCTTCTTGTCCAGTAACAGGCCCTCTTCCTTCGCTGTGTTGTAAAGCGGAGTACCGCGCAGGGGGATATAGGGGAAGAAGAAGAAATGCTCGGGCGCAATAGTCTGATTCAGTTTCAGGGTCTCGCGCATATTATCCGCGGTTTCCAGAGGCATACCGACAATATTGAAAGTCAGCCGGTTGATACCCGCCTTCTTGCAATTGGCGGCGGCATCGATCACCTGCTGGTTGGTCATCTTGCGACCCAGCATGGTGGAGCGGTATTTTTCATCGCCGCTCTCGATACCAAACCAGATTGTGTGACAACCGGCCTCTGCTGCCGTCTTGCAGAATTCCTCGTTCATGACTTCGACACGGGAATTGATTGAAAACGGCAGATGAATCTTTTCTTTGTAAATTTCAAAGAAGGCACGTACGAACTTCAGGTTGGACAAAAACAGTTCATCCCAGAATTCGAAATAGCCCACATTGTATTTATCCCTGAGGCGAATCAGTTCGTTCACCATGTCCTCAGGGTCGTATTTGCGCAGGAAGGTTTTCTTCGACTTCCAGCCTTCCAGAATCGGGGTATTACAGCAATAGGTGCAGCGATAGGGGCAGCCACGACCGGTCATCACCGGCAGTACCAGCTTGCCCTTGGGTCCGAAGATGGAGGAATTGACATCCTTGAAGCCATCTTCTTTGGCAAAAACATCATAATCGGGAAACGGCAATGCCTGCAGGTCGCCGATCTGGTGTGGCTCGGTTTCATAGACTGAACCATCAATCAGCTTTTCCCACAGGCCATCGGCCGGCCCGTCCTTGCTGCCCTTGAGATGCTGAACCACATTACCAATGGCATACTCGCCATCACCGACACAGATGTAGTCCACATTGGGATTCTCGATGGTCTGCTGCTGGGACAACATGGCCTGATAGCCCCCAATCACCACAGGCAGATCCGGCATCAGCTTTTTCAGCTCTTCGAAATAGGGCTCCATCGGATACCAGTGGGGACTCATGATGGAGAAGGCGATGACATCCGCATCCAGTTCCTGGATCATGCGGGCATAGTTTTCCGGCGAATACTTCTCGGCATCCCTGAGGATCAGAACCGGTTCCAGCAGCACCTCAACCCAGGGAAAATCCCGCTTCAGGTAGGCCGACATACTGGCGATGGGCATGGCGATTTCATTACCGTCCGGCGAATAGAAAGAAAATACCAGACGCAGCTTTTCCCCCTTGACCGAACCAAACCATCGGGATTTGCTCTGGGGATAAGCGGGACGTTCAGTGCTGACAGCAATTACATCTGCCTTGGAATTCATGGGATAAATCCTTGAAATGCGCTTGGCCCGCCGCTCAGGCAGCGCAACCAGATGCGCAATATTCTCAATCAGGTTCAGAATTCTTCGCTGCCTGATCAATTCTGCTTGTTGCTCTCTCAGATCAGCGCCTTACCACAGCTATATCGACTGCAGCGTGGGAAAGTATACCACCTTTGCCCCCTGTCACGCAGGACCCCAGCAGATATTCAGTCCCTGCTCGGCAGCCCCCTGCTGACGGGGTTTTCAGCCAGATCGACGGCCGCGCCTCAGACCCGGTTTTCGGGCGGGGCTCAACTGCTTGCCTTGCTTTCTGCCAAGCTTCGAATCAACATTAGCGCCCTGACAAACTGGCCGCAACAGGCCCGAGGACAGAATGCCCATGAATGCCATCGAAGCCCTGACCACCCGCAGCTCCATGCCCCGACTCAAAGGGCCTGCACCGGACGCGGCGGTAATGGACAAGCTGTTTCGCAGCGCCCTGCGGGCCGCGGACCATGGGCTGATGCGACCCTGGCGCTTTCTCACCATTGAAGGCGAGGCGCTTGAGCGACTGGGGGATCTGTTCGCCAGTGCCGCCCGAAGTGACCATCCTGACATCAGCGCCATGGACCTGGAAAAAGCCCGTAAAAAGCCATTGCGGGCCCCGCTGATTGTGGTGACCGTTTCCTCCCCCCGGGAGAACCCTAAAGTCCCTGAAATTGAACAGGATCTGTCAGCCGCTGCGGCCACCCAGAACATGCTGGTGGCCGCCTTTGCCGAAGGCCTCGGCGCCATGTGGCGGACCGGCTCCATGGCCTATCACCCGATCGTCAAACAGGGTCTGGGTCTGGCTGAACATGAGAAAATCATCGCTTTTCTCTATCTTGGCCTGCCCGACGCACCGGGCAAACGCTTGTGCGAAGAAGACCCGGCCAGCTTTGTACAGGCCTGGCGAGGCTGAGAGACGGAGCCGTAGCAATGGCGGGCGAGATCGATATCCAGTGCTGGAAATGCGGCACACAACTGCGAAGGCTGCTACTGCCCTTCTCGCGTTATGAGGAATGCCGCTTGTGCAAGGCTGACCTGCATGTCTGCCTGGCCTGCCGCAATTATGACCCCGGCCTCAGTGACGCCTGCCGTGAAGACCGCGCCGATTTCGTGCTGGACAAGGACAAGGCCAATTTCTGCGACTATTTCCGCCCCAATCCACGCCCCTTCAAGGGCCGGGACAATAGTGAGGCCGAAAGGGCCAAAGCCGAGCTCGCGGCCTTGTTCGGCGAGCAGCCTCAGGATGGGGACCCTGACGGCCTGGCCGAGTCTCCCCGCTCCGAGGCTGACAGGGCACTGGCGGAGCTGCAGCGCCTGTTCGGTGACGATAACAACAAAACAAACAACAATAACTGATACAGAACCTTCACAACGCGAATACTCGCGCCGGGCCTTCAATGCGAACCACAGTCTTTTCCACCCCCATCATCACTCCTTTTCTGCGTTTGCTGGCTATTGCCGGACTCAGCCTGATCGGCTGGCGCACCCGCGGTGAAGAGCTGGAACACCAGCGCTTCGTCCTGATTGGCGCCCCCCACACCAGTAACTGGGATTTCCCCCTGATGCTGTTAGTGGTTCTCAAACTGCGCCTCAAGGTCTTCTGGATGGGCAAACATACCCTCTTTCCCTTTGGCTTTGGCTGGGTAATGAAATGGCTGGGCGGTATCCCCATCAATCGCAGCGCCTCCCACAATGTGGTCAATGAAACGGTGCGACAGTATCAGGAGAATGATGAGTTGGTGGTGCTGATTCCCCCGGAAGGAACGCGATCCAGGGTGGAGCGCTGGAAAACCGGCTTCTACCATATCGCCAACAACGCCGGTGTCCCGATTCTGTTGGGCTATGTGGATGCAGCCAACAAGGAAGCCGGCTTCGCCGATTTCTTCACTCCCAGTGGCGACATCGACAGGGATATGGAGGAAATTCGCGCCTTCTATGCCAACAAGCAGGGAATCAACCCGGAAAACGCTTGACGCGCTCTGGCCCCGTCAGGCCAGTTTGACCATGGGGGCTGAATCCGACTTGTCGCTGGCACCCAGGCCCAGCAGCAGATTATCGTAGATATACTGGGCGTATTCGTCCATGCCTACTTCCCGCAACCGGAATTTCCAGTGCTTCAGATGCCATTGCTGCAACTGGGCAGTGACCATCGCCGCCTGGATTTCGGGTCTGGCACAGTTGAAATCGCCACGTTCAATTCCGGCCTTGAAGGCATCGACGAGAATGCGCTCGAAGCGCAGCTCCAGCTCCATGGCCTGTTCCTGCTGGGCGCGATCCAGACCTTTCAATTCCATGAAGCAGAAGTAATACCAGGGATTGAGAATCTGCATCATGTAGATCTCACCAAAAATGATCGCCTTCAGCCTGTCGACCGGATCCAGGTTCTCTCCCGCCAGACCACCAATCACCTGATCGATGTAGTTGCGCAGCACCCCTTCGATAACCGAAGCCAGATCGTTTTTGGAGCCGATATAGGCGTACAAACCACCCATGCTGATGCCGGTTTCGCGGCTGAGATCGCGCAGGCTCATGGCCTGAAAGCCCTTGGCATTGGCCAGCTTGAATGTTGCGGTGAATATTTTTTCCAGATTGACGATGGCGACCTTGGGATTCTTGATCTGCATCTTGTCCTTGTGCATTTCAAAAACGCTATGCCAGAACTGCTCACCTTCCAGAATCCAGGCCTGCCGGAACGCGTCCATAGAGGTATTGAGGGGCCAGTTTTTCATGCTACCTACTCTGCTTTGTTGTTCGATTTATGCGGCGATTTATTGTTATTTTTGGCTTGCTTTGATGTTGTCTGAACAACCGTCTGCCTGCTCTAGCGCTTGTGAAACGGCCGTCTCAAAAGGCCGCTCAGTGTATACAGTATTTACCATATTGTAAAAAAAGCAAACCCCGGAGAGCCTACACTCACCGGGGTTTGCTGACTGTTACAAATATTGACAGCTTTACATTATGGCAGCCAGTCGGACCTTGGCTGTGTCACTGGGGACATGGCTGATACCCATGATAACTTCCGCCAGTGCGCGGGCATCGGCCGGTGCATTGGCATTATCAATAATGTCACTGAGCCGCGCCTTGTCTGCATCCGTGGCAGAGTGCTGAATATTCTGAACAGCCTCGGCAATAGTCCGGTAGGCCTCGCTATTGCTGCTGTCACCCGCGATTTCCATCAGCGCAGCCTTGTCTTCATCGGACGGGAAATGGTTCAGATTCGTCAGGATACTGGCAATGGTTCGGGCCGCTGCCGCATCATCCGCCTGGACCAGTGCCGGACTTGCGCCCAGCAACAGCAGTAGCGCCAGTGCAGTCAGTTTGGAAATCAAAGCAGATTTATTCATGTTTCCTCCGGTTTCTCGATTACTTGCAGGGTTGGCCTGAGTGTAACCCAAGGCCTGATCAAACCCTAATTGCCAGCGGCAATCCCGGCGGTAGCAGCTCTGCAGGCTGTTCTACAGCCAATAGCTAAGCACCGCATAAGTGCCTGCCACGGCGCAGAGCAGCAGTGAGAATCTGCGCAGATTCTGCGGCGAGATACGATGCAGGCTACGCATGGCCAACCAGTAACCCGCCAGGGTGGCTGGCATCAAGGGCAAAGACAGCTTGATCTCTTCCAGGCCGAATCGGCCGATAAAAGCCAGCATGATCAGGGAAAGCACACAACTGGCCACAAAAAACGCGGCCAGATTGGCCCTGATGAATTCACCCTTCTCGTGCTGCATGACCAGCGCCATGGGCGGACCACCGATGGAGGAACTGGTGCCCATAAAGCCGGACAGGAAACCGGCAATGGCCATGCTGGTATTGCCGGGCCGAATGCGAATACGGGACAAACTCAGCGCCACCGCCAGCAGCACCGTCAGGCCCAGATACAGAGCCAGTTCCCGCTGACTGATCCACAGCAGCAAGAGGCCGCCGGCAATGGTGCCAGGTATACGACCAATAATTGCCGCCTGCAAACCCTTGAAGGAAATCGCATGACGGTGTTTTCTGGCATTGGCCAGGGACAGGGTCAGAGCGGACACCGTGATCGGCGCCGGCACAAACAGCGGATCGATAAAGAACAAGACCGGCGCCGCTATAATGGCCAGGCCAAAGCCAATGGAGCTCTGCACATAGGAACCCAGCAGTATTACCAGTGCAGCTATCAGTAAATCCATATAAACCTGCGCCTGAGCGGCCCTCGGTATCAGGGCAGATTACTACCTGAATACAATTGTCTTGTTGCCATTGACGATCACCCGGTGCTCACAGTGCCACTTCACCGCTCTGGCAAAGGCTGCACACTCCGCATCCCGACCAATCTGGCGCAGCTCTTCGATACCGGAGTTGTGATCAATTTTCTCGACCGTCTGTTCAATAATTGGACCTTCATCAAGATCCGCTGTCACATAGTGAGCCGTGGCACCGATAATCTTTACACCGCGGTTATAGGCCTGACGATAAGGGTCTGCTCCCTTGAAGCCGGGAAGAAATGAATGATGGATATTGATTATCCGGTCCGGCAATTCGTCGCACAGCTGGGGACTCAGGATTTGCATATAGCGCGCCAGGGCCAGCAGATCTGTGTCGAGACTGGTCATAATCTCCAGCAGCCGAGCTTCCTGCGCCACCTTGTTATCCCGCTCGACCGGAAGATAATAATAGGGCAAGCCATGCCATTCGGTGATCCCCCGCATATCCTCGTGATTGGAAACCACGCCGACAATGTCTGCTGGCAATACGCCGGATTCCCAGCGATGCAGAATATCGTTGAGACAATGACCGTGGCGCGAAACCGCCAACAGTACCTTTGTACGCTTGCCCAGGTCATGAAAGTGCCAGGTCATGGCAAATCGTGTCGCCAGTTCTTCGAAGTCGGCTTGCAGTTGTGGCAAATCGGGAAAGCCGGCCCGGTTTTCTTCAAATTCCACGCGCATGAAAAACTGGTCGATTACCGGATCACGATGCTGGGCTGCTTCATAGATGCTCGCGCCGCGCAGGTCGAGAAACTCACTGACCGCCCGGACAATGCCATTGGTTTCCGGGCAGGATACCGTCAATACATATTTTTTTGCTGTGCTACTGCTCATGACAAACCGGGACCCGAGCCCGGAACTCTGGTTGCCCCGGTCTCCGGCACTCTTTTACAATGGAGAAAAAACCGACATCTTACAGGAACCTGCCATGAAATCACGCGCCGCCGTAGCCTTTGCCGCCGG
Source organism: Pseudomonadales bacterium (assembly GCA_022763285.1). Classification (GTDB taxonomy): domain Bacteria; phylum Pseudomonadota; class Gammaproteobacteria; order Pseudomonadales; family Pseudohongiellaceae; genus UBA9145. Next base: position 28,626 of record JALEHB010000042.1, on the reverse strand, counting down.
ACAACCCCTGGAAATCGTAGAAGTGGATCTGGAAGGCCCACGGGAGGGTGAAGTGCTGGTGGAAATCATGGCCACCGGCATCTGCCACACCGATGCCTTTACCCTTTCTGGTGATGATCCGGAAGGTGCCTTTCCCGCCATCCTGGGGCATGAGGGGGCTGGCATCGTCAGGGAGGTGGGCCCGGGCGTGAAATCAGTCGCGGTTGGTGACACGGTCATACCCCTGTACACACCGGAATGCCGTCAATGTGACTTTTGCCTGCATCCCAAAACCAATCTCTGTCAGGCCATTCGCAGCACCCAGGGTCAGGGTCTCATGCCCGATGGCAGCAGCCGCTTCTCACTGGACGGCAAACCCATCCTGCACTACATGGGCTGCTCCACTTTCTCCAATTACACGGTCATGCCGGAAATCGCCGTGGCCAAGATTCGCTCCGATGCGCCTTTTGACAAGGTCTGCTATATCGGCTGCGGCGTCACCACCGGCGTCGGCGCCGTGGCCTTTGATGCCAAAGTCGAGCCGGGAAGCACGGTTGCCGTGTTTGGTCTCGGCGGTATTGGTCTCAATGTCATTCAGGGAGCCCGCATGGTCGGCGCCGACCGCATTATCGGCATTGACCTGAATCCGTCCAAGGCTGCCCTTGGCAGTCAGTTCGGTATGACCGACTTCATCAACCCCAGGGATGTGGATGACGTCACCCAGGCTATCATCGATCTCACCGGCGGTGGCGTCGACTATTCTTTCGAATGCATTGGCAATGTCACCACCATGCGTCAGGCCCTGGAATGCTGCCACAAGGGCTGGGGCGAGTCTTTTATCATTGGCGTGGCAGGTGCCGGCCAGGAAATTTCCACGCGGCCGTTCCAACTGGTCACCGGGCGTTCCTGGAAAGGTACCGCCTTCGGCGGTGCCCGCGGACGCACCGATGTCCCGAAAATCGTCGACTGGTATATGGACGGCAAGATCGAAATCGATCCCCTGATCACCCACACCATGGCCCTGGATGAAATCAACAAGGCCTTCGATCTGATGCATGAGGGCAGCAGCATTCGCTCGGTAGTCATTTACTGACACCGGATCTGCCAAGCCGATTCCAAACAGCACACAAGCAAGGGCTATTATGAAATACCTGCACACCATGGTCAGAGTCAGCAATCTTGAAGACTCTCTGGATTTTTACTGCAACAAACTGGGCCTGAAGGAACTGCGCCGCAAGGACCACGAGGGCGGACGCTTTACCCTGGTGTTTCTTGCCGCCGAAGGAGATGAAGACGCCCAGATTGAGCTGACCTGGAACTGGGATCCGGAGGACTATGACGAAGGCAGGAATTTCGGCCACCTGGCCTATGCCGTGGATGACATCTATGCAGTCTGCCAGCGCCTGATGGATGCCGGTGTCACCATTAACCGCCCGCCCCGGGATGGCCGCATGGCCTTTGTGCGCTCACCCGACAATATCTCCATCGAGCTGCTGCAGCGGGGCGACGCCCTGCCCGCCCGGGAACCCTGGGTCAGCATGGAAAACCAGGGGCACTGGTAGCCGGCGCCTTGAGCCCCCGCCTTGGCTCGATTATTATTAGCGCCGCAATAAACACCCCCATTGACCCGGGCTGAAGCAACAGCCGGGGCCAACCCATCAAGGAACCGGAATCTATCATGCAGATACTTGACGGCAAGTCATGTTCAGAGCAAATCCGCCAGGAAATTGCCGATCAGGTCAGCCAGCTCAAATCCGAAGGACGTCGCCCACCCCATCTGGCAGCCATTCTGGTTGGAAATGATGGCGCCAGCGAAACCTATGTCGCCAACAAGGTGAAAGACTGCCAGCAGGTGGGCTTTGAATCTTCCCTGATTCGTTTTGATAACTCGGTATCTGAAGAGGAGTTGCTGACCAAAATTGCCGAACTGAATGCCGATGAAGCGGTGGACGGCTTTATTGTGCAGTTGCCCCTGCCGGGCCATATCGACGAGCACAAGGTGACTGTCAGCATCGACCCGCGCAAAGACGTGGACGGCTTCTGCCCGGAGAACGTTGGCAATCTCTGCCTGGGCCTGCCCACTTTCGTCTCCGCCACACCCAATGGCATCATGGAACTGCTGGCGCGCTATGATATCGAGACCGAAGGCAAGCACTGCGTGGTGCTGGGGCGAAGCAATATCGTCGGCACTCCCATGGCGATTCTGATGTCCCGCAACAGCAAGCCCGGCAATAGCACAGTGACCCTGGCCCATAGCCGCACCGCCAACCTCAAGGCACTGTGTGCCGAGGCCGATATTCTGGTTGCTGCCATCGGCAAACCGGAGTTTGTCAGCGCCGATATGGTCAAGCCAGGCGCGGTGGTCATTGATGTGGGCATTACCCGTCTGGCAGATGAGTCCCGGACTTCGGGCTTTCGCCTGGTGGGCGATGTGCAATTCGACAGCGTTGCCGAAAAAGCCGCCTGGATTACTCCGGTGCCCGGCGGCGTGGGTCCCATGACCCGTGCTTCATTACTGCAAAACACCCTGAAAGCCTATCTGCGAAACTAGGAAAAACGTCATGTTTCAATCTTTGCAAGCCCTACCCGCCGATCCGATTCTGGGCCTGATGGCCGCCTATCGTGCCGACGACAACCCGAAGAAGATCGATCTCGGTGTTGGCGTCTATAAAGACACCCATGGCAATACCCCGGTGATGCAGGCAGTCAAGAAAGCCGAGAGCCTGATTCTCGATGCCCAGCAATCCAAATCCTATGTGGGCCCCACCGGTGCTGCAGAGTTCAATCAGGTTTCAGCTGAATTGATTTTTGGTGAAAGCCTGGTCAGCAAACTGGGCAAGCGCCGGGTTACCGCCCAGGCTCCCGGCGGCTGTGGTGGTCTGCGCCTGGCGGCAGAATTCGTCAAGAAAGCCAATCCCGAGGCCACGGTCTGGGTCAGCGATCCCACCTGGGCCAATCACGTGCCACTGCTGGGCTCTTCCGGTCTCAAGATCGAGCAGTACCCCTATTACGATTATGACAGCCACAGTGTCCGCTTCGATGCCATGATGGAAACGTTGCAGCAGGTAGGCAGCGGCGATCTGGTATTGCTGCATGGTTGTTGTCACAACCCCTGCGGCGCAGATCTGTCAAAAGAGCAGTGGCAGGCTGTCAAGGACCTGGCCCTGGACAAGGGTTTCACCGTATTCATTGACCTGGCCTATCAGGGCCTTGGCGATGGCCTGGAAGAAGATGTCTATGGCGTGCGCCTGCTGGCCGAAGCCCTGCCCGAACTGATTGTAGTCTCCTCCTGCTCCAAGAACTTTGGCCTGTACCGGGAGCGTACCGGCGCCCTGACAGTGATCTGTGACAAGGAGTCCAGCGCCGAAATCGCCACCACCCAGATTGCAGCCGCCGCCCGGGCCATGTACTCCATGCCGCCGGATCATGGCGCGGCTATCGTGCAAACCATCATGACCTCGCCTGAGCTGCGCAGCGAGTGGGATGCCGAGTTAACCGAGATGCGCAACCGCATCAACAGCCTGCGCGCACAGCTGGTAGCTCGGCTGAAAGACGCCGGTGTGCAACAGGACTTCAGCTTCATTGAAAGGGAAAAGGGAATGTTTTCTTTTCTGGGAGTGAGTGTTGAGCATATACAGAAGCTGGTAAACGACTACAGCATCTATATTGTCAACTCCAGCCGCATCAATGTTGCCGGTATCAATGACAGCAATATTGACTACCTGACCAGCAGCATCGCCGAAGTACTGGCCTGATCAGGTCAATGCCGAACTGAAGTCATGGTGGTCAGATCTTGACCGCCATGACATCGGTTGAAATCCCCTGAATGACGCAATTGGTAGTGGGACCTGGAACCTGCAACCAGTCACTCGGCTTGCAATGGCTGCCAACAATAACCAGTTCGGCATCCAGCTCTGCCGCCAGTCGCTTGATCTCAAAGGCCGGCTCCCCCTGCAAGAGATGAATGCGCTCTGCGCTTACCGCCAGACCATGACGCCACATCAGCTCACGCAGTTGCAGCCGGGCATGATCAAGCAGTCGCTGGCGATCGGCGTCCGGTGAATCGGCATTTCCCTCAGTCTCATAAAGCCCCTGCTTGACCACATGCACCACATGCAGATGCTCTATTTCGTCAGGATACATGAAGAGCACCCGGTCTATCAGAGCCCGGGATTCTGATTCCAGATCAAGCGCCAGCAATAGGCTGCGAAATCTTGCCATGTCTGTTTCCCCTGCTACGAAAGCTGCCTTGCTGTTGCGGCAATCGAAGCGCAAGACCAGTAAAGCTGGGGCCAGTCTAGATAAGCTGGAAAATTTCGCGTTGATCTAAGTCAACTGCTCCGTTTTTTCAGGGCCCCACTGACACTGGCGGCAAAATCCCGCAGACAAGTGGCCGTCAGATCCCAGCCGATACAGGCATCGGTGATGGAAACCCCCGGCCTGATATCTGCCAGATCATCCGGAATGGGCTGATTACCCTCTTCCAGATTACTCTCGATCATGACACCGACTATGGACCCATTGCCCTGATTGATTTGCTCGGCAATATCATGCAGCACTTCGGGCTGACGGGCGGCATCCTTTCCGGAATTGGCATGACTGCAATCCACCATGATGTTCGGGCGAATACTGGCAGTCTTCATCTCTGCCTCACAGGCCGCCACACTCTCCGCATCATAATTGGGTGACTTGCCCCCTCGCAGGATCAGATGGCAATGTGGATTGCCCTCGGTGCGAAAAACCGCCACCTTGCCCTGACCGGTCACACTGATGAAGCTGTGGGGCGCCGAGGCGGAGCGAATGGCATTGATGGCCACCATGGTGTCGCCATTGACATTGTTCTTGAAACCGATAGCCGAAGAAATGCCACTGGCGAGTTTGCGGTGAGTGGGAGATTCGGTAGTGCGGGCACCAATGGCTGTCCAGCTCACCAGATCCTGCAGGTATTGCGGTGAAATCAGATCCAGAGCTTCGATGGCGATGGGCAGACCAATGTCTGCAATATCCAGCATCAGTTTGCGACCAATGCGAATACCATGATCGATACGGTGGCTGCCATCCAGATGGGGGTCATAGATCAGCCCTTCCCAGCCTACCGAGGTCCGTGGCTTTTCAAAGTAAACCCGCATCAGTATCAGCAGCTCATCAGCCAGTTCATCTGCCAGGGCTTTCAGACGACGGGCATACTCCAGGGCTTCTTCCGGATTGTGGATGGAACAGGGCCCTACCACCACAATGAGACGATGATCCTCACCATCCAGAATGGCCTTCACGGCACGGTGTCCCTCGACAACGGTCGCCAGGGCCTTGCCCTGCAGGGGGAACTCCTTCTTCACCTCATCCGGTGGCGGCAGTTCCTCATGGCCGATGATATGGTAGTTCTCGATTTCCGATGCACTCTGACTCATGACAAGAATCCTGAAAATTGCTGGTTTGACTCGCTGCCTGTCGGCTGGCAAACAGGGCGGATGGGGATTATGGGGGAAACGCGCGGACAACTCAAAGCCCCGGGCTTGCCAGCATGCAATGGCGCTGCTACCTTCCGCCTCCGTGCTGATTATTGAACCGGAGCCCAGTCAATGCCAAAAGCCAGTGAGCTGAAGAAAGGAATGATTGTAGATATCGATGGCGATCCCCATATTGTTCGCCAACTGGAGGCCAAGTCCCCCAGCTCCCGTGGCGCCGCCACGCTCTACAAGATTCGCTTCTACAATCTGCGCACCCAGCAAAAGCGGGATGAATCACTCAAGGGCGAGGATCTGCTGAGTGAGGCGGATTGTGTGCGGGTGGATGTGCAGTACTCCTACGTGGACGACGACATTCATTACTTCATGAACATGGAAGACTACAGTCAGTATGGCCTGAACAGCGATCGCATCGAAGAGCAACTGCCCTATCTGGTGGAACAGCAGGAAGGCATTATTGCCCTGCTGGTGGATGGCGAACTGGTGGCGATCGAGATGCCCCAGTCTGTGAATCTTGAAATTACCGAAACACCGCCACCGATTACCGGGTCGTCAGCCACCAACCGCAGCAAGACGGCCAAACTGAGTACCGGCCTTGAAATTCAGGTGCCGGAATACCTGGCACCGGGCGAGTTGGTTAAAGTGAATACCGCAACCGGCAAATTCATGTCCAGAGCCTGAGGGCGGGCGGCAAACCGCTACAGAAAAAACCACCAGATAAGTACGAACAGCAGCAAACCTGCCAGCAGCCCGGCCAGCAGACTGAGGCGTTCCTCATTCAGGGTAAATCCCGATGACGGCGGTGACGACTCCTGCATCGGCCGCGACAGCGCCTCTTCCAGCCTGGCATATTCCTCATCACTCATCTGCTCTTGCCCGTCCTCAAGCTTGTTGCGGCCGGGCGGGAATACTTCGGCGGCAGTAGAAAAAGGGACTGCCCGGCGTGCCGCCCGCCTTTGCACGATTGACTCCGGGGCCTGGCTATCCTGTCGGGACTGCCCGGCAGACTCGCCCGTTTCCGTCGGCCCGGAGTCCAGCAGTTGATGGCGTTCCAGTAAAGAGCGAGCGCGCTTGAAGGCCAGGGTGGAATCGGCAAGCATGCCGCGAGCAGGATCGCGCTGCTGGCCAAATGTTGGCAGTCGTTCCAGAAAGCGCGGATCCCGCAGCACCGTTAGCAGCGATCGCCGGGCGGCATTGTCCGCCAGAAACTGGGCCACCAGAGCGTCTTCCAGTTCTGCATCGAGACTACTGTCGGCAAGCTGCTGCCAGTTTTCCTGGCGCAAACTGGAGAGCGCCGCCAGCAGAAACCAGCGCGCCAGATACTCAGGCCTGGAGGCCTTGTCGTGATTGTCAGTTGCTTGATCGGCTGTCATTACTGGGAAACAAAGGTTTCGGTTTTCACTGAGGAACAAAGTTTTCGGTTTTCACTGAGGAATAAAGTTTCCGGTTTTCAGAAAATGGATGCTGTGATCAATGACTTCGTTGTCCCGCATCATCAGGGTATGCATGACCGGCAGGGTAATATGCTCTTTCATCCCCGCAACCCGGGTACTCTGGACACTAACCACACTGTCATTGGGCCCGTCGATCAATAGCAGCCCCAGAGGATTCAGGGCCAGGTCACCGGCAATCACCCCCAGCTCGAAATCCACCGGCCCCAGTTCATTGATAATGCTTTCATCATCGGTGCCCAGTGCCTGCCCGGCTGGCCCCAGAAAGCCGAAACCGGGAACCCCTTTCAGACCCTGGGCCAGGCTGCTGCCCTGATTGGGCGGCCCGAGCATGACCACCCTGCCCAGTTCCGGAATCGCCTGCTCCTGCAGATAGACCCGCAGCAGAATGCCACCCAGGGAATGGGTCACAAAATGTATGCGGCTGGCCGCAACCGTTTCACCATCAGCGGCAATCGCTCCGACTTCGGCTGTTTCGCGGCAAGCGGCCAGCCCTCTGCCCACCGCATCCCGGGCCAGCTCTGCAATGGGATGACGCCGGGAAGGATAGCTGATATTGACCGAGCGCATACCGCTGCGCTCCAGCTTTCTCTCCAACTCGGCCATGGAATCTGAGACCCGCGCCAGGCCATGCAGTAACACCACACATTCTTCAGCCGCCAGCACGGGACTGACCAGCAGACAAACAAGGGCGATCAGTGTTTTCATGGCGACAAGATGAAGATTGGCCTATCCGGCGTTTTCGGCATGAACAGCCTGACAGTTCCAGCAAATCCCGAAAGTAGCAGCATTGGCTTCATTACAAGTCTGACACTGCCAGTCCGGCCCCACTTCTTCACTGCCCGGTTGCAGGTCCTTGATGATTTGCTCGGCCCGGCGAACATCCAGCGGGCCTACCCAGATTTCCGGCAGACACTCATTAATTGGTAATTCACCCGCTACCGAGTAGAGCCTAGCATTGCGTACCTGGGCCTGAATATCATGCTGCTCCAGCACATTGCGCAGATGCCAGGCCATGGCCACCGTGTCGGATGTATAGATTTTCTGCATAAAATCGATAGCGTCACCAACGGACTCAGCGGTAAATATGCCGCCAGCGCAATCCCACTATAAACAGCACTGCCACATAGAGGCAAACTCCGCCCAGTACCAGCACGGCCATTTGCAGTACCCGTTGCTGCAGGCTCCAGTCGATCCACTGCTGCCAGGCACCGGCCATGAGCACCAGAAAGGCCAGCATAATGACATTGGCCAATAGCAGCCGCAGCAGGAAAACAGCCCAGCCAGCCTGGAAGCGGAAGGCGCCATCTCGCAGCAAGCCGGCCCAGAGCAGGCCGGCATTGAGAAAAGCCGCCAGCGAAGTCGCCAGGGCCAGGCCTACATGGGCATAGCCGGCAACATAAAAGCCAATATTCATGAGCATATTGGCGACCATGGCTACCACCCCGATACGCACCGGCGTAGCGGTGTCCTGACGGGCGTAGTAACCCGGCGCGAAAATCTTGATGGCCATGAAGGCCAGCAGGCCCACTGCATAGGCGCGCAGGGAGCCGGCCGCACTGCTCACATCCACCACGGTGAAATTGTCATTCAGGAACAGGGTTATCAGCAGCGGCTCCGCCAGATAAACCAGGGCCACCGTGGCCGGCACGGCAATCAGACAAATCAGTCTCAGGGCCCAATCCAGGGTTTCGGCGAATTCCGCCATGGATTGTTCCGCATGGCGGCGGGACAGGCTCGGCAGCACCACGATGGCAATGGCAATACCAAAGGTGCCCAGGGGCAGTTCCATCAGGCGGTCGGAGAAATACAGCCAGGAGACACTGCCCGCCACCAGCAATGAGGCAATGACAGTGTCCAGCAGCAAATTGATCTGGCTGACCGAAACACCGAACAATGCCGGCACCATCAGCTTCTTGATACGACTGACCCCTTCGTGACCGGGGGCTGGCTTCGGCACCGGCAGCAGTCGCATGCGGGCAAGAAATGGCAACTGGAACAGTAACTGGGCAAAGCCGGCAATCAGTACCGCCCAGGCCAGGGCCAACTCCGGCACCCGCATATAGGGCACCAGCAGGAAGGAACAACTGATCAGGGAGATATTCAGCAATGCCGGCGTGATGGCCGGCACGGCAAAGCGGCCATAGCTGTTGAGAATGGCACCACACAAGGCCGTCATGGATATCAGCAGCAAATAGGGAAAGGTGATGCGCAACATTTCTACAAACAGCTGGAATTTGGCCGGCTCATCGGTAAAGCCATAGGCAATGGGCACCGCCAGCAGCGGCGCGGCAATCAACACCACAACAGTCAACAGACTGAGGAATCCCCCCAGGCTGGCAGTGACCGCATTGATCAGACCCTGCACATCGCCATGGCTGTGTTTGCTGCGATACTCTGACAATACCGGCACGAAGGCCTGGTTGAAGGCCCCTTCTGCAAACAGCCGGCGCATGAAATTGGGAATCTTGTTGGCCAGAAAAAAGGCATCAGCGCCATCGCTGGTGCCGAAAACCCGGGCAATGACGATGTCACGGCACAGGCCCAGCACCCGGGAAACCATGGTCATGGATCCGGTGACGCCGCTGGAACGCAACAGGCCCGGTTCGGCTGACGCTGTGGCGCCTGCCTGGCCAGCCTCCGGCTGCTTGTCTGTGTTGCTATCCTGCATTCTGTTTAATCCGCTGCGCCGGGGCGAAGTCCTGATGACAGCCCGCCGCTGCCCCACTACTCACTCAGTTCTCTCCCGCTTCTCACCCACTTCTCACCCACTAAGGGGTTATCGGTTGAATTAGTTGAATTTTCAGGCCCTTGCGCCGGATTCTGCGGCCAGCTTGCTATTGACATCAAATAGCGAAAACGGCATAGTGTCGCTCCTTCAAAAATGGGCCCAAAGCCCCTTTGAACCAAATCAACCCGTTTTCACGAGCAGATCGATAGTAGACAGATAGTTTCTCAAGGAGTCCCAATTGGCTAATTTTCCTCAATCCCGCAAGCGTGCCCGACAAGGCGAAAAACGCCGTCGTCATAACGCCTCTTTCCGTTCCATGGTCCGCACCTATATCAAGAAAGTGGACTCTGCAATCGCGGGTGGTGATCACAAGGCGGCGACCGAGGCTTACAATGCCGCTGTGCCGGTAATCGATCGCATGGCCAACAAGGGCATTATCCACAAGAACAAGGCTGCACGGCACAAGAGCCGCCTGAATGCTGCGGTCAAGGCCCTCGCCTAATCACTGCCAGCTGCAAGATCCAATAAAAAACCGGCCCCTGGCCGGTTTTTTATTGTCTGAAATCCGGGTCTGGCCCTGCCAGGGAGCCCCTCATCAGTTAAGAATGAGGTTATCGCGGTGTATGATTTCCTCATCACCGGCATAGCCCAGGATTTCCTCGATCTGGGCACTGCTCTGGCCCAGCAACTGCCTGACTTCATCGACATTGTAATTGACCAGACCGCGGCCAATCTCGGCACCGCTCTCATCCACGCAGGCCACCACTTCACCGCGAGTGAACTGGCCCCTGACTGCCTTGATACCCACCGCCAGCAGGCTGCTGCCGGATTCCCGCAGCACTTTCACTGCCCCTTTATCCAGTTGCAAAGAGCCTTGCAGGCTTAACTGCCCCGCCAGCCATTGCTTGCGGGCCGTCATGGGTTCACTGTCGGCATAAAGCAGGGTGCCGACTTGCTCCCCCTGCCCCAGACGGCTCAGAACCTGATCAATTCGGCCGTTGGCGATGACTGTGTCAGTGCCTGAGCGGGCGGCAAGCTTGGCGGCAGACAGCTTGGTCTGCATACCACCGCGCCCCAGACTGCTGCCGGCGCCGGCCATGCCATCAAGGCTGGAATCCCCGGCTGCTGCGTCCTGTACCAGCTTGGCATCGGGATTATGGCGTGGATCGGCACTGAACAAACCATCCTGATCCGTCAATACCACCATCAAATCGGCATTGATGAGATTGGCCACCAGAGCCGCCAGGGTGTCATTGTCACCAAAGCACAGTTCAGCGGTGGCCACCGTGTCATTTTCATTGACCACCGGCAGCACCCCCATTTCCAGCAGGGTGGTGAGAGTGCTGCGGGCATTGAGATAGCGGGTGCGGTCAGACAAATCAGCATGGCTGAGCAGAATCTGGGCAGCATGTACGCCATGCTCCATGAAGCAACTCTCATAGGCCTGCACCAGCCCCATCTGCCCCACCGCCGCGGCGGCCTGCTGCAGATGAATCTGCTTCGGGCGCGCCTTCAGTGCCAGACGGGAAACCCCCTCTGCCACGGCTCCTGAGGACACCAGCACGATCTGCTTGCCCTGTTGCTGCAGGGCCACCAGTTGATGGGCCCAGTGGGCGATGGCCTGACGGTCCAGCCCCAGGCCGTTATTGGTTACCAGGGAACTGCCCACCTTGACCACCCAGCGTCGGGCAGCCGGCAGGTGTTGGCGACTCTCCTTTTTCCTAGTCATCCCAGTCCTCGTCATCCCAGTCTTCCGCCACTTTTTTGGCCGGTCTGGACGCCTCGATGGTGCGCCGAATCTCGAAGGCCATGGCCTCCTCCCGGTCCCGCTCAGCCTGGCGATAGTCTTCGTTTTCCTTGAGCAGTTGCCGGTGCTCCTCAATGGAATCCATCAAGCGGCCACAGAGTTCCTTGCAGCCCTCGGCCGAGAGTGCAGAAATGCGATAGATATCCCCTTGCCAGTCCAGTTCCTGTCGCAGTCGCTGCTCCAGCTCATCCAGTTGCCCGGCATCCAGCAAATCCACCTTGTTCAGGACCAGCCAGCGCTCCTTGGCAGCCAGGGTGGGGCTGAATTTCTCCAGTTCGGCAACAATTTCCCGGGCCGCCAGTACCGGATCACTGCCATCCACCGGCAATACATCCACCAGATGCAGTAACAGACGGGTTCTGGACAGGTGTTTAAGAAAGCGAAAGCCCAGCCCGGCGCCCTCAGAAGCACCGTGAATCAGTCCGGGAATATCCGCCATCACAAAACTGCGTTCCAGACCAAGACTCACCACCCCCAGATTGGGAGTCAGAGTAGTAAAGGGATAATCGGCCACTTTCGGCCGGGCGGCAGAGACTGCCCGAATCAGGGTGGACTTACCCGCATTGGGCAGGCCCAACAGGCCCACATCGGCCACCAGCCGCAATTGCAGCTGCAGGCGCCGCACTTCACCGGGCGTGCCATTGGTGGTCTTGCGTGGCGCCCGATTGACGCTGGACTTGAAGCGGGTATTGCCGAGGCCGTGAAAGCCGCCCTTGGCCACCATGACCTGCTGTCCGGCATGGTCGAGATCGGCAATCAGTTCTTCTGTATCGACATCGATTACGCTGGTACCCACCGGCACCTTCACCAGCAGGTCATCACCACCCTTGCCGGTGCAATTGCGGCCCTGGCCGGGCTGGCCGGACTCGGCCCGATAACGGGGCTGAAAGCGAAAATCCACCAGGGTATTCAGAGCTGCGTCGGCCTCCAGCAGAACACTGCCGCCATCGCCACCGTCGCCGCCGTCAGGGCCGCCTTTTTCGATATATTTCTCACGACGAAAGCTGAGGCAGCCATTGCCTCCCTTGCCGGCTTCCACGGTAATCTCTGCTTCGTCTACGAATTTCATCTCGCTTTCCTGCTTATGGAGCCAGACCGGAGTCGGGCACTTCAGGGCCACAAATAAAAAAGCCCCGTCGCTGACGGGGCTTTTTCAGGATCCTGCTTGCTGCTCTAGGCCGTCTCGATGCTTACATATTTGCGAGACTTGGGGCCGCGCACACTGAATTTTACAGTGCCATCAGCCTTGGCGAACAGCGTGTGGTCCTTGCCACAGCCAACATTCTCACCAGGATGAACCTTGGTGCCACGCTGGCGGATAATGATATTGCCGGCACGCACTTCCTGACCACCGAAAAGCTTGACACCAAGCCGTTTCGATATGGAATCGCGACCGTTATTGGTACTACCGCCTGCTTTCTTATGTGCCATTATCTACTCCTGCTTATCCTTTGATTCCAGTGATCTTGACCTCAGTGAACCACTGACGGTGACCCTGCTGCTTGCGAGAGTGCTTGCGACGGTTGAACTTGATAATAGTCACTTTCTTGTGACGAGCCTGCTGCACTACCTCAGCAGTCACTTCACCACCCTCTACGTAAGGCGTGCCAATCTTGACAGATTCGCCTTCGCCAACCATCAGAATCTTGTCAAAACTGACCTTGTCACCAGTGGCCGCATCCAGCTTTTCCAGTTTGAGGACTTCGCCCTCTTTCACTTTGTGCTGCTTGCCACCACTCTCAAAAACCGCGTACATAACCGTCTCCAGAGCTCATTCGGGGATTAAGATAACCCCATTCCTTACAGGGGCGTGGATTGTACGGGATAGCCGGGGTCGAAGCAAGGGAAATTGGCGATTGCCGGGCCTGTCCCGGTCACTGGCGGGAAAGGACAAATTCCCCCCATAATCAGCGCCTTGCGCCGACTTGACAGCTTGGAGCCGGGTGCCTAGCATGCTGCCCCGCTATCCCGAGACTAAAACCTGACTCTGCCGGACCCGGCGCTGTTTAACCCGGCCCCTGCAGCCCTATATTGGACCCAGCACAGATGTACCAGGAACTACGCGCGGCCGTGGAATCAGATTTTGAAGCCGTAAACGGCTTTATTGTCGAGCAACTGCACTCCAATGTGCCACTGGTTGAGAATATCGGCCACTATATTGTCGATGCTGGCGGCAAGCGCCTGCGCCCGCTACTGGTGCTGCTGGCGGCCCGTGCCTGCGATATCCGCGATGATCGCCATATCGCCATGGCTGCGGTGATCGAGTTCATCCATACCGCCACCCTGCTCCATGACGATGTGGTGGATATGTCCACCCTGCGACGTGGCCGCCCCACGGTCAATGCCAACTGGAATAACCCCTCCAGCGTGCTGGTGGGAGATTTCATCTATTCCCGGGCTTTCCAGATTCTGGTGCAGATCGGTGATATGCGCATCATGGAGATCATGGCCGACACCACCAACAGGATTGCCGAAGGCGAAGTCCTGCAACTCATTTCCAAATCCAACGTCAATGCCAATGAAGACACCTATATGCAGGTGATCCAGAGCAAGACTGCCATCCTGTTCCAGGCGGCAGCCCAATGTGGTGCTATCCTCGCCGGCGCCGACAGCAGTCTGGAAGCTTCCCTGAAAGCCTGCGGCAATCATCTGGGCATTGCCTTCCAGTTGGTGGACGACGCGCTGGACTATGACGGTGATGCCGAAGCCATGGGCAAAAATGTCGGCGATGACCTGGCCGAAGGCAAGCCTACCCTGCCCCTGATCCGGGTCCTGCAGAACGGCAGCGCCGAGGAACAACAATGGATTCGCGAAGCCCTTCAGACCGACAAGGTGGAATCCAGCATGCTGCAGAATGTGATCCAGATCGTACGCGCCTCCGACGCCCTGGACTACACTCGCAATATGGCCCGGGCGGAAGCTGATGCGGCCCGCCAGTGTCTGCAGGGTCTGCCTGCCAGCCCCTACCTGGACAGTCTCCACCAACTGGTGGATGTAGCCGTGGAACGCGCTGGCTAGAACTGTAGCCTGACCAGAACGCCTGATATACACTTTTGCGACAGCAAAGGAGAAACCCATGTTCGTCAAGATCCCTGCCCCCGCCAGCAATGCCATTTTGGCAATCTGCCTCTTGTTTCTGACCGCCTGTACCACAACCGGACTTACCAGCGGCAGCCCCGATGAACGCCGCGCCGCGATTCAGGATATGCGCAGCGAAGTGCTGGATGAGTTGTACAGCCTCAAACCCGACACCCGGGTACAAATCGGCAGTGCCGCCGGATATGCCGTTTTCACCAATGCCAATATCAATGTCATCCTGGCCAGCTTCGGCGGTGGTATTGGCGTGGTGCGCAATAACCAGACCGGTGAGGACATCTATATGCGCATGGGTGAAGTGGGCATTGGCCTGGGTGCCGGCGTCAAAGACTTCCGCGCCGTGTTCGTGTTTCACAGCGAAGAGGCGCTGGCGCGCTTCATGGATGTCGGGGTATCGGTCGGAGGTAATGCAGACGCCGCCGCCAAGGCCGGCGATCTGGGCGCCGCCGTGGGTGGCGAAGCGGTAGTGGACAATGTCACTATCTACCAGCTGACCCAGTCCGGTCTGGCCTTGCAGGCTACTGTTAAAGGCACCCGCTACTGGCAGGATGGCGCCCTGAACTGAGGGCGCCACAGCGGCAGCCGCTGATCTGCCCTTCTACATACCCGGATAATTGGGGCCTCCGCCACCTTCCGGCACCACCCAGTGAATATTCTGGGACGGGTCCTTGATATCGCAGGTCTTGCAGTGCACGCAGTTCTGGGCATTGATCTGGAAGCGCTTGCCGCCATCAGCCTCTTCCACCACTTCGTAAACCCCGGCCGGACAATAACGCTGCGCCGGCTCGTCATATTTGGGCAGGTTAACGGCGATAGGAATCGAATCATCCTTCAGGGTCAGATGACAGGGCTGATCCTCGGCGTGGTTGGTATTGCTGAGAAAAACCGATGACAGCTTGTCGAAACTGATCTTGCCATCGGGTTTGGGATAGTCGATTTTCGGCGCCTGATCGGCAGGTTTGAGCTGCTCAAAATCCCGCGACTTGTCGCGAATGGTGAAAGGGAATTTACCGAAGAAAATATTCTGTTCAATAAAAGTCAGTGCGCTGCCAAGCCAGAATCCGAATTTGTGGAAACCGGCGCTGAAGTTACGGGTCTGGTGTAACTCTTCATACAGGTCTGACTTTTCGAAACGCGCGCCATAATCCGTCAATTCCGAAGCCGGGTTTTCTTCACTCAGAGCTGCATAAAGAGATTCGGCGGCCAACATGCCGGATTTCATGGCAGTATGACTGCCCTTGATCTTGGCCGCGTTCAGGGTGCCAGCATCGCAGCCAATCAGAAGACCGCCAGGGAAACTCATTTTCGGCAGGGAGTTCAGTCCACCCTTGATCAGTGCCCGCGCACCATAGCTGAGACGTTTGCCACCCTCGATGGTCTTTCTGATCACCGGGTGATGCTTGAATTTCTGAAATTCATCGAAAGGAGAAATATGCGGGTTCTGGTAGGCCAGGTCGACGATCAGACCCAGAGAGACCTGATTGCCTTCCACATGATAGAGGAAGCCGCCACTGGTGCCGGCATAGCTGGCTCCCACCATGGGATAGCCCGCCGTGTGCACCACCAGACCTTCCTGATGCTGCGCTTCCGGAATTTCCCAGACTTCCTTGATACCGATGCCGTAATGCTGCGGATCACTGTCCTTGTCCAGCTCAAACTTGCTGATAATTTCCTTGCCCAGATGGCCGCGGCAGCCTTCTGCCAGAATGGTGTATTTGGCATGGAACTCAAAGCCCGGTTCATAGGAGGGCTTCTTTTCACCATCAGCGCCGACACCCATGTCCCCGGTGGCGACTCCCTTGACCGAACCATCCTCGTTGTACAGCACTTCGGCTGCAGCGAAGCCGGGAAATACCTCGGCGCCCAGTTCCATGGCCTGCTCTCCCAGCCAGGCACAGAGTTTGCCCAGGGATATAATATAGTTGCCATGATTATGCATGGGCCGCGGCACCATCAGCCCCGGGAACTTGAAAGAGGACTCGGCACCCGGCAGATAATAGACATTATCACCGGTAACCCGGGTATTGAGTGGGGCGCCACGCTCTTTCCAGTCCGGGAACAACTCATCCAGGGCCGTGGGTTCGAAGACTGCACCGGAGAGAATATGGGCTCCGATCTCGGAGCCCTTTTCCAGCACACAGACAGACAGTTCCTTGCCCCCCTCTTTGGCCAGCTGCAATAGACGGCAGGCCGTCGACAAACCGGCCGGGCCAGCGCCGACAATCACCACATCTACTTCCATGGACTCACGTTGCATAGATAAACCTCTGTCTTGAATCGATTCGAACGAATCCTGTGTTAAAGCCCGGTGTCATTCCCTTGTAAACCCGGCCAAATCCAGGCCGGCTATTATCCTTAATTCACCTGAACAGCGCAAAAACCCTGCCTGAGACCCGGGCATTACAAAATGTCACAAAATCTGACTATTGGCCTGAGAATTTATGGCCGATTTTGGTACATACTACGCCGCCTGACCAAAAAGGCCCGGCTGGCACACCGTCAGTACGGATAAAGCGGACCAGTCAGACCCGGCCGCACCCCCAGATAGCCCATAGCAAGAAGAACACTGGAGTCATTCCATGAGCCCCGTTATACCTGCCAAAAAATCCCTGATCCACGCAATTGCCCTGGCCTCGGCCATGCAAGCCGGCTCCCTGATGGCACAGGATGCCCCGGTGACCGATGATGACTCCACAGTAACCTATCCGGCCAGCTATTTTGCCCAATTCGAGCCATTTTCCGCCAATGACATGCTGGACCGTATTCCCGGCATCAGCGTGGCTCGTTCCGGTGGCTCCAATACCTCCAGTGACTCCAGCCGTCGCGGCCTGGGACTGGGCGGTGACCAGATTCTTATCAATGGCCGCCGCATTACCGGCAAGGGCAACGAGGGCAATAGCCAATTAAGTCGCATTCCGGCAGACCAGGTACAGCATATCGAAATCATTCGCGGCACTTCCGCCGATCTGGATGTCCGTGGCGGCTCCCAGGTAATCAATATTGTCTTGTTGGAAGCCGAGTCCCGCTCCTCGGTCGCCTATGAACTCAATGCCGACCACTACCACGATGGTGAGGTCAAACCGGGTGGCAAAATTTCCCTGACCGGCTCCCGTGGCGCCTTCGAATATCTGCTCAGCGCCGAAACCGAGCCACGCTGGGAATGGCGCAAAGGTTTTGAGGTCAGCACCCTGGCCGATGGCAGCCTCAACAACACCATTGCCCGCGACACCCGCACCGATTCCCAGCCTTTGACCCTCAGTGCCAATCTGGGCTATCAGTTCAGTGACTCGGATATCGCCCATCTGAACATCCAGTACGAGGACACCGACAGCCCCTTTCGCGACGATCGCTTCCTGACCGACTACCAGGTCTCCCCTATCGTCTCTCGGGTTGAAGAAGACATCACCGCCAGCAGCAATGAATTCTGGGAAGTAGGCGGCGACTATGAGCACAGCTTTGCCAATGGCAATCGCTGGAAAACTCTGTGGATTGTCAATCGCAAGGAAGATGACAGCTTACGCGAGCGCTTTGTGGTTGACGGTGCTGACCGCAGCAAGGACCTGTTTCTGGATAATTACAATCGCTACCAGGAACGCATCATCCGCAGCAGCTACTCAATGGGCCTGACCGACACCCAGGACATTGAATTTGGACTGGAGCGGGCCCAGACCATTCTCGACTCAACCCTGAAACTTGGTCTGCTCAGCAGCACTGAGCCGGGCTCAGCGGAATTCGGAGGCCTGACGCCTTTCACCAATGCCAATGCCACCGTGGAAGAAATTCGCTACGAAGCCTCTGCAGTGCATAACTGGCAGATCAACTCGCGCATGTCCCTGGAGAGCACGCTGATTTTCGAGCAGTCAGAAATCTCCCAGTCTGGCGACGTGTCCAAAAGCCGCGACTTTGATTTTGTCCGCCCTAAGATTGATTACCGATTTGACCTGACCCCTTCTCTGCAATTCCGTGCCACCATCGAGAAAGATGTCGCCCAGTTGAGCTTTAATGACTTCACTGCCAATACCGACTCCGGCGATGATGAGCAGAATGAAGTGACGGGTAACCCCGATCTTCGTCAGGAACAATCCTGGCGCTATGACCTGAATCTGGAATACCGCTTCAATAATGACAATGGCGTGATAAACAGCAATGTCTATTTTCACGATCTGGAAGACGTGATTGACCGCATCGACGTATCTACCGGGAGTTCCATCCTCTCCGCCAATGGCAATATCGGCGATGGCGAGCGCTACGGTGCTGCTGTCGATGGCAGTCTGCGCCTGGCCGGTTGGGATCTGCCCAATATCCTGCTGACATCAAGAGTCGAAGTGGTGGATTCCTCTGTGACCGACCCTTTTCTCGGCATCGACCGCCGCCTGAACCGCGGCGGCCGGGGTAGCTGGCGCCTGGGATTCCGGCACGACGTCAGTTCTCTTGGCCTCAATTACGGTGTTAACTATAACGAAAGCTTTGAGGGCGGAATTCTCGCCTACGACATCGACAAGATCGAAGACTATGATTCCGACGGCTTCCTGCTGGCCTTCGTGGAAAAACAGGGCTGGGGCGGACTGATCTACCGCTTTGAGGCCACTAATGTGCATGAGTCCTATCGCTGCCGTATTCGTACCCGTTTCGTAAACGGCACCATTGCCACCGGCAACATCAGCGAGATCGAGGACTCCTGCAGCCACACCGGTGAGAAGTACGCCATCAAGATTCGCGGCACCTTCTGATCCTGACATTCAAGCCAGACCCGAAAGACATGAAAAAGGCGGCAGTGGGAAACACTGCCGCCTTTTTTGTACGAGTTCTCGGGCCGCTTGTACGGAGGTGGGCGCGAGTCGCTATCGGTGCCTTACTGAACGTAGAAAATCACCGAGGTCAGTAACAGCAGCAACAGCCCACCCTCCGCCAATGCCAGCCAGCGCTTCGCCTGGGGATTCAGGCCACGCAGGTAGCGATCCATGGGGATCAGCAGCTGTTTGTAGCGGTAATTGGTCACCGTTTCGTCCTCTGTCAGCAATTGACTGTTCAATTACCTTCTTTGACGGCCCGAGTGGCAAAAGGTTACATCGGCTGCGACGAATAGCCGCTGGGCTCGGCGGCTGGCAGGCAGCTATTGCGGCTTGGTGAATATCATCATGTGCTGCCAGGGCAGAAAATCCAGAGTATCGGTCCATTCCAGACCGAACACGCTCATTTCCCGCACCGCCTGAATTTCAGTCATCTTGTGCAGGGGGCGAATAGGCACGCTGGGGTCCTCGCCCCGATATTCCAGCAGAAAGATCCGTCCGCCGGGCTTGAGGGCATTGTAGATGCCCTGCACCATCTCAAAGGGATGGGAAAATTCATGATAGGCATCCACCATAATAGCCGCATCGATGGATTCCGGCTCCAGATTGGGGTCGTCAATCGCCCCCAGCACCGGCACGATGTTGTCCACCCCCTCCTCTTCCATGCGCTGTTCGATAATGGCCAGCATTTCCGGCTGGATATCAACCGCCATCACCTTGCCCCGGGGAACCTGGGCGGCGATGCGGAAGGAGAAATAGCCAGATCCGGCGCCAATATCCGCCACCACCTCATCGGCCTGCAGATTCATATTCGCCACGACCTCATCCGGACGCTCTTCTGCAATACGGCCAGGGCGATTCAGCCACTCAGCGGCCCGGTGGCCCATGACGAAGGAAATTTCCCGATCCATATAAAATTTGCCGATACCGGTGGTGCGTCGGGCCGGGTCTTCAATATAACCGGGGTGCTCGGCAGCCAGCACCGGGCTGGCGCTGGCCAGCAGACACAGGCACTGCAGTGACAGAATTATTCCAAGGACTGGTTTCATGGCGGGCTCCGCTCTCTGCGCTCTGAAGGTGTTCCTGCATTGTAGCAGCGAGCCCTGGATAAACCAGTCATGACAAACCCTCCGGACAGCTTTGCGGCAGCCTGACAGAGGATCCCTGCTCAGAGCAGTTTGAGGTAGCGCCTGCCACTGCCCTTGCATTTGGGACAGCGACTCTTGGCACTGATATGCCCTGCACCCTTGCAGACATTACAGACATCCTGATAGGGCTGCTTGAGGATGGACTCCAGTTCGTCGCGGGATTTGCGCCAGGCCTTGTCATCACTTGTTGCGTTCATGCTCACTCCTGATTCTGACTGCACACAGATGAGACTGATGACTGCGCCGCCATGATCGGGCATGACAGGCAGAGCAATTATTATCCTGAAAGACTGGTGCCGGGGGTGTTAATTGGCTCACATTGCGCCTCTCAGATGCCGGGACCCGAGTATTCCGAGGCTGTGATAGACTGCCGCCTTTATCAGTAAGCAGGCGGACACTGGCAATGGACAAGGTTTTGAAAGGCATTCGAGTTCTGGATTTCGGGCGTTATATCGCTGGCCCCTATTGCGCGACCCTGCTGGCTGATCTCGGCGCTGAAGTCATCCGCATCGAGAAAGTGGATGGCTCGGAAGACCGCTTCCTCTCACCGGTAACCGAACAGGGTGACGGCGCCATGTTCATGCAAATGGGGCGCAACAAACTGGGTATGACTCTTAACCCGATGAAGCAAGAGGGTCGCGAGATTGTCAGGAAACTGGTGGCAACTGCCGACGTGGTGGTGGCGAATCTGCCCCCCGACACCCTGGCCAGCATGGGCCTGGACTACGACAGTCTCTGCGCCATCAAGCCCGATATTATCCTCACCATGATTTCTGCCTTTGGCCGCGGTGGCCCCTACGAACAACGGGTTGGCTTTGACGGCCTCGGCCAGGCCATGTCCGGCAGCATGTATATGTCCGGCACACCGGAACAACCGGCCAAGGCCTACGCCCCCTTTATTGATTTCGGGACCGCCAGCCTGTCTGCCTTCGGCACCATGGCGGCGCTGTTCCAGCGCCAGAAAACCGGCAAGGGCCAGATCGTCGAAGGCGCCTTGTTCAACACCGCACTCACCATGATGAATGGCACCCTGATCGAGCAAGCTATGATCGCAGTGAACCGGGTCGCCAGCCTGAACCGTTCCCAGACCTCGGCTCCGGCCGACACCTTCCGCACCCGTGACGGCTGGGTACTGGTGCAGTCAGTGGGTGGCCCCCTGTTCAAGCGCTGGGCCGATCTGATGGGGGAAGAACACTGGCTGCAGGACCCTCGTTTCAAGGATGACATCAGCCGCGGCGATCATGGTGAAATCATCAGCCAGCGCCTGGCCGAGTGGTGCGCCGAACGCTCAAGCGAGGAAGTGTTGGCGGCCATGGAGGAAGCTCGCATCCCGGCGGGCCCGGTGCTCTCTCCCCAGCAGGTGCTGGAAGACCCCCATATTGCCGCCAAGGGTCTGTTTCAGGCAATTGACTATCCCGGTGCCGACAAGGCAGCACCGGTCATGAAGACACCGGTTGAATTATCTGAAACGCCGGGAGAAATCCAGCGGCGCGCACCAACACTGGGCGAACACACCGATCAGATCATGCAGGAACTGGGCTACGATGCTGCCAGCATTCAGACCCTGCGTGAAAAACGGGTCATCTGAGGGCAGCTTTTACGCCTTCGAAAAACTAACAGTGCCGAAGCGCCTGAGCTGTGTATAATCAGTACTGCTGCGGTCTCTGGCCGCCAAGGTCCATCACAGAGATGGCATCAAGCACTCTTAACTCAATCAGATTATAAAAAGGAACAAACAGCATGAGCCTGATTAATTTTGACGCCATCCGTGAACTGGTGAGCAGTGGCAGCGCCAAACACAAGCAGGAATTATTCAAGGAAGTCATGTTGATGGTGTTGGCCCGGGCCACCAGAGCAGACTCCAATGTAGAGTCTGTGGAAGTGACCCAGGTCAGGAATGTGCTCAAGGAACAGACAGGGGAGGAGTTCAGCGACGCCGATATTCTCACTGCAGCCTCCTCTGCAGTCTTCGAATCCCAGCCTCTGGAACGCTATCTGACCAATGCAACCCGCAAGCTCACTGATGCAGAGCGGGTAGCCATCCTCAGCGCCCTGGCAGGCGTCATTCGCAGCGATTCCGAAATCCGCTACACCGAGACAGACTTCTTTGACCGGGTAGCCACTTCCCTGCGCGCCACTCCCTCGGAGATCGCCGGACTGCTTGTAAGTTCCAGCTAGACTGTCCGGTTCCATTGTTGGACAAGCTTTCGGAAGTACTGAAACATTTTTCCATCTCGGCCGGTGTGTTTTACACCGGCAATCTTTGCGGCCTGTCGGCTTTTTCGGACGATGGCATCCATGAAGGGCATCTGCATCTGTTGCAGCAGGGTCGCATGGTGGTCTTCGATCATCAGGGCAACAAACAGGAAATCGCTGAACCGGCGGTACTGTTCTTTCCCCGCCCGGCCCATCATCGCCTGAAGGCTGACCGCAGGGACAATGCCCAGATCGTCTGCGCCTCGGTGCGCTACGGCACCGGCCCGCAGAATCCTCTGGCCAATGCCCTACCGGGACTGATTGTGGTGCGACTTGCCGAGGCACCCTCCTTGAAGGCTGCCACTGAATTATTGTTTGCCGAGGCCTTTCAGGAGCAGGATGGTCGTCAGGCGATGATGGATCGACTCACCGAAGTTTTTATTATTCAGCTGCTGCGCTATGTGGTGGATCATGATCTCATGCACAAGGGAATGCTGGCCGGACTGGCCAACCCCCGACTCTCTCCTGCCATCATGGCCATTAACGCAGCACCGGAAAAGAATTGGACCCTGGAAGCCCTGGCGGCATTAAGTGCCATGTCACGCTCTAAATTTGCCGAGCTTTTTCGTGAGCAAATGGGGCAGACCGCCGGCGACTATATTCTGGAATGGCGTGTCGCCCTGACCCAGAATCTTCTCAAGAGAGGCAAATCAGTCGGCGTCATCGCCAATGAAGTGGGTTATGAAAACGCTTCGGCTCTGGCCCGGGCTTTCCGCAAAAAAACCGGGCAGTCGCCCCGCCAATGGCTGGATAACAGCCGTCGCGGGGAACTGCAGTAGTCCCGGGACAGACCTCAGGCGCCGGGCCCGCAATCCAGGCAGCGCTCCACCGGTACCGGCCCCATTTTCAGTTCAGCCTGCAAAGCCCGCAGTGCTGTTCTCACCCCTTCTTCGATCACCGGGTGATAGAAAGGGCTATCCAGCATCTGCTGAACCGTCAGGTTGTGCTGCACACTCCAGGCCAGCAAATGACCAATATGCTCAGCCGCCGGGCCGAACATCTCGGCGCCCAGGAACCTGCCCGAGCCCTGCTCGCCATAGACACGCAGAATACCTTTGTTCTTGCCAATTACCCGACTGCGGCCCTGACCCTCGAAGCTCACCTGCCCTACCGCAAAGGCAGCACCGCCGGCGGCCAGATCATGGTAGGTGGCACCGGTCATCATGATCTGTGGGTCGGTAAAGACGATGGACAAAGGCGCTCGACGCGGCCTGACCCGCAACTCCGGAAAGCGGCCGGCATTGTCACCGGCAATGCGTCCATCATCGGCGGCCTCGTGCAGAAGTGGGTGGGCATTACTGACATCCCCGGCAATGAAGATGCTGCTGTCGGCCACCTGCCCGGTGGCCAGATTGAAATCCGGAATACCGAAGGCATCGATCTCCAGCCCCGTCTTGTCCAGTTGCAAGCGATCAATATTGGACCGGCGGCCGGTTGCCGCCAGCAGATAATCCACTTCAATGCTGTTCTGCTGGCCATTTTCGGAGTAAGTCACTTCCACGCCGTTGTCCGTACGCTTCACCGCCTCCACCATGGCATCGGCAGACAAACTCATCTCGGCTGCCAGGGCACGCCCCACCTGGGCATTGACCATCGGATCGCTGAGCGGGCCAAACTGGTTGCCCATACCCAACAGATGGGTCTTTACCCCCAAACGCGCCAGGGCCTGGGATAATTCCATGCCGATGACGCCGGTGCCCACCACAGCAATGCTCTTTGGCAGGGTCTGCCAGGAAAAGACATCATCGTTAACCAACAATCGGTCCCCCAGCTCATACCAGGGTGGTGGCACCGCCGGTCTTGAACCAGCCGCGATCACAATCCGCTCTGCCCTGACCTCGGTATGATCACCTACCTGCAGGGTAGAAGGGCCGGTAAAGACAGCTTCCCCCAGTAATTTGTGCTCAGCGGGCCAGTTTTCCACCGCCTCCTCCACAAATCCGACGAAACGATCCCGCTCCGAGCGCACCCGCTGCATAACCCGCTCACCATCTACCCGGGAGCCCGACACCTCAATGCCGAATTTGCCCGCCTGCTCCAGCTGATGATTCACCTCGGCCGCTGCAATCAGCAGTTTGCTGGGCATACAGCCCACCCGGGCGCAGGTGGTGCCATAACTGCCGGATTCAATCACCACGATGCTGTCGGTATGCTGCCTGGCAGCGCGATAGGCTGACATGCCCGCGGTTCCAGCGCCGATTATGGCTACTTCTACATTAAGAACATCCATTGTTAACCTCACGAGTCTTGATCAGGAAATTAAGGACCAGTGTAGCGTGTCAGGCAAGGGATAGAACGCCGAAGATACAAAGATTGATACCGATCGTCCCGGCGCCAAAGCTTCCAGAATACCGGCCCGGACCTGCAACGGGACTTTTGGGGTCTGCCCGCTGTGCCGGACGGCACTCCGGAGGATGACTGGCGACTGCACATAGCGCCAGGTAGACCATTTAAAAACTCGTTAATTTTCCGTGAGCTAGGAAATATTTCAGAA
Organism: Pseudomonadales bacterium; assembly: GCA_022763285.1. GTDB lineage: Bacteria > Pseudomonadota > Gammaproteobacteria > Pseudomonadales > Pseudohongiellaceae > UBA9145. The sequence goes on along the minus strand of JALEHB010000042.1, from coordinate 3,409 downwards.
ATATGAAGACGCCGCTCCGGTGGACATTTGCATTAATCTCAAGTATTATTCATCAGCTTTAACAAAGTCCGTACAACCGGTTGTTACAAGCACGCCAGGAATCCAGCGATTCCAGCAGACTGGGCGGATATGGGAGGATTTATTCGCTCTTCGCTAAGAGCAGTAAAAATTCGGCGCCTGGCCTGGTTGCTGTTGTTGGCAACCAATACCTGCCTGTGGGCAGCCGAAAACAGCTCACTCAGCGCCAGCACCGAGCTGTCCAATGAAGGCTACTTCGTATTGAACTGGAATGTTCAGGACGAAGACAGCAGCCTGACCCTGCAACAAGCCGATTCAAACCAATTCGATTCCATCATCGCTCGGGAAGTAGCTGGCAGTGGCGCCGCCACTATCTCCGGACTCGCCGATGGCCGATATCATTTTCGCTTGCTGGATGGCAATCAGATCGTCAGCAATACCGTCGCTGTTACCGTTCAGCACCACAGTATGGCCCGGGCCGGAGGCTTTTTCCTGCTCGGACTGAGCCTGTTCAGCCTACTCATAGCCACCATTCTCCACGGAAACCGACAGGCAGGAATCTAGGCCATGCAATTTAACGCCCTGTCTCCCACTGTTGCGCTGATAATTCTGGTCATCTTTGGATTGCTGTGGATCGCCTTTGGCTATTTTCTCGGTCGCAAGAATGAAACCCTGGATGACTATATGCTGGCGGGACGCAATGTCGGTATGGCCTTTGCTGCTGCCACCGCCATGGCCACCTGGGTGACCTCCAATACCACCATGACCGCCCCTCAGGTCACTTATGAGCTGGGCGTTTGGGGAATGGTGGGTTATTCCCTTGGCGCCGTTGGCCTGCTGTTGTTCGCGCCCCTGGCCAAACGCATCAAGTATTTGCTGCCCCACGGTTTTACCTCCGGCGATTTTATTCGCGAACGCTATGGCGTTCTTGCCTGGCGGGTTTTTCTGGTGATCTCCCTGTTCTACGCCTTCGGTTGGCTCATCAGCCTGGGAATGGCAGGTGGCATTCTGGTTAATGCCCTGAGTGGTGTGCCCTACCATGTGGGCATGACTTTCATTCTGGCAGTCTGTGTTTCCTATACCCTGCTGGGCGGACTTCGGGCCGTTATTGCCACGGATTTTGTGCAGACCATTATCATCATTACCGGTGTCATTATCATTGCCTATCTGGTCATCAGTAATGTCGGTTTCGAGCGCATGCACACGGACCTGCAGACCGAGCGCCCCATGCTGCTGGACCTGCTGTTTCCCGCTGCCATCATGTTCCTGTTCAACAATCTGCTGTTCGGCGTCGGTGAAATATTTCACTCCAATGTCTGGTGGTCACGCGCCTTTGCCTTTCGCGCCGATACCGGTGCCCGCGCCTATTTCATTGCCGGTCTGTTCTGGATTCCCATTCCCATCGTCGCTGGCTTTGTGGCTCTGGCCGCTCCATCTCTGGGAATCATCGTGCCCTCTTCGGATATGGTTGGCCCATTGGTGGCGGGTCGCATACTGGGGACCACCGGTGCCATCGTGGTTTTTATCGTCGTGTTCTCGGCCCTGGCTTCCAGCCTCGATTCGCTGCTGGCCGCCACTGCCGACCTGATCACCCAGGATATTTATCGGGGCCATATCAATCCCGGAGCAAGCGACGAGCAGTGTTTCCGGGCCGGTCGCTATATTATTGTTGGCCTCGGCCTGATGACCTGGATTCTCTGTGTCCCGAGAATCACGACCCTGGCCTCACTGCTGTATTTCACCGGTGCCTTTGTGGCCAGCGCTATCTGGCCTATCGTCTTCGGTCTGTATTTTCGCTGGGCTACGGGCCTGGCAGCGACACTGGCCATGCTGGCCGGCACCGGACTGGGCCTGTTGGCCTACTTCCAGATTGGCTACTACGTTGCCGCCGTGGCATCGGCGGCGGTATCGCTCATTGTCCTGGTGGTGGTGAGCCGTCTGGACAACAGCAAGTTCAATTTTGAATCCCTGGCCAAAGGGGAAAGCCTGTCATGATTTCACTCAACGCTCTGACGATTCTGGTAACTATTGCATTGGTCTTTGCCAGCGCTACTCCGCTGATACTGATCGCACTGGTCTATCGGGACTGGAAAAACGGAAAACTGTGGTAAGCAAGGAGACTTCAGACGTGGACGAAAAAGCCCACATACTTACTCGTGAAAAGCCGGACGTGCAAGGTGATGCACATCCCAAGCAACTGTTGCGCACCATCCTTGAGGACGGCGACCATCTGCTACCTCTGGAGCAACAACATATTCTCAGTGCTGATCAATTCAGTCCCGAGACCCTCCTGCAACTGTTTCGTCTGGCTGCCAAGTATGAGGCTAACCCGGACCGATTCAGCACACCGCTGCAGGGAAAAATCCTGATCAGCGCCTTCTACGAACCCAGCACCCGTACCCGCCTCTCTTTTGAGAGTGCCTGGCACCGACTGGGTGGCGACATCATGTCGATCACCGACCGCTCCACCACCGGGATCGCCAAGGGTGAGTCCCTGTCCGATGTGGGCGAGATGTTCAACAACTACGCCGACTGCGTCGTATTGCGCGATACCCGTATCGAATCTCTCAATGAGATGCGCAGTTCGCTACGCATACCCATCATCAATGCCGGTAACGGTCTGGACGAACATCCGACCCAGGCCATGGCCGACATCTACACGATTTTCAAATGGCGGCCGGAGCTGATCAACAAGGACCTGGAGCCGGAAAAACGCATCAAGGTGGGTATCATAGGCGTACCTGACAAAATGCGCACAGTGCGTAGCTTGCTGAAGATTTTTTCCACCTTCAAGCACGCCTTTGCCGAGGTCTATCTTTTCAATGATGAGAACGACGCCTGTGACAAACAGGTACTACAGGAGTTTATCGATCGCGGCCTGAATATCATCGAAGGTGGCACTCGCTTCAAGGAACTGGTGCCCGAACTGGATGTTGTCTATATCAATGCCATCGCCTGGACCGGTGATGACTTCCAGACTTTTGGCAAGGATTTCACCCTGACTCCGGAGACGCCCTTCAAGAAAGGGGCGATCGTCCTGCACCCCCTCGCCCGTGGCGAGGAACTCTCCCATGAACTCGATCAAACCGGCTTTAACTGGTATTTCTCCCAGGCCCGTGGAGCCGTGTTTGTTCGAATGGCCCTGCTCACTTGCCTGGTGCACCGCAAGGGCCGCGTACTGGATGTTGTCTGACATCTGCAAGCAACGTATTAACCTTTCATTCGCCTGAACCAAATCGAGAAAATAATTTATGTGTGGTATTGCCGGCATATTTAATGCCCAGACTCAAGCTCAAATTGACCCCCAGACCCTGGTAAACATGGCTGCGATTCAGCACCATCGGGGCCCTGACGGATTTGGCTACCAGATATTTCCCGATCACAGCGTTGG
>JALEHB010000293.1 GCA_022763285.1 Pseudomonadales bacterium | reverse complement strand
GTTTCTATGGTTTTTTCTGGATTCGCAGTGGCCAGACCCTGGGCATGATCGCCTGGCGCATCCGTACCCAGACCCCCGATGGCCGACTCATCTCACCAGGCCAGGCACTGCTGCGCTGGTTGCTGGCCTGGCCGGCCTTTGCCTGTGGTGGCCTGGGTTATCTGTGGCTGCTGATAGACCGCCACGGCGATGCCGCCCATGACCGGCTGTCTGGCACCCGGGTGGTGCTGTTGCCGAAATCACACCGGCCTTTCAAGTAGGTTTGTAAAACAGGTTTGTCAAATAAATTAGCCTAGCGCGCGAAGTAATACATCACCAGTGCCACAATGGCGATGGTGGTACCCGCCAGCAGGCGAGTCTGCTGCTTCTGGCGCCGCTGGCGCACAACCGCTTCTATGGCGTCAGCGGCATTGTCGGCACTGAGTCCGCCGTCCATCAGCTTGCGTACAATCTGGTCGCGATCCAGTCCGGTGCGCAAATCCAGTTCAATGGCAGAGAACACCTCTGTGATGGGGCGCTTGCCCGCGGCGGCAGCGGCCTGTTCCCCGGCTGGTGCTGACTGCCCGCTTTCTGCCTCGGGCTCCGGTTGCGCTACTGGTTCCTGCTCGAGGGGCAGAAAGCCTTTATTGTCTGCCAACACCGACTGCAGGTCATGGCCTTCAATCAGGGCCAGGGCCGCCTTGCGTTCGAAACTGGCATCGCCCAGATCGGCCTTGTCTGCATAGAAGTCCATCTTCTCCAGAAAGGAAACACGCTCTTTGGCATCGCGGCGTGCGGCGTCGGCATTTTTGTATTTACCCTTGTAGACCAGGTAGTCACACAGTTGTGTGAAGGCTTCCTGATCCTTGGCAGGCTCCCCGAATTCGGAATAGAAATTGATTGCTGTAGTCATAACGGCAATCTAGCAATTGCGGGCAGTAATTTGAAGTTGGCAGGCGGAATTGGCCGGAATCGCGGCCTCAGGCGACCTGCACAGGAATAGACTGGTTTATACGTTCAACGCTGTTGTCTTCATTGAGATAGACCAGGCTGGGCTTGAAGTCTTTGGCTTCTGCCTCATCCATCTGGCCATAGGCGGCAATAATAATGCGATCACCCACCTGGGCCTTGCGCGCCGCTGCACCATTGAGAGATATGGTGCGTGATCCTGCCTCTGCCTGAATGACATAGGTGGTGAAGCGCTCGCCATTGGAGACATTGTAGATATCGATTTGCTCGAATTCACGCAGGCCTGCCAGCTTGATCAGGTCGGCATCAATGGCACAGCTGCCGTCATACCAGAGCTCGGCCTGGGTGACCGAAGCCATGTGCAATTTACCTTTGAGCAGTGTCAGTTGCATGAAATTCTCCATCCCTTGGCGCAGAAACAGGTCCCGAGGGAGGCGGTATTGTACTTCAATAGCCCGGGCTGGCAAGGTCGGGCGACCTAATTGGTCCCGGCGGAGCGGTTTTTCACCGCCTCATGCTGACGCTGCCGGATCAGGCTAGCGGGCAGACTCAGGTTCGACTCATGGCAGTGCTCGGCGCTGAAGCGGGTATTGTCTGGCAGGCGGCTCAGGGGCATTTCCACGGTAAAGGGCTCCGCGAATCGCCGGGGGTCGAACACCGTATAGGTGTAGAGCAACCGGCCATCGGCCAGCGGTGTAAAGCGTTCATAGACTTGCAGGGCCCTGGAGGACGGAATCACCGCATTGCTTTGTTCAGGGCGAAAATCGCTGGTATTGACCACCAGGGATTCGGCATCGAACAGGCCCTGGGAATCCCCGAGCCACTGACCTCCCGAATAGGGCAAAGGCTGCCCCTTGAGCTTGATGATCCGGGCGTGGTTGCTGCCTGGCTGCTGGATAAGCAGATAATCCGGGGTTTGCACAATGCGCAGACTGCGCTGGCCCATGGATTGTCCGGGCGTGGGTGCCAGCAGCGGTAACTGGGCCAGCGGCGACAGGCAACGCTGCCGGGCGGTGAAATCCTCCGGCCCGTCTGCGGTCCCGATCCGGCCCCGGGACTGACTGTCCGGCAGGTAGGGAATGCGCCCATTGGCCGGCGCAATAATCAGGGAGGTGCGGTACTCGCCATTGACCCGCGCCAGTGACAAACTGCCGAAACCATGGCGCTCTCCTGGGCTTGTGGCCACGGCCGCGCCGGAGCGCCAGTCCGCATCTTCCAGGCCAGCCAGATCGGCCTGGGTCCAGGCCTGTTGCTCTCCCAGATGCACCGCTCTTTGCAGGGGGGTATCCGCTCTGTAGGTCCACAGCCCCTCGATATCCGGCACTGCCTGGGCCAGCAGAATAGTCGGGCAAGCCAGTACCGCAGGAATAGCAGCAACAAGGCTGATAATGTGGCGCAACATAAGCATCCCCGGCGACGCTGATCAGGGGCGAATAAAGGTTGCTTCGATCAATCCCGTCAGCGCAGTTGACGCATATAGTAGACACCCAGAGCCCCGACCAGGGCAATAGGCATGAGCACTGCCAGCAAGGGGTTAAAGCCATAGATCAGGGACGCCGGCTCCATCAGCCGTTGCAGGATGGTGAACAGCAGGCCGATGCCGAGGGCCACAAACACACGAAAGCCGGTGGTGGCTTCCCGCAGCGGACCGAATATAAAGGAGATGGCCAGCATGACCAGTGCCAGGGTGGACAGGGGTTGTAGCAGCTTTTTCCAGAAGGCGAGAAAATAGTTGGCGCTGTCCAGGCCCTGGGCCTCGAAAAAACGGGCGAAGCGCAGCAGACCCGTGATTGACTGCTTGTCCGGCTCCACCAGCAAGACACTGAGCAATTCCGGTGACAGATCCACCATCCAGTCTTCCTGCAAATAGTTTGCCGTACTGATGCTGCCCGGCTCGATCAGACTCTCCCTGATATTGGAAAGGCGCCAGTAGGCATTTTCTGGCTCTCGCTGATACTGGGCCGATTCGGCAAAGCTGGCACTGACCAGTTGTCTGTTGGCATCGATGCGATAACGACTGACCCCATAGAGTGTCTCGCCACCCGGAGCGATGGCATTGATATGAATAAATTCATTGCCCACCCGCCGCCAGGTCCCCTGCTCTGAACCGATCGAGGCACTGCCACTGAGTTGCAGGGCCTTGTTGCTATTGGCAAGTTGCTCCAGCGGTGGTGAAACATACTCACCCAGCAGCAGGCTCAGCAACATGATAAACAGGGTTGGCTTGAGCACCGCCGCGACGATGCGCCAGACATGGACACCGGCGGACTGCATCACCACCAGTTCCTGGTTTGAAGCCAGAATACCGAGACCGATAAGCGCACCGCCAAGAGCAGTGAAAGGCAGCAGCTCATAGATACTGGTGGGAGTGGTAAGCAGAACAAAGCTGAGGGCATTGAACACGGAATAGCTGCCCTGCCCGGTCTCACCCAATTCGTCCACCAGCGTGAACACCAGGTCCAGTGAAACCACCAGGGCCACCACCACCGCCATGCTGGCAATCACCGTATTGCGAATATGCCTATCCAGTTGCCGCATCAGCTCTGCCTCCAGGCGGAACGATCAAACAGCAGCCGGCCCTGATTGCGAAAGCTGTACCAGCCAATGGCAATGAATAACAGATGCACCCACCACAAACCCGGCAAGGGGCTGAGGCTGCCTTCTGCCACCAGATCGCGGCAGAACTGCAGCAGCACGAAATAGCAGGCATACAGCAGGGCCGCCGGAATCAGCTTGCTGAAACGTCCCTGACGTGGATCGACTCGACTCATGGGAACGGCGATCAGGGTAATCACCGGGATCAATAAAATTGTGGACAGGCGCCACTGCAATTCGGCCCGCAAGGCCGGCTCACTGGCGCCGAGCAAGGCCATGGACGGCAGCGTGGCTTCTTCCAGCACCGCTTCAAACTGCGTAGGCTCCGGCAGCAATATGCCCTGCACATCAAATCGGGCAATGCTGAAATCCGCCTGCCCCGGTTCGCCGTCATACTGCAGCACGTTTTCCAGACGCATGAAGCGGGCGCCACTGTCGGCATCGATCTGGGGCCGGGCAGATTCTGCCAGCACGATTCGCGGAGCAGCGCCATCGGCCCCGCTATTGAGCGCCACAAAGACATTTTCCAGTTGTCGCCCATTGGCCGAGGATTCTATGCCTTCGGCATAGGTGACCCGGGAATCATCGCCGAAGCGCTGAAACTGCCCAGCCACAATCAGGTCTATTTCCGTCAGTTCCTGCTGGCTCAGTTTGATCTGTTCGGTATTGCGCACCCCCCAGGGGGCCAGCACCAGACTCAGTGCTGCCATGATGACAATGACCACCGACACGCCGGCCAGGGTGGTGAGCAGCAATCGTCGCTGACTGTAGCCGCTGCCCATCAGAATCACCATTTCATTGTCGGCGTAGAGGCGACCGTAGGCGAGAATGATGCCGAGAAACAGGGCAAGTGGCAGGATCACCAGCAGGAAATCCGGCAGGCGGTACAGCATCAGCAGCAACAGGATATCGGAGGCCAACTGGCCCGCCACGGCATCACCCAGATACTGGATGAAGCGACTGGTCAGGGCCACCACCAGCAGCACCAGGGTCACCGCAACCATGACCTGGAGAATCTGTTTACTGAGATAGCGAAAAACCAGCATTGGCAAGCTGAACCGTGATCAGGCAAAACCGCAGTTTACTGCATGGGGGCTGCCCTGCCGAGTCATGAAGTGGAGGATGGCTCAGGCCACCTGAGACTGATCGGATTGCTGATTGTCCAGCAGAGCCCGGAAAGCATCCGGAATGGCGGCAATCTGGTGCTTGTCGAAATCAAAAAAGACCACCCCGATCTTGGCATTGCAGACCACCGACTCCAGGGCCGAATTGGTTACCTGCATGACAAAATCCAGGCCGTAGCGATTAAACTCGCCAACTCCCACATCGATGATCAGGCGATCATTGGCAAAAGACTCCGAGCGGAAATCCACCGCCATATCGGTAACGACGATGCCCAGGCCATAGACATTGGCTTCGGTAAAACCCAGTTGAGCCAGAAACTGCAGCCGCGCCTCGTGCAGAATTTGCACCATGGCCACATTGTCCAGATGGCGGGCATAATTGACGTCGCTGATTCCCACCACCCGTTCCATGCTGAATAAAAATTGATCAGGGCATTCGACTTTGACTCGGGACATGGCTTGTTCCTGGGGATTGCTTGTTCTGGTCTTTGTTGTTTTTCCGGCCGTCAGATCTGCCTGTTGCTGGCTGACGGCCAGCAATGAAACAGGCTTTCTGATCTGACAGCGAATAGCGAAATTGGTTCGCCCCGGCGGGCAAAATGATCAGGGGATATTAGCAAAGCCCGGTGAGTGATCAAGGCGTTTGCACGCAAGCAGGCCGCCACCTTGCTTAAGCTGTTGAACAACCGTAGGATTATTGGCCTGTAGTCAATCAATACAGCTT
>JALEHB010000292.1 GCA_022763285.1 Pseudomonadales bacterium | reverse complement strand
TGGCCAGTGATCTGAGCAGTTGGCTGATTAACTTTTTAATCCAATCAATCGGACGCCGCCAGCATGAAGATACTCCTTAGCGGGGCCAGTGGCTTCATCGGCCGGCATCTTCTCGATAGCCTCATCGACCGCGGCCATAGCGTCACGGCGCTGGGCCGCAATCCTGACTCCATCGCAGCTTGCAAAGAGGGCGACCAGACTGATTTTATTCATTGTGATCTGGAGAACCCGCCTGCGGCTCTGCTTAAAGATTGTGCCGACTACGATCTGCTGATTCACGGAGCCTGGGGCAGGCTGGAGGATTATCGGGATACCTGGCACTTTGAAGAAAACCTGCACATGCACAGGGAATTCCTCACAGGCCTGGTAGAAGCCGGGCTACCGCAAATCACGGTGCTCGGTACTTGCCTGGAATATGGGCTACAGGAAGGCGCGCTCAGCGAAGAGGCACCCTGCCAGCCGGTGCTGGCCTATCCCAGGGGCAAACATGCCCTGCATGAATATTTACTGGAGCTGCAACAGTCACGGGAATTCCGGCTGCAATGGCTAAGGCTGTTTTATATCTACGGTCCGGATCAACGGGGCAAGTCACTGTTCTCGCAATTGCAACAAGCCATTGATGATGGCCTGGACGAATTTGCCATGAGCCCGGGGAACCAGGTCAGGGACTATATCCATGTCGACGACCTGGCGCGGATGATTGCAGAGATTGCCGAGAACCCGAGCTTTGATGGCACAGTGAATTGCAGTGGCGGCCAACCGGATACTGTCCTGAATCTGGTCAGGCAGTATATCACCCATGCCTGTGCTTCCATCACGCCCGCCCCGGGCCGGTTCGACTACCCGGATTACGAGCCTTTTCAATTCTGGGCGGACACCACCCGGCTCGAAACACTGGTGTCGAGCCTGCCTACTCAGGCCCTTTTCAGATAACCGCCGGAAGCCACGGTAATCTTCAGCTTGTCGTGAATCCGGGCATCGATGCTGAAGTCCTTGTTGGTTTTGAGAAACTCATTCACCGCCGTTTTCGGATTGGCGGCATTACTCCAGGGACGATCGCCCACCAGGGAATCGGGCAGGTCATCGACGATGGTGTCGAACACCACCAGATAATTGCCACTGCTCACCAGGGGTGAGTACAGTTCCAGTTCCCGCAGCACATGCTCATGGGTGTGATTGGAGTCCAGCAGCACCATCACGTTTTTATGCTGACTGGCCTGCTCGGCGACCCGGGCCGCCAGTGCCTCGTCGATGGAGGAACCCTGCATCAACTGAATGCGGTGGCTCATGGGGTGCTTCTCGATCTCCGCACGGTTATGGGCGCGAATATCGATATCGATGCCGAGAATCTGCCGCTCCCCGCCCAGCAATTCCAGCATGGAGGCATAGAAAATCAGTGAGCCCCCATGGGCGATACCCGTCTCGATAATAAAATCCGGCTGCACCTCCCAGATCAACTCCTGCATCGCCACGATGTCCTGGGGGTACTGAATAATCGGCCGCCCCATCCAGTTGAAGTTGTAGGAGTACTTATGGGCGATGCTGTGTTCCAGCCACTGCTGATTCACGCGCTCGTAGTCGGCATCGGCCGCCATCTCGCGAATATTGGCATCGCATTCTTTGCGGAATTTTTCTATTTCGTCACTCATGATTGCCTCGTGAATTAGCGCTGGGCGCCGTCAGAATAGTTCATCGATGCCAGGCGCTTCGGCATCCTGCGGGGAAAGCACGGCAGGCTCGACCGGCCAGTCAATGGCCAGGGCCGGGTCCTGCCAGTGGATCGCCTGGCCATGGCCCGGCTCGTAGGCTGGCGAGATCATATAATGCACTTCAGACTCTGGCTCCAGAGTTACAAAGCCGTGGGCGAAACCCTCCGGCACATAAAGGGCCAGCAGATTCGACTCGCTCAACTCCTGGGCGAAGTATTGGCGAAAGCTTGGCGATTCGGGGCGAATGTCCACGATCACATCAAATATCCGCCCCCGGCTGCAACGTAGCAGTTTTGTTTCTGCATGGGGCGGCCGCTGAAAATGCAGGCCACGCAAGGTATGGCGCTGTTTGTTAAAAGACAGGCTGTGCTGGGGAAAATCCGTCAACAGGCCCTGCCCGGCAAACTCCTTCTCACAAAAGATACGCGAGAAATAACCTCGCTGGTCTTCGTTCGGTTCGGGCCTGATCAACCAGGCACCCAGCAGTGGCGTCGCTTCGAACTGCATCAGAGTATTCGGGCCTCGGGTATGGGCACAATGAACTGGCCGCCCCAGTCTCTTATTGCCGACATCTGGGTGGTGATTTCCTGTTGCAGATTCCAGGGCAGAATCAGCACAAAATCCGGTTTGTCCTGCATGATTCGCTCAGGCTCATACACCGGAATGTGCACCCCGGGCAGAAAGCTGCCTTGCTTGTGGGGATTGCGATCCACGGTATAGGCCACAAGGTCCTGACGAATGCCACAGTAATTGAGCAGGGTATTGCCCTTGGCGGGCGCCCCGTAGGCGACCACCTTGCAGCCCTGCTCCTGCTTCTCCAACAGCAACCGCAGCAAGCTGGCCTTGCAGTGCAATACCTTGTCGGTGAAATGCAAATAGGTGTCCAGCTCTGCCAGGCCGGCTGCTTCTTCGATGGCCTGTAGTTGCCCTACCGTTTCCTGAGTAGCCAGTTCATTGTTTTCTTCATGACAGGCATAGATTCGCAGTGACCCGCCATGGGTGGGCAACTGTTCCACATCATAGATCTTCAGACCATGGGCGGAGAAAATTCGGCGCACTGCCAGAAAGGAAAAATAGGAGAAATGTTCATGATAAATCGTGTCGAATTGACACTGCTCCATGAGCTTCAATAGATGCGGAAACTCCATGGTGATGCTGCCGGATTCTTTCAGCAGCATCTTCATGCCGGCCACAAAATCATTCAGCGTTGGCACATGGGCCAGTACATTGTTGCCCAGCAGCAAGTCGGCCTTGCCCACTTCTTCACAGAGACGACTGGCCAGTGCCTTGCCAAAAAACTCATCGATGGTATCGATGCCTTTCTCGCGCGCCACGGCAGCCACATTGGAAGCGGGCTCAATGCCCAGGGCAGGAATATCTTTGGCCTTGAAGTACTGCAGCAGGTAGCCATCATTGCTTGCCAGTTCAATAACCTGACTGTCTCCAGTCAGCGCCAGACGCTCGCTGATGCTATCCACATAGTCAGAGCAATGCTGTAACCAGGATTCAGAATAGGAAGAGAAATAAACATAGTCCTGAAAGATCTCCGCTGGCGATTCAAACTCTTCCAGTTGCACCAGCAGACACTGATCACAGATCCAGGTCTTGAGGGGGTAAAAGGTTTCGGCCT
>JALEHB010000041.1 GCA_022763285.1 Pseudomonadales bacterium | reverse complement strand
GAACTGGCAGACTATCTGCTGGGCCGCGGACATTGATTGACCTGTCCCTGCCCCTGCATTAAGTTACGCCCTCCACGGCCGGGAGGCCGGAAATCCTTGAAAACCGCCTGCGGCGGCGTTGAAATAGGCCCATGCTCGAAGAAATACCCCTGACCAGACCGGAAACCCCGCTACTGGACCAGATCAACAGTCCCGACGACCTCAAACAGCTTGAGCTCGATCAACTGGATAGCCTGGCCCGGGAACTGCGCCTGTTTCTGCTGTATTCCGTGGGCCAGACCGGCGGTCATTTTGGAGCCGGTCTGGGCGTGGTGGAATTGACCATTGCCCTGCACTACGTCTTCAATACTCCCGAAGACCGGCTGGTCTGGGATGTTGGTCATCAGGCCTACCCCCACAAGATTCTTACTGGTCGCCGTGACCGCATGCTGACCATGCGTCAGGCCGGCGGTCTGGCTGCTTTCCCCAACCGCGCGGAAAGCCCTTTTGATACCTTTGGTGTAGGACACTCCAGCACCTCCATCGGCGCCGCCCTGGGCATGATGGTGGCCGCCAATATGCAGGCAAAAGATCGCTACAGCATTGCTGTTATTGGCGATGGAGCAATGACAGCCGGTATGGCTTTCGAAGCCCTGAACCATGCCGGCCATCTGGACGACAATATGCTCGTCATTCTTAACGACAACAATATGTCGATTTCCAATAATGTCGGCGGCCTGTCCAGTTATTTTGCCCGCATGTGGGCCAGCAAGCCCTACAACTTCATTCGTACCGGCAGCAAGCGGATGCTGTCCAAAATACCTCCGGCCCTCAAAGCTGCACACCGGGCCGAAGAATATATGAAGGGTATGGTGTCACCTGGCACCTTATTCGAAGAGATCGGCTTCAATTATATCGGTCTGATCGACGGCCATGATATCTCCCGACTGGTGGAAGTGCTGGGCAATATTCGTGAACTGCGCGGTCCCCAGCTGCTGCATATCGTCACCCGTAAAGGCAAAGGCTATACCGAGTCGGAGAATGACCCCTTCGGCATGCATGCCCTGAGCAAGATCGAAAAGCCGGTCAGCGATGATCAGCCAAAGGCCCCTGCCAGCGAAGCACTGAAACCGGCCTCACCGACCTACTCCAAAGTCTTCGGAAACTGGCTGTGTGAGGCGGCCGAGCAGGATGACCTGCTGGTAGGCATTACCCCGGCCATGGGAGAAGGTTCCGGCATGACCGAGTTTGCCGAACGCTTCCCCGAGCGCTTCCACGATGTGGCCATTGCCGAGCAACATGCGGTCACTTTTGCCGCCGGTATGGCCTGCGACGGCATCAAGCCGGTGGTGGCAATCTATTCCACCTTCTTGCAGCGCGCCTATGATCAATTGATACACGATGTGGCCCTGCAGAATCTCGACGTGCTGTTTGCCATCGACCGTGCCGGCCTGGTTGGCGAGGACGGCCCTACCCATGCTGGCAGCTTCGACCTGAGTTATCTGCGCTGTATTCCCAATATGGTCGTCATGGCACCCAGCGATGAAAATGAAACCTGGGCGGCGCTCAACACCGGCTATCAGTTCAGCGGCCCTGCGGCGGTACGCTATCCCAGAGGCAAGGGACCCGGCGCCAGCATCGACAAGACTGCCGCGACCTGGCCCATGGGCAAGGCCAGGCTGCGACGCAAGGGCAAGTCCATTGCCATCCTGGCCTTCGGTAGTATGGTAGAGCCCAGCCTGAAGGCGGCCGAGGATTTAAACGCCAGCGTCGTCGACATGCGCTTCGTCAAACCTCTGGATGAGAACATCATCGACGACATGGCAAGCCGGCATCAGCTACTGGTGACTGTGGAGGAAAATGCCGTGATGGGTGGTGCCGGCTCGGCGGTGAATGAGTATCTGTTGCAGGCCAACTACCAGATTCCGGTACTCAACCTGGGCTTGCCGGATCGCTTTCTCGAGCATGGCAAGGCCCCGGAGATGCTGGCCGGCGTGGAACTGGATGCCGACAGCATTGCCGCCCGCATTCGCCGCAAACTGAACGACTGCAAAATTCAGTCTGAAGCCGTCTGAAGTGACCCGGGCTGGCGTGGCCATTTGACGGCCCTGCCACCACCCGGCTAGACTGCTTCGCTTTCAAGAACAGTGATTCTGCTTCTGGGAAACCGGTGAAACTCCGGTGCTGCCCCCGCAACGGTAAGTCCTCAGTCGGCACTACGCCCGGCAAGGACAAGTCCGATACCAGGAAGAATCTGTATTTCGCTTTGATGTTGCGGCGGGCTTCATCGGCGGCTGAGTTGGCCCGCCCACTCTCCTGCTGATTCCCTCCCCTTCTCAAACAGAGACAAGGTCAAAAACAGGAACCTCCTGTCTGGCCAGTGCCCGTTTCCGGAAAAGTCGACCCAATTGCCAGGAACCCGAAATATGAGCGATGACAAGTCACGTAATGCCCGGCACAAGCGTGCCATGCAGCGCAAGAAAGAATATATCGATGGACGCATCAAGGAAGCCACAATCGACAAGGGATTGCTGGTGGTACTGACCGGCAATGGCAAGGGCAAGAGTTCTTCGGCCTTTGGCATGCTGGCACGCAGTGTCGGTCATGGTCTGCGCTGTGGCGTCGTACAGTTCATCAAGGGCAAATGGGAATGCGGGGAACAACTGCTGTTCCAGGATCACCCCCTGGTGGAATTTCATGTCATGGCCACCGGCTTTACCTGGGACACCCAGGACCGGGAAGCCGATATAGAAGCCGCAGAAGCCACCTGGGAAAAGGCCCGGGGCCTTTTGGCTGACCCCGAGGTCAAGGTGGTTATACTCGACGAGCTGACCTATATGCTGACCTATGGCTATCTCGACAAGGACAGTGTCCTGAAAGCCCTGAGCGAGCGCCCTGCCGATCAGCATGTGATTGTCACCGGCCGCAACGCCAGCAAGGAACTCATCGAACTGGCGGACACCGTGAGTGAGATCGGTGAAACCAAACACCCCTTCTATGAAGGAGTGAAAGTCCAGAAAGGCATCGACTACTGATGCCCGCAGCACGCCTACAGATCTGGTTTGGCCTGTTCCTGCTGCTGGCTGCCCCGGCAGGCTGGGCGGCGGAGGTGCAGGACGATAGCGGCCAGACTGTCGGGCTCGAGCAAGCGGCAGAGCGGATCATCAGCCTGGCACCCTCGCTGACCGAATTGCTGTTTGCCGCCGGTGCCGGTGACAAGGTGATCGCCGTGGTGGAATACAGCGACTATCCGAAACAGGCGCGCAGCCTGCCGAGAATTGGCCGCCATGATCTTCTTGATATGGAACGGATTGTACAATTACAACCGGATCTGATCGTCGCCTGGCAATCGGGCAATCCCAGGGCTTCGATCCGCCGCTTGCAGGAGTTGGGGATGACTGTTTATTCTGCGGAACCCAAAAGCCTAGACTCGATCCCTTCCCATATCGAGCGTCTGGGCATACTGGCTGGCAGCAGTGCTATCGCCGATCAGGCCAGTGACAACTTCAGGGGGTCACTGGCAGCACTGCGGTCTGACTACAGTCACAAATCTCCGGTCAGAACTTTCTATCAGGTCTGGAATTTGCCGCTGATCACCGCTGGCGGCAATGAACTGATCAATGACATCATCAGTCTCTGTGGTGGTGAGAATATCTTTGCCGAGTTGTCCATGGTGGCGCCGAAAGTGTCGACCGAGGCTGTGATTACCCGCAACCCGCAAGCCATCGTCGCCAGTGGCATGGATATCGAGCGTCCGGAATGGCTCGATGACTGGCTACGCTGGCCCAACCTCGATGCCGTCAGTGCCGGCAATCTGTTCTTTATTCCGCCCGATTACCTGCAAAGACATACGCCCCGTGCACTGGAGGGGGCCCGACAAATGTGTCAGTTCCTGGACCAGGCCCGCAGTCACTGACCCGACCTGTCGTCAGACGCCGGCAATTCATAGTCAGCGGCATTGTGGAACAGCAAGCTGGCCTGCGCCCCCTGCTCTGATAGTCGCAAATGCAAACGACTGAAGCTGGCAAAGGGAATATGCAGGGGGACGCTGGCATTAAGGGGCATGCCCAGCACAAAAGGCAGAATCACCCGCAGCACGCCACCATGGGTGACCAGCAACAGATGGCTGCCATCGGGATAAGCCTGAAAACGCTGCCAGGCAGCCAGCACCCGGTCCCGGAAGTCCAGCCAGGGCTCACCATTGGGTGGTACCAGGGCCGACAGATCATCACGAAAGGCAGCAAATTGCGGCGCCGCCACCTGGCGCCACTGTTCGATCGGCATGCCGTCCCAGTCACCGTAGTCAATCTCTTGCCAGGCCTCATCAATATCCGCTTCTGCAAGGTTCTGGCGCTCTGCGACAAACCGGGCAAAGTCGGCGCAACGCTTCAAGGGTGAGCTGATGACATGGGTCCAGGCCGGAGTTCGGGGATGGGCAGGATCTGAATCGAGGCCGGTGGCCCGGCGCATCTGTTGCCAGCCCTTGTCGGTGAGCAGAGGGTCAATGCGACCGCGCAGAATATCCCCGCCTTCGGGCTCACCGTGGCGAATCACATCCACCGTAATATGCTTTTGCACTGCGGACATGATGTCTCTCGAATGAAGCGGATCAGTCTTCGCTGCGCAGATGGCCCAGCTTGTCTATCTTCACCGCCAGATAGCTTTCATTGTGGGGATTGGAACCGGTGTG
>JALEHB010000291.1 GCA_022763285.1 Pseudomonadales bacterium | reverse complement strand
TCTCGAATGAAGCGGATCAGTCTTCGCTGCGCAGATGGCCCAGCTTGTCTATCTTCACCGCCAGATAGCTTTCATTGTGGGGATTGGAACCGGTGTGAATAGGGACAATCTCGGTGACCTCAATATCCATCCCATCCAGGGCATCCACCTTGCGCGGATTATTGGTCATCAGGCGCAGCTTGCTGACAGCAAAATGATCAAACATGGGCTTGCAGATCTGGTAGTTACGACTATCCGGTTCGAACCCCAGTTGCACATTGGCTTCCACCGTGTCGGCACCGCTATCCTGCAGAGCGTAAGCACGTATCTTGTTCAGCAAACCAATACCCCGGCCTTCCTGACGCAAATACAGCAACAGGCCACTGCCCTCGGCGGCAATGCGCTCCAGCGCCGCATGCAACTGCGGCCCACAGTCACAGCGCAGGGAGAACAGGCAATCACCGGTGAGACACTCCGAATGCAGCCGACAAAGAACCGGCTTGTCAGGGTCAATATCGCCAAAGGAGAGGACGACGTGTTCCTTGCCACTGGCCTGATCTTCAAAGCCGTGTATCGTGAACTGTCCCCAGTGGGTGGGCAGAGCCGCCGAGGCCACATACTTCACAGTCAATTGCTTGTTCCTCCGATGATTCGGACTGGCCCATACAGACAGCAATCCAGGTGCTGGTCCTTAGGACTTGATGATCAGGCAAGCAGGATACGGGTGGCCTGCATGCACAGGGCGGCCATTATACCCGCTAATACATCATCCAGCATGATGCCCAGCCCGCCAGTGACTTTCTTGTCGATCCATTTGATGGGCCAGGGTTTGACGATATCCAGCAGACGGAACAACAGAAACCCGTAAACCAGCCACAACCAGCCCGTTGGGGCCAGAAACATGGTGATCCAGAAGCCGACAAACTCATCCCAGACGATACCGCCGTGATCGTGCACGCCCAGGTCACGGGAGGTTTTGCCACAGAGCCAGATTCCTGCAAGGGAACTGATAACGAGCAGCACAAGGTACAGGGGCCAGGCCAGGCTGATCATGGGCAGATACAGCAGCACCGCCAGGACAGTGCCGGCGGTCCCGGGCGCCCGGGGAGACAGGCCACTGCCAAAACCAAAGGCCAGCACATGGACCGGATTGCGCAGGTCGGGTGCCGGCCGGGATTGCTCTGACCCGCCACTCATTCAACATCTCCAAAATGCTGGTAGGCGCTGGCATCGAATTCCCGCATTTGCCCTTCGCTGTCGCGGCAGTCAATGCCATAACCATCCCGCATTCTGCCAATGCGACTCAGGCGCAGCCCCAGATCATCGGCTATGCTCTCCAGTTGAGTGGCATTCTCCGGCGCCACCGTGACACATAATTCATAGTCATCGCCGCCCAGCAAGGCGGCCTGTTGCTGCAGCTCTTCAGGCAGGCTGCCGCGCAGGCAGTCCGACAGCGGCAGTGCACTCAATTCCAGCTCTGCCCCCAGAGCGCTGGCATTGCAGATATGGCCGAGGTCTCCCAGTAAACCATCTGAGATATCGATAGCCGCAGTGGCGACATTTACAATCTGGCGGCCAAATTCTATTCGCGGCTGCGGCCGGTAATAGGCCTCATGCAGATAGGCCCGATCCTGAGCAGACAGGGCCGCAGAATCAATCTTGAATTCACCGCCAAGATGGGTATCGAGACCGAAGCTGGCCAGTGCCAGCACCGAATCGCCCAGACATCCAGTGACGTAGATCAGGTCTCCATCACGAGCACCATCACGACCAATGGCCGCTTCCCCCTGCCCTTGCACCTGGATGGCAATATTGAGTGGGCCACGGGACATATCACCACCCACCAGGGGACAATTGAACTGTCGGGCAAGTGGCACCAGGCCCTGACTGAAAGCGGCCAGCCAGTGTTCGTTAACCAGAGGCAGGGTCAGGCCAAGCGTAAAACAGAGGGGTTGCGCGCCCACCGCAGCGAGATCAGAAAGATTCACCGCCAGGGCGCGATTGGCTATCAGTTCCGGGTCAGCCGTGGCGGGAAAATGCACATCGGCCACCAGCACATCCATGCTGAAACTCAGAATCTGCCCGGTTTCGATGCGCAGCATCGCGGCATCGTCGCCAATACCGCGGACGATTTCCGGACGACTGAAGGCCGCTTCGGAATCAGCAAAATGCTGCTGAATAATCTGGAATTCAGTTTGACTCATAAGCCCAGGTCAGGCTCTTGTGATTGAAAATTCAGGCTGGCCGGTTCGCGCCATATTCGGCCGCACGCAATTGGGGAACCAGTTTGTCCAACACACCATTGATGTATTTGTGACTTTCGGAGGCGCCAAAGGTCTTGGCCAGTTCGACGCATTCATTGATGACCACCCGGTAGGGCACGTCGATGCGATGGGCCAATTCGAAGGCGCCCAGATACAGCAGGGCTTTTTCCACCGGGTCCAAAGATTCCGGTTTACGATCGAGCAGTGGATGCAGCAAGGCATCCAGAGATTCCTGCTCTTTGGGTATTTCACAGAAAACTTCAGTGAAATAGTCCCAATCCACTTTGCCGTGGGTTTCTTCACGGAACTGTTTGGCAATAGATGTTGGCTCATTGCCCGACAGCATCCATTGATACAGGGCCTGCAGAATATGACGACGGGCCTTGCGCCGGTGAGCCAGGGGTAGCTTATTTCGCCGCGCCATCTTGTCAGCTGGCGATTGGTTTTCGCTCTTGCTCACTTAACTGTCCAGTTGTCGCAACAGGCTAACCATTTCCACTGCGGTCAGGGCAGCTTCCTCGCCTTTGTTACCAGCCTTGGTGCCTGCTCTTTCAATGGCCTGTTCGATGGTGTCCACAGTGAGCACGCCAAAGGTAACGGGTTTACCACTTTGCAGGCTCAGTTGACCGAGCCCTTTGACACACTCGCCGGCTACATACTCAAAATGTGGTGTACCACCGCGAATAACCGCGCCAAGGGCGATCACTGCATCACAACTACCCTGATCAAGAATCTTTTTGACAGCTACGGGCAATTCCCAGGCACCGGGCACTTTCACCACGGTGATATCCCGGTCCTGAACACCGTGCTTCCTGAGACATTCCAGGGCACCGTCGAGCAGTTTGTCCACTACAAAGCTGTTCCAGCGCGAGACCACAAGGCTGTACTGGGCTGAGGCGTTGCTGAAATTCCCTTCAATTGTCTTGATCGTTGTCATTTCGTATTCCTACTGTTCGAACTGGACAAAGTCCACCACTTCCAGATCAAAGCCGGAAATGGCATTAAACCGGGCCGGGTAACTTAGCAGACGCATCTTGCTAACTCCCAGATCCCTGAGAATTTGTGAACCGGTACCAATAGTCAGGTCACTACCCCGACTGCTGGCACGCTCTGGCTCATGGCCTTCGGCCAGAGCCGACGCAAGATTGTGTTGCAAATCCTGACCATAGTCTTCGCCGGATAATAACACAGCCACACCATGGCCCTCTTTGGCAATGCGCTCCAGTGCCGTGCTGAATGACCAGCTGGTGCGGTCGGCATTATAGACTTCGCAGATGTCGCGTAATGAATTGGGTATATGCACCCGTACCAGGGTCGGGTCTTCGGTCTTGATCTCACCTTTAACGAAGGCCAGATGCAGACTGCCACTGATGGAGTCTTCATAGCTGTGCACAGTGAATTCGCCATAACGGGTTTGCAATACATTGCTGTCAACGCGGCTGACAGTGTGCTCATTGGCAATCCGGTAATGAATGAGATCGACAATGGTGCCAATCTTGATGTTGTGCTTTTTGGCAAAGGCCTCAAGGTCGGGCCGGCGCGCCATGGTGCCATCTTCATTCATGATTTCCACAATCGCCGCTGCCGGCAGATAGCCAGCCAGACGCGCCAGATCACAGCCCGCCTCGGTGTGGCCGGCACGGCGCAACACCCCACCCGGTTGCGCCATGATGGGAAAAATATGACCGGGCTGAACGATGTCTTCGGGCTTGCTGTCCCGGGCCACCGCCACCTGAATGGTGCGCGCCCGGTCCGCCGCCGAGATGCCGGTGGTGACACCGCTTGCCGCTTCGATAGAGACGGTAAAGTTGGTGTTATAGGGGGTATTGTTCTCATTCACCATCAGCGGCAGTTTGAGAAACTTGCAGCGGTCCTCGGTAAGAGTCAGGCAGATCAACCCCCGGGCATTGGTAGCCATGAAGTTGATATCTTCGGTACGGACCCGCTCGGCGGCGATAATCAGATCGCCCTCGTTTTCACGGTCTTCATCGTCCATCAGGATTACCATTTTGCCCTGACGGATGTCATCAATAATTTCTTCTACTGTATTCAGTTCCACTTTCTCTTCCCACGGCCCTGTTCAGAGCCCTGATTTATTCCTTGTCATAGCCGTGCTGGCGTAAAAAATCCCGATTCAGTGCCGGTGTAGCCTGTACCGGATTTTGCATCAGTCGTTCCAGGTAACGGGCCACCAGATCCACTTCCAGATTAACCTGCTGGCCGATGCGGTAATCGCCAATAATGGTCTCATCCTGGGTATGGGGAATGATATTGACCGCAAAACCTGCTCCATTCACTTCGTTCACAGTCAAACTGGTGCCATCGATACAGATTGAACCCTTGGCGGCGATGAAATATTGCAGCTCCTGCGGCACCGAAAAATCCAGTCTGATACTCTTGCCTTCTGTTTGCTGGCTGAGCAGCTCACCCACGCCGTCAACATGACCACTGACAATATGACCGCCAAAACGGTCAGTGGCCAGCATGGCCTTTTCCAGATTTACCCGGTCACCCGTAGACAGACCACCGAGACTGGTACAGCGCAGGCTTTCATTGGAAACATCGGCAGCAAAACTGCTACTGTCCATAGTCACCACGGTCAGACAGCAACCATTTACCGCGATGCTGTCACCCAGTTTGACATCAGACATATCGAGTTTGCCAACCCGGATAGTCAGTCGCCACTCGGCATCCAGTTGCTGCAAACCAGCGACTTCGCCAGTGGCTGCCACGATACCTGTAAACATGTCACTAATCCTGCTTTCTTAATCGGTCGGTTCAGTCGGTCGATAAAATGGGCCGATACAACAGACGCACATCCGGCCCGACCTGCCGGACATCCTGGCATTGAAGTTCGATACAGTGGTCGAGGGATTTAAAACCGGCTATCTCAAACAGCGGTTTGGCATCACTTCCGAGGATTTTGGGCGCCATATAGACAATGATTTCATCGACCAGGCCTGCACTGAGGAAGGCTCCTCCCAGAGTGGGCCCGGCTTCAACCAGGATCTCATTGCACTCATGATCCCGGGCGAGGGATTCTAGCACAGAAGCCAGGTGAACTCTGCCGCTTTCACTGCTCACCCTATGCAGCTCCGCCTTGGCCAGATGGGAACGTGATCCCGCGGCCTCGGCTGTTGTATAGATCAGGCACTGGCCCTCGATACCCAGGGTTCTGGCCACCGCCGGCGTGCGCAGCTGGCTGTCGAGGATGACCCGCAGCGGCTGCCGGCGCAGCAACTGGCTGTTGGCCTGTTGCTCTGCCTCGCTAAAGCGAAGGTTCTCGGGACGCACATTCAGGGAAGGGTCATCCAGTAATACAGTATTCACCCCGGTGAGAATAGCATCGCTGGCCAGGCGCAAGCGCTGTACATCGGCCCTGGCCTCGGCACCTGTAATCCACTTGGCCTCTCCATCAGCCATGGCAGTGCGTCCATCCAGACTCATGGCTGCCTTCAGCCTGACCAGTGGCAGGCCCTGCTCACGGCGCTTGAAATAACCGGGATTAAGCGCCCTGGCCCGCGCCTCGAAATCGGACAATTGCCACACCCGGATACCCGCCTGCTGGAGCGCAGCAACACCCTGGCCTGCCACAGAGGGATTGGGATCCAGACCGGCAATCACAACTTCGGCCACTCCGGCATTGATCAGGGCTTCACTGCAGGGGCCAGTACGGCCATGGTGGGAGCAGGGTTCAAGTGTCACAAAGACTGTGGCCTGGGCCGCCTGCTCACCGGCCATGGCCAGCGCCATGGCCTCGGCGTGGGGTAAACCCGGCGCCTCATGCCAGCCCTCGGCGACAATCCGACCCTGTTTTTCCAGCACACAACCCACCCGGGGATTGGGGTGGGCACTGAGCACACTGGCAGCAAGTTCCATGGCGCGCCCCATCAGGGCGGGCCATTGCTGCTGGTGTTCCTGTAATTGACTGTTGCTGATTTGTTCCATGGGCGCGTCATTATCCGCATTTAGCGCCGCAACGTCACCCGCAGGGCCTGAAATCACCCCGGTACGGGGCGGGCCCGCTGCTACTGATTTTCGTTTTCGGAGGGTTCCTGTTGAGACAGGCGATCGATTTCCTCACGGAATTCATTAAGGTCTTTGAAGCTGCGATATACTGAAGCGAATCGCACAAAGGCCACTTCGTCCAGTTGCCGCAGCTGCTTCATGACTTCTTCACCCACATCGCGGGACTGAATTTCCCGTTCGCCAGTGGCACGCAGACTGGCCTTGATGCTATTGATTGCCGAATCCACTTTTTCGATACTGACCGGCCGTTTTTCCAGAGCCTTCATCAGCCCCTTTTTCAGCTTGTCTTCATCAAACGGTTCCCGCACACCATCCTGTTTGATGATGCGCGGCATAACCAGTTCGGCAGTCTCATAGGTGGTAAAACGTTCTTCACAGGTAATGCACTCACGGCGACGACGCACATGATCCCCTTCGGCAACCAGTCTGGAATCGATCACCTTGGTATCTATGGCTCCACAGAAAGGACAATGCATACTGGACCACTCGTTCCTGATTGATTGTTATTGGTACACCGGATACTTGCTGCAAATGGCCAGCACTTTCTCCCGCACCGATTCGATCACACTGTCGTCATCCATATTGGCGATCACATCGCACATCCAGCCAGCCAGGTCGGCACTCTCGGCTTCGCCGAAGCCCCGGGTGGTAATGGCCGGGGTACCGATACGCAGGCCACTGGTCACGAAAGGCGGCTTGGGATCATTGGGCACAGCATTCTTGTTCACAGTGATATTGGCCCGGCCCAGCGCCGCATCAGCATCCTTGCCGGTAATGCCCTGTTTGATCAGGCTTACCAGGAACAGATGGTCGTCGGTGCCACCGGAGATCACATCATAACCCCGATCGATAAAGGTCTGGGCCATCACCTGGGCGTTTTTTACCACTTGTTGCTGATAGCTCTTGAACTCATCGGACATGGCTTCCTTGAAACATACGGCCTTGGCGGCAATCACGTGCATCAGTGGTCCGCCCTGACTTTCCGGGAAGACGGCAAAATTCAGCTTCTTCTCCAACTCTTCATTGGCACGGGCCAGAATAATGCCACCGCGGGGACCACGCAGGGTCTTGTGGGTGGTGGACGTGGTGACGTCGGCGATATTCACCGGGCTGGGATAGACACCGGCCGCGATCAGACCCGAGACATGGGCCATATCCACCATGAAATAGGCACCGACGCTGTCGGCGATATCACGGAAGCGCTGCCAGTCGATAATGCGGGAATAGGCTGAGAAGCCGGCGACAATGACCTTGGGTTTGTGCTCTTCGGCCAGGGCAGCGACATTGTCATAATCGATCTGACCTGACTCATCGATGCCATATTGTACGGCGTTGTAGATGCGACCGGAGGAGCTGACCTTGGCGCCGTGGGTCAAATGTCCACCTTCCGCCAGGCTCATGCCCAGCAGGGTATCGCCAGGCTTCATCATTGCCATATAGGCGGCCGCATTGGCCTGGGAGCCGGAATGTGGCTGCACATTGGCGAAGTCGGCACCGAACAGCTGCTTGACCCGCTCGATGGCCAGATTTTCAACCACGTCGACGTGCTCACAGCCGCCATAGTAACGCTTGCCGGGATAACCCTCGGCGTATTTGTTGGTCAGCACCGAGCCCTGCGCCTCCATCACGAAAGGGCTGGTATGGTTCTCAGACGCGATCAGCTCAATATGCTGCTCCTGGCGGGTTTTCTCCGCCTCAATAGCCGCATTAATTTCAGGGTCAAATTCAGACAGGCTGCTATCGGTCTTAAACATCAAGGTCTCCGTGCTTGGGGAAATTTGCGAAGGCGGTATTCTACCCGAAGCGCAAGCATTCAGCATCACCCGATTCGCCGCAAGTCCCTGTTTTTGCAGTCCCGCCCCGCCGATTGGCGTGGATCAGGGGCCGGTACACATTTCGAGCGCCCGGTGCCTGTGACATAATAGCGCCCTTTCACTCACAGCACGCAGGAAAGCAGTAATGGCGCAATTCGTCTACACCATGAGCCGGGTCGGTAAAGTTGTTCCGCCGAAACGGGAAATTCTCAAGGACATCTCCCTGTCCTTCTTCCCCGGCGCCAAGATCGGCGTCCTTGGCCTGAACGGCGCGGGTAAATCCACCCTTCTCCGTATCATGGCCGGGCGGGACAAGGAGTTTAATGGTGAAGCCCGCCCCCAGCCTGGCATCAATATCGGCTATCTGCCCCAGGAGCCGGAGCTGGATGACGAGTCGGACGTGCGCGGCAATGTCGAGCAGGGCATCAGCGACACCATCGCCCTGGTGGAAGAATTCAATGCCATCAGCGACAGATTCGCCGAGCCCATGAGCGACGATGAAATGAATGAGCTGCTGGAAAAGCAGGGCGAGCTGCAGAACAAGATTGATGCAGTAGATGGCTGGCAACTGGAACGCACTTTGGAAGTAGCCGCCGATGCCCTGCGCCTGCCACCCTGGGATGCCAAGGTCAAAAACCTCTCCGGCGGTGAGCGACGCCGCGTGGCGCTGTGTCGCCTGCTGCTGTCCAAGCCGGACATGCTGCTGCTGGACGAACCCACCAACCACCTGGATGCCGAATCGGTTGCCTGGCTGGAGCGCTTCCTGCAGGAATACCCGGGCACTGTGGTTGCCATTACCCACGACCGCTATTTCCTCGACAATGCCGCCGGCTGGATTCTGGAACTGGACCGTGGCCACGGTATTCCCTACGAGGGCAATTACACTTCCTGGCTGGAAGCCAAGGAAAAGCGCCTGGAAGTGGAAGAGAAGCAGCAGGCCGCCCACGAGCGCACCATCAAGTCGGAACTGGAATGGGTGCGGGCCAACCCCAAAGGCCGACAGTCCAAGAGCAAGGCCCGTATTGCCCGCTTCGAAGAACTGAATTCCCAGGAATTCCAGAAGCGCAATGAAACCCAGGAGCTGTATATTCCCCCCGGTCCCCGCCTCGGCGACAAGGTGATCGAAGTGAAGAATCTGAGCAAGGGATTCGACGACAAGACCCTCATCAGCGACCTCAGCTTCTCGGTACCCAAAGGCAGCATCGTCGGCATAATTGGCGGCAACGGCGCCGGCAAGACCACCTTCCTGCGTATGCTGGTAGGACAGGAACAGCCCGACAACGGCAGCATCGAACTGGGTGAAACTGTCGATCTGGCCTATGTGGACCAGAGCCGGGACGAACTCAACGGCGAAAACACGGTGTGGCAGGAGATTTCCGATGAGCAGGACATTCTGCACATCGGCAAGTATGAAGTGTCATCCCGGGCCTATGCCTCACGGTTTAATTTCCGCGGTAATGACCAGCAGAAATTCGTCAAGGACCTGTCCGGCGGTGAGCGCAATCGTCTGCACATGGCCAAGTTGCTGAAGAAAGGTGGCAATGTACTGTTGCTGGACGAACCCACCAACGATCTGGATGTGGAAACCCTGCGGGCCCTGGAAGAAGGCCTGCTGGCCTTTCCTGGCTGCGTCATTGTGGTCTCTCACGACCGCTGGTTCCTGGATCGCCTCTGCACCCACATCCTGGCCTTTGAAGGGGACAGTGAAGTGGTCTGGCATGAGGGCAATTACAGCGATTATGAAGAAGCCCACCGCAAGCGTGGTGGTGACTCCCAGCCCACGCGCATGAAGTACAAGAAGATCGACGCCTGATCCCGGGCGGGCAAGCAGGGAACTGATTAGAGGTCCAGTTCCTTGCGCAGTTTGGCAATCCTGGCCCGGGCCTCTTCCCGGCCCAGGGGCCGTTCTGTTTTTTCCTGCAAAGCCTCCGGCACATCGATATGCAATTTCTCGCCCTTGATGACCTTGCGGCAAAGCTGCTGGTAGTGATACTCGAAGCGCGGATAGGCCTGCGACTCCGGCTCATTGGCCAGCACAAACCAGCCCACCGCCTTGCCGGCAAAATAAACCGCCTCATGGGACCACTGCCAATCGCGCTTGGGTGACCGGGCCGTACAGGCTTCGATATAGGCCTCCCGGGGGGAAGGCAGGCCAAAAAGCTCATAGCCCTGTTCACAGGCCTGCAGAATAAGCGCAATCGAAGGCAGGTATTCACTCTTGCGAATCACTGCCTTGGCGGCTTGCACAATTTGCACCGGGCTGAAATTTTCCAGGCAACTCAGCCAGTACTTCTTGGCGATGGCCAGACTCTCGGCATCGGCAAAGGCCTTGTGAAACTGGTTGTGGTAAGCGAATTCAAATTCGGCGAACACCTGATTGATGGCATCCACATGATCAAGCCCGGAACGGGCCTCATAGTCCGTTCCGGTTTCTTCAACGCGTTCCGCTTGCGCCTCAGTCTGCCCAGCTGCGGTCAGAGATGCGCTGGAATTTTTCCTTAATCCTTTGCTGGTTTGATCCAGTAATGGTTTGATCTTCTGCATCGGTAATATCCCGGGCCTCACGCTGCTTCAGCTGGCGCGCCCAGTCCTGTTTGATAAATTGCAGGAATACGGTGTTCCAGGATGCCTTGACCTGACCGCTATCGCGCCAGTAAAGCACAAATTCCGGTACCCGGCTGCGGGCATAGTCTTCATCGATTTCTGCCAGCTGCAGTATTTCATAACAATCGCTGCTGGGCTGCCAGTCCTCGG
Organism: Pseudomonadales bacterium; assembly: GCA_022763285.1. Classification (GTDB taxonomy): domain Bacteria; phylum Pseudomonadota; class Gammaproteobacteria; order Pseudomonadales; family Pseudohongiellaceae; genus UBA9145. The sequence continues at coordinate 16,779 of JALEHB010000291.1, read as the reverse complement.
GTATGGGTCTTGGGGTGTCATCGCGGCCAAAAGAGGCTGAATACTTGGCCCACTGGCGGCGAATATGTTCAATAAATTTTGTGTTCCAGGCGCCATGCACCACTGAACGCTCACGCCAGTAGAGCACAAACTCCGGAATGGCATCTTCAATAAATTCTGCCTTAACCCCGGCATTGATGAGGATCTCCAGTGCATCCTGGCTGGGTCGCCAATCGGCTGACATGTTGCTGGCCAGTTCATAGGCTCCTTTACGGGTCTGCTCCTTGCGCCATTCCCGCAGCGCATGTTTGTAAAAGGCATTACCCCAGGAGAAGCGTGCCTGCCCGCGCTCGCGCCAGTAACTGACGAACTCCGGCACCAGATTACGGATGAACTGCTCAGGGATGGACTGCTGCTTACAGAGCCTGACCCAATTGTCATCGGGTTGCCAGTGCCGGGGAATCAGGGTGGCATTGCCAGCCGGATTGCTGCTGTCATTTTCGATGGGCTGGCGATCAGCTTTTTTATTGCTGATCTGGTCCGCCTGCTCCAGGGCCACAAAAGTGCTCTGCCGGTCATTCGGATCAGGTTCCAGCCTGATCAGTCCCAGCGAACGCAAGCTGTTCTGGATACGGCGAATATCAATGGCCTGCCAGAAGGGAAAGGTTTCCTGCATCAGCTGATCATCGATCTCCAACCAGGCACCCGCCGGCAACTGCGGCAGATTACGGCGCTGACGATGACGCAGCAATTCCGCGAGAGTCTGCAACATGAGCGCTTCCTCAAGACCGATGGTGGCAGCCAGGGTCGGGGAAACAAGCAGCGGTCTTTCCGGCAACAGTTCAGATGACATGGGTGGTGTTTGACTCTGGCAGGTCGTGGATAGAATGAAGAACAAACCTGCCCAGGTCAGTGATGCTATCACAGGAGATTTTACCAGCACACTCGCAATTGCCAGCGGCAGCGCTCAGACAGTACACTGATTTTTTCCCGCAGCTTATCAGCACAATATTCACAATGTATCCACAGCCACCAGCAGTAAACACCCCTCAACTGGAGGAGGAACTGGCGCGCTTTCTTGCAGACGAACAACTGCCCGGGAGCTATGGCGAGGACGCCAGGCGCTATTTTCTGCCACTGCTGGATCAGCTACTTACTTTGCAACAAGAAAAAGGCAGCTGCCTGCTGCTGGGTATTAATGGCAGCCAGGGTAGCGGTAAATCCACCCTCGCCGCCCTGCTTTGCCGATTGCTGCAAGTGCTGGGCTATTCGGTGGCCAATCTGTCCATTGATGATTTTTATCTCTCCCAGGCGGCCAGACAGGAACTGGCCCGACAGCAGCATCCCTTACTGGCCAGTCGAGGCGTGCCGGGCACCCACGACACCGCCCTGCTGCGCCACAAGATCAAGAGCCTGCTTGAGGCAGAGGCTGGTGAGCGCATCAGTCTGCCACGCTTTGACAAGGCGAGTGATGATTGCAGGCCGGAGCAGGACTGGCCGGAAATCCCGGCGCCGGTAAACTTTATTTTCCTGGAAGGCTGGTTTGTGGGCCTGCAACCGCAAAGCGAGGCGGAACTGGCAAGCCCGGTCAATGAACTGGAGGCAGAAGAAGATGCGGACGGCAGCTGGCGCCGTTTCGTCAATCGCTCACTGGCAGGAGACTATCAGCAGGTCTTTGCCCAACTGGATGCCTTGATCATGCTAAAGGCACCATCTTTCGAACAGGTCTTCGAGTGGCGCGGCCTGCAGGAGACCAAACTGCGGCAACGCAGCAGCAGCGGCGCTACTGGCATTATGAATGAGGCCCGCTTGCGGCACTTTATTCAACATTTCGAACGCCTGACCCGCCACTGCCTGGATAGCTTGCCCGCCAGGTCGGATCAGGTATTTGCATTGGACACGAACCATCGTATCCATTCAGCCGATAGCTGAATCAGGCTTGCTCGGCCGGACGTGAGTGGCTGAACAGTCGCTGCAACGGCGGCTGTATCCAGACTCGCAGGATCAGGGCCACCAACACTACCCCCAGCAGATGACGCCAGACGGGGAATCCATGACCGTGTTCTTCCATGGATAACTGCAACGGCCAGCCGAAACTGGCATAGAGCTGATTCAGAATCAGGCCGCAGGCAACAGCAGTTCCGATCACCCCCGCCAGATAGGCAATCAGGGAACGATTGCCCAATTGCTCCCTGATCACACCCATGGTGGCGATATTGGTGGCCGGACCAGTCAGCATAAAGACCAGCGCTGCACCGGGAGAAATACCGGCAAACAACAGGCTGGCGGCCACCGGTGTGGAGGCAGTGGCGCAGATGTACATGGGCAGACCCACGGCCACCATGATCAGCATTGCCAACAGCCCGTCACCCCATTGCAAAAAGAAGGATTGTGGCACCACAGAGGTAATCAGGGCCGCGGCTATCAGACCGATGGCCAGCCATTTGGCGGTATCGGAAATCATCCGCCCATAACCATACTGCACGGCGGCGACAAGGCGCTGCCCGAGACTGCGCTCGTCCACTACTGCTTCCTGCTTTTTACTGGCACAGCAGCTGCCACCACTACTGGCGGCCTTGGCCACCGGCGCCTCTTCCTTGTCAAACAGCAACACCAGGGTTCCGGCAATAATGGCGCTCACGAGAGCTCCGATGGGACGGAACAGGGCAAAGATTGGCCCCAGCACGGCATAGGAAAAGGAAATGGAATCGACGCCAGTTTCCGGTGTCGCCACCAAAAAGGATGACGTGGCACCTTTAGAGGCGCCAGCCTTGCGAATGGCCAGTGCCGTGGGGATCACACCACAGGAACACAGCGGCAGGGGTGCACCGATGAAGGCACCCTTGATCACCGGCAGCATACCGGGCTCGGCCAGTTGCTTTTCAATCCAGCTGGAAGGAATGACCTGCTTGATAATTCCGGCCAGCAGGTAACCGGCCAGCAACCAGGGTGCCGACTCCACCACCAGATCCCAGAAAATACTGATTACTTCCATCATGATTCATCGCCTCGCTCTGTAACCGGTGAGCTACCCGCTTCCAGGGTTTCCATAATGGAACAGTGGGTGGCATTTTCCGGGCCGCCACTGCAACTCTTGAGCAGCAGTTGCAAACTGCGCTGCATGGTCTGCAATTCGGCAATACGCTCGTTCACCTCATCCAGCTTGTGGCGGGTAATGTCGGTTACTTCCTGGCAACTGTGACTGGTCTTGTCCAGGCGGATCGACAAGAGCTGGGCAATATCGTCCAGGGAGAAACCGATGCTGCGAGCTGCCTTGACGAACTCGGCCCGACGCACATCGGCCTCGCTGTAGAAACGATAACCCGCCTCACTGCGCTGGCTGGCCTCGATCAGGCCATGCTTTTCATAGAAACGGATGGTGTGGGGCGAAAGCCCGGTCTTTTCACCTAACTCACTGATTTTAATCATCTTTATCAATGCTCTTGAGAGTGTTTCAAGATTTCAATAAAGACAGTATAAGCTTAGAGTTAACTCTAAGGTCAAGCGCCTGGCTGCTACAGAATTCAATCCAGAATCTGACGCAGGAAGGCGCCGATGTCTGCGATCTCCTCCAGGCAGACGGCATGCTCCATGGGGTAGCTGCGGTAATCCGGCTCAAGACCCAGGCCCTTGAGCGCTTCGAGCGCCCGCTGCCCCAGCACTTCCGGCACCACCGGGTCGCGACTGCCATGGCAGACCAGCACCGGGATATTGGCCTGCTGCGCATTGAATTGCAGGCTTTCGGCAGTGGGGAAATAGGTGGACAGGGCAACGATACCGGCCAGTGCGCGGGGATAGCTCAGCGCCGCCTCATAGGCCACAGCGCCGCCCTGGGAGAAGCCGGCCAGCACAATCCGGGAGGGATCCACGCCCCGCTCCACTTCACGGTCAATCAGGTCCTGTATGCGGCGCACAGAGATTTGCAATTGCTCTTCATCGATACTGCGCTCGACGCTGAGGGATTTGATGTCATACCAGGCCGGCATAACAAAACCGTTGTTGATGCTCACCGGCATCGCCGGCGCATGGGGAAAGACAAAGCGGATGCCATAGGCTGCGGACAATCCCAGTTGCGGTACAACGGGGACGAAATCATTGCCATCCGCACCCAGACCATGCATCCAGATAACCGCCGCATTGACCTCGCTATTGGCTGGTGCTTCAAGCACTTCCGCTGGTAGATAATCCATTTCCTTGTCTTCTCCTCTTGTTCTGTTTGCAAAACCAATTTGACTGCTCGGGGCAATTTCGCAGTGACTGGCAGGCCTGGCTTATTGCTCCGGCAACATGCGCACTTCCCGCTGCGGGAAGGGGATGGAGACCTGCATATCCCGGATCACCTGGTGCACCAGATCATTACAGACAAACTTCAGCTGATGAAATTGCTCGGTGCGAACCCAGCAACGAATTTCCAGTTCGATGGCGCTGTCGGCAAAATTGAGGATACCAACCTGCACCTCCCGTTCCTTGCTCAGGCCTTCCACCGTGGAAAGAGCCTCCTTCAGGCCCTTTACCAGCCCCGGAATATCACTGTCATAGGCAACTCCCACCACCAGTTCCAGAATCGTGTCTGCCTGGGAGTTATGGATAATTTCGCCGATGATATGCTTGTTGGGGATAGTGATGATTTCACCGTCTTCATTGGTCAGCAGGGTATAGGCCAGATGCACTTCCTTCACCACTCCCCAGACACCCTGCACGCGAATGGTATCGCCCACCACGAAAGGACGGGTCAGGATAATGCTCAGCCCGGCGCCGTAATTGGACAGCAGGCCCTGAACCGCCAGGCCGGCACCCAGACTCAAGGCACCAATGGCGGCGATAAACGGCGTGATCTGGATACCGAGTTTCGGCAAGGCAATCATGATCGCCGAGGCAACGATGGCGATGCGGGCACAGCTGGCAAAAAAGCGACTGAGGGTCACGTCGAGCTTTTTACGCTGCAACAGTTCATACAACCAGCTGGAGACGCGGCGGGCTATCATGAAACCCACCACCAGAATGACCATCGCGCCCAGAATCTGGAAGCTGTAAGTCACCAGATAGGTGACTATCATGTTGTAGATTTCAGTGACCTGAGCCAGTTCCTGATCCATGCTGTTGGGTCTCCTGCAGGACGGTAAGCAATAATAGCGGGCATTCTGCCATGACTCGGCGGCAGGAAGAACCGGCAATTGAATTGCCGCTGGTCGGTGACTGCTTTACACTGCGGTCCTGTCGCCCTGAACACAAGCCGGCCCTGACCTGGCTATCTTTCCGATAATCTGACTCTTGATTTTTCTGAACCGACTATGTCCAAGCAATCCCGAATTCTGTTGAGCTGCGCATTATTGTTGTCATGCCCCTTGCTGTGGGCACAGGAGGCCCCCGAAAGCCTCATTGGTTCCTTTGAAGGTTCCCTGGTTTTTGGCCGCGACGATCTGACCATTGCCCTCACCTTCGACCGACAGGGCGATGAGTACACCGCCGCGCTCACCAGCGCCAATCTGGGGGTCTATGGCTTTCCCGCCGAAGTAGTACAGATCAATGGCCTCAGGGTTCTGGTGCGCATGCCACGCCTGGATGCCGAATTTACCGGCACGCTGCGACTGGATGAAAGCGGTGAAGAGATTCTGAATATTGATGGCGACTGGTTTCAAAGCAGTGAACTGGTACCGGTGGTACTGCATCCGGTCGACAAACCCAGCTTCTGAACCTGAAAGCAAGCTGGCCCGCCGCAGCAAAGCCGGGCATCCTGCCCCGACAGGCTCCCTAGATATAGCGACTCAGATTGCGATTGGCGCGGCCGAGCCGCTCCGACATCACCTTGACGATATAGGTATGCAGGCCGGCGGTAGAGGCCGGAAACTTGCGTGACATGGCATCCATGGCCTCCTTGTCGAGACGGAACAGGGTAGCGTCCTTTTCGATCCGCACACTGGCGGTGCGGTTCTCCCCGGTATAGATGGCCATCTCCCCGAGAATGGCACCGGCCTTGTACTTGCGCAGAATCTGTTCTCGCTGATTGGGAATATCCAGCACCACCACGGCCGTGCCTGCCCCTACAAAGTAGAGACTCTCCCCTTTGTCGCCCTCATGGAAGAGGTAGTCACCGGCCTGGCGATTCTCAACCACAAAGAACTCTGCCAGATCATGAATATCTTCCTCGGCATAGGCAATGCGTCGCAGCAAATCCGCCAGTTCCAGGCGATAGTCTTCGTCGGCCCGGTTCAGGTCTTCGAGAATGCGCTGTTCGCACCAGTCCACTGCGATTTCTACCTGGCCTTTGTAGTGCCGCTCCCAGCGGTGCTCACCAAAGGTAAAGAAACGGTGTTTGACCAGTTGTTTGATGGACTTGTCGTCGGCACCACTGATAACCACGTGAAATCCCACCTGTTCGCTGAGCTGCGCCAGCTTGGAGAAGGTCACAATGGCAGAGGTGTCGAGTTGGCTGACATGATGGAAATCCAGCACCAGAAAATCGAAATGACTGTCTTTGCGATCCATGATGCGGGTACGGATGGCAGTGATCAGTTTGTCGGCAGTGCCAAAGAAGATAAAGCCCTGCAGAATCAGAATCAGAACCCGTTTGCCTTCCTTGTTGAGCAACTCCCGGGTTTCCAGATCGCGGTCCACATTGCTGGCATGATCGCTGCCATTGGTCTCGATCTTGATGACACTCAATTGTGAATAATTGATGACAAACAGGATGATGGCGACGAAAAAACCGAAGGTGACGCCCTGCAGAATATCCGAGAAGATAATCACCACCAGGATGAGAATCACCACCACATAATCAGACAGAGGCAGCTCATCCCGGGCCTTCCACAACCAGTCGATCAGAAATTCCAGGCCGACATAAATCAGCAACCCGCCAAGAATGAAAGTGGGGACCAGTTCCATGAACCCGGCACCGGCGAGAATGGCGGCGGCCACCAGGACACAGTAAACCAGACCAGTGAGCCGATCCTTGCCGCCAAGGCGATCAACCAGGGCGGTATCGGAGGCATCGTGCACCCCTGGGAAACCACCCACCAGACTGTTGACCATATTGGTATAGCCCATGACCTGGAGCTCGTGATCCGGGTTCAGATCCTTGCGCGCAATCAGCTCAATGCCCGAAACATCCAGCAGCAACATCATGGAGCAAAGCAAGGCCACCACCACAATGCCGCTTAGCTGATCACTGATTGCTACCCAGTCAACCTGTTGCAAATAGTCCAGGTGAAAGACTGGCACCAGGGCACCGGTGGACTGGATTGTGGGTAACAGGCCACTCTCTGCTGCTTCTTCCCGAGAGATCCCCGCCAGCATCAATACAGCATAGAAAATCAGCAGGGAGGCCAGCAGAATACCTGGCACTGACAAACGGTTATCGCGAAATAATTTGCCAATGATCAGGCACAAGGCCAGTACCACAGCCGGGGTTACCAACTGAATAAAACCACTATCGGTGAAAGAGCCCAGAGTTGGTTCGACGCCGCTGGCAACAGTCAGGCCACCTTCAACGAAGATATAGCCAATACCGGCGAAGAAGCCACCGGTGACGGGATAGGGAATATAGCGTACCAGGTTGCCCAGTTTCAGCCGGCCCAGTAACAGCAAAAACAGACCGGTGACCAGGGTCGCCACCATGATCGCAACGATGATCGTGGCTTCGGCACCAATGGAGTATTCATTGCCGAAACTGGCATAAATGGTGGTGACCATGACCGCGAATACCGGTACCAGACCATTGCGCGGCGAACAGATAACAGCTTTGAAACCACTGAAAAAGGTGCCACCGAGCCCCGTTACCAGAGTACCCACCAGCAAAATGGCAATACCCGGCACCATTAGCCGTGGATCCGTCTGGGCAAAGAGCAGAGCGGCCACCGAAACGGCAACCGAAATATTGACCAGTGCGATCAGGCTGCCGGAGACGATATTGGCAAATTTATTTGACAGTGCTGCAGTCATTTGGAGTTTTTATGCCTGAAACCGCCGAGAATACTATCAGGTGCCCCCCGATACTAGTCTGTTAGGAAAGTGGACAGGTCAAATTTTCCCGACTTTACCCACCCCTGGTCATCCTCCTGGCTGCAAATGCGTTTCATGGGTGAGACACAGCCTCACATTTTAAAAACACGCATACAAGCCCTGTTTGGGGCTGTCAGTGCCAGACCGGAGGACTTGTATTAATTGGGCACTGGAGTACAGTCAATTCAGTGGCACAAACAGGGTACAATCAGCAGCTGGCAAAGCGGAATCGTTCCATGAACCCCAAAATCAGCAAATTCCTCAATTCTGTACTGGCCCTGGGCTTCAGTTTGCTGCTGCTTCCAGCCCAGGCCACCACCCTGCTCAGCCTGCCTATCGATGAGGTGGCGGCGCGGGCCGAGTTGATATTCGAAGGTGAAGTACTGGCCCATGCGGCCCGGCGCGACCCTTTCAGCGGCCAGATCTACACCACTGTCAGTTTCTCGGTGCAGGAGCTTATCAAGGGCGATTATGCCGGTGCTGTTCTGGAACTGCGCTTCTCAGGAGGCAGTGTGGGAAACGAAAGGCTGGAAATCCCGGGGCTCACCCTGCCTGCCGTCGGTGAGACCGGTATCTATTTCATCGAATCTGTCAGCCAGAGAATGATCAATCCCCTGCTGGGCTGGTCACAAGGCCACTATCTGATCAGCGAACAGGGCGGGCAGCGCCTGATCCAGACCAATAGTGGGCAGGCCATCCTGGAAGTGCAGGCCGCTGCAGCAGTCCCGGCTACAATCCGTCGTCCACAGCGGCTGATTGATGGTGGCAGTGATGCCGCCGAGGGTATCGTCACCGGCGAGACAACCTTGAGTCAGAGCCAGCCCCTGACCGCCGAGCAGTTCAAGGCCCGCATTCGCAGCCTGCTGACACCCTGAGCCCCTTGCCAGCAAACTGTTCAGGGTCGAATATTCTGCGCCACGCCGCGACTGAACAGACCGCTGGCAAACACCTTCATATAGACCCTTCGATCCAGAAAAGCCTGACGAAAGGCCGGACTCATAAAATAACTGCCGCTACTGGCATCCTGCTGCGGACCCATCAGATTTACAATGACCGGATCATTCAGTTCGAAGCCAGCTTCCTCATCAATCACCAGGGTAACGGCATGGACTTGCGCTGCATTCTGCGCGCCTTCGGCAATACTGTAGTGCAAAAGATTGCTGTTCTGCTCAAAGCGAAAGTCGGCCTGTAGCTGCACCTGCCCGGCGCGAAATTCAAACTCAGTAACAATGGCCTGCGGAGCTCTGCCTGCCTCCAGGGGCGGCGTGACAAAGGGTCTCTGGCGGGGCGACTGAGCCTGCTCCCAGGCATGGCCAATTGCCAGCAGCTTTGCATCGCTCATAAACGGACCCAACAATTCCATGGCTAGCGGCAGCCCGGATTCGGTGAAACCCAGTGGCATGGAGAGAGCCGGCAATCCGGAGTTGGCAGACAAGGCGCAGTTATTGCCAGGCTGAGAATTGCCGATCATCACCGGTAACTCGGCAATAGGCGGATAAACAATGGCATCGAGCTGATGTTCTGACATTAACGCTTCAATTGCCCTGCGCAGTTCCTGACGCGCCTGCAAGGCCGCCTCATAGGCGCCGGGATTGAATACCGAAGCCTGGCTGCGCCGCAGGGCACCGCCCACTGCTTCGTGATACAGACCCAGATCGACAATGTCATTGAGGTTGGCAACTTCATCGCTGACAAACAGGGACAGGTATTGATTGATGTCGGTGGCAAACTCATGGCCAATAACGCCGGAACCCGAGAGCAATCGTCCCAATTCCGGAAATTCCAGATCAATGACCTCGGCACCCTGGGCTGCAAACCAGTCCAGGGCTGCATCAATTTCACTGCGCAGCAGACCATTGGCGGTTTCCAGATAGCTTCCCAGTCGCCCCAGACGCAGGGAGCCCGGATCAACAGACCCCAGCTGCTCGCGAAAAGCCGGCACATCAAGTTCCTGCATTGGCTCGGTGGCACTGTCACGAGCATCATAGCCACTGAGCGCGTCCAGCAGGATCGCCAGGTCTTCGCTACTGCGGGCCAGCGGGCCGGCCACATCCTGGGTATGGGACAGGGGCATTACCCCATAAATGCTGCTGAGCCCCTTGGAGATCCGCAGACCAAACAGATTATTGTAGGCAGCCGGGATACGGATACTGCCACAGGTATCAGAGCCCAGGCCCGCCGCCGCCAGGCTGGCCGCTACCGCTGCCGCAGTTCCCCCACTGGAACCACCGGGTACCCGGCGCAGGTCATAGGGGTTGCGAGTCTGACCCCCCAGGGAACTGACCGTGGTAATGCCGTAGGCGTATTCATGCAAATTGGTCTTGGCCAGAATAATGGCGCCCGCCTCAATCAGTAAATCAACCTGGTGAGCATTGCGGGTGGGTACAAAATCCGCCAGCGCTACCGAGCCACCGGTGGTGGGCATGAACACTGTGTTGTAATTGTCCTTGACCACGATGGGAATGCCATGCAGCGGCCCTCGAAGCTGACCCGCCTGCCTTTCTGCATCCAGTCTGGCAGCATCATCCAGGGCTGCCTCATTGATCCGAATGATGCTGTTCAGTCTGGGGCCGGAGCGGTCATAGGCTTCAATCCGGTCAAGATACTGGCGCAGCAATTGCACCGAGTTGGTATGCCCCGATTCCAGCGCAGCCTGGATCTCCACCAGACTGGCTTCGGTGACTTCGAAGTCTGATTGAGCAAGTAGTGCCCTGCCGGATAGCAACAGCAGGATTAATCCAAAGCTCAGGGGAATTCGCCGCAGCAACATGCACTCTCCTTTTTATTCTTTTTAGAGCCGGGGGGGTATTCGGATATCGGAAACTCAGGAAGCCACCGCCTCTGCCGGGTTTACCTGCCTGCTGCCATGCTCCTTCAGATGGCTGTACAGATCGGTCCACAATTTCAGGCCGATAATCAGCATCAATGCCGGCAAGGTCGAGCCCAGCGCCATCACCAGAAAACCACCAAAAATGATCGTAACATGCATAACAATGATGCGCTTGTAGGGTTGCCCCATCTGGGCATTGATAGTCATGCCCAGATACTCCTGCCGACCCAAAAAATTGCTGACATAGGATATGCCATGGCTGAGGAAAAACCCCAACAGGGCAGGTATCAGCGCAATAAAATCAGCCAGCACCTGATCGACAGGAATATCAGTACCGGCATTGGGGTCATTGATGAAAAAGCCATAAATGAACAATAGATGCACCACCATGAACCCGCCGAAATGGCCGGTAAAAAATGGCCCGAAGAACAACACTGCCCATTTCCCGACTCTGGCCATTTTGAGCAGGTTATAAAAACCGATCACGGCACTCTCTGCCCAGAACAGCAACATCAACTCACCAATATCCCAGCCCAGCAGCAATACGCCGAACAAGGGCAAGAGATTGGCAGCAATCAGGGCCAGGGAAGAGAGGGACGTGATTGAGTGTTCAATTCCTGGCCTGACTGCCGGCCTGGCCTGCTGTGGGGCCTTTGCCTGTTCAGTGGCGAAGCCTGAACCACTGTCCCCTGCCAGTTGAATGTCTTCAAGCTTTGGCAAGTCATCTGGCAGAGCCATGGCATGATCAGGAAACAACTCCCGCAGTGTTGCCAGTTCTTCTTCAGCTGCTGTCGCCGGAATTTGCGAGGCAAAGGCGATTCGGTCTCCGGCAAAATCGAAGGCCAGATGCTCGCCGCGCCAGGTCGAACCGGCATGCCCGTCTCTGGATGCTGCCCGGAAGTTCCGGATCAAGGTGCCGGGATAACTGAAGCCAAGGCTGAAGCCGGGAATGCCGATGCGCAGGATCAGTCGCCCCTCCCTGACCCGCAGGGTTTCCCGGCCACAAATCAGGATCAGGAACACCGCGGCAATCAGCAACACCCCCATGGACCAGCCCAGGGCCCACAAAACCGAGAAGGCAATAAAGACCAGCGAGAACAGCTCCCCGTCAGCCGCGGGCAGGGAAGAGAAAATACTGAACAGGGGAATACTGAAACCCAACAGCATGGCGCCGCTGATAAGAATACCCACGGGGTGTCGTTTGAAAGGATAGCTGCGATACAGATCATCGCCAGACCGACGCCCCAGGTCCAGACCAAAACAGAAGCCAGGTGCCATGTCACCCAGCATCTGCAGGCGGGCCCAATTTCGAATCAGGCGATTCTTCGCTTTAGCCACCGGAATTCCTCTCTCAGATCAGCGCTGCCAATAATCCAGGCTCATAAAAAACGGGACATGATAGTGGCTATCATGCCCCGTTGTTTGTACCGCGTCTAATCTGTCCCGATCAGGGCATACGGGCAGCCCGGATCTCGATTTCAATCAACCAGCCATCTACCACCAGGTCGGCAATTTCTACAAAGGAACGCACCGGCTTCTGGGGGTTTTCATCGGTACCAAAGAACTGTGAATAGCCCTCGTTGAAACCGGCGAAGTCCAACTCGCCATCATCGCCTGCCACGGCAAAGGCGCGCACCTGGACGATGTCAGACATGCTCCAGCCCTGGGATTCCAGGGTTTGCTGGAAGCGCTCAAAGGTATTGATGGTCTGTTGCTTCATGTCACCCCAGCTGCCATCTTCCAGCGGACGGGCACCAGAGCCACTCAGATACATGGTCTCGGCACCGGGCGGAATAGTAATACTGGTGTAAAAATAGCTGCCCTCACCCTGCCGGGTGATTTCCTGGGCGCTTGTTGCCAGTGGCAGAACAAAAACGATTGCAGCCAGCAAGGCGCTGCTCAGTTTCACGAATTTAGCCATGTTCTCTCCTCATCATTCATACAGGGCTTGAAAGGGTTTGTTAACTTTCCTGCAATCCGCTCGTCACTTCGGCCGAATCAGCTTTGACCTGATCACCGAGGAAGCGGTTGGTTATCAATCCGGTGGTAATCGCACCATTGACGTTCAAGGCAGTACGGGCCATATCAATCAGTGGTTCAATGGAAATCAGCAAGGCAGCCACGGTAACCGGGAAGCCCATGGCGGGCAGCACCACCAGTGCAGCATTGGTGGCACCACCACCGACGCCGGCGATGCCGAAAGAGCCAATGGCGATGATTACCACCAGGCTGGTAATAAAACCGAGATCAATATCCACACCCATGGTGGGGGCCACCATCACCGCCAACATCGCCGGGTAAATACCCGCGCAACCATTCTGGCCAATAGTGGCGCCAAAGGAGGCGGCAATATTGGCGATCGGCGGCTGCACTTTTAACTCTTCGATCTGGGCGCGAATTGTCAGGGGAATCGTCGCAGCGGAGCTGCGAGTGGTGAAGGCAAAGGTGAGCACCGGCCAGACTTTCTGAAAATAGGATTTCAGGTTGTAGCCCAGCAGAGAGATCAGCAAACCATGCACCAGAAACATCAGGGCAATGGCAATATAGGAGGCCACTACGAAACCGATCAGGGTAATAATGGCATTGCCGTCCGATGAAGCAATGACCCGGGTCATCAGGGCCAACACGCCGTAGGGGGTCAGGCTCATTACCATCTTCACCAGACGCATGATGACCGCCTGGGTGGTGTCCACGAAACTACGAATGCGGCCGGCGTGCTCCTCGCTTTCCTCGCTCACCAGCAGGGCCGCGATGCCAAACAACAAGCCGAATACTACCACCGCGATAATGGAGGTATCCCGGGCATCGGTGAGATCGTAGAAGATATTGCGGGGGACAAAGCTGACCAGCATCTCGGCCAGACTCAATTCGGCAACCGAGCCCTGCCGTGACTGCAAGACTTCGGCCCGGGCCAGTTCCACACTGCCGGCCGCCAGATCGCCGGCATTGAGGCCGAAAATCAGGGCCATGGCGATACCGATAAGCGCAGCGACCATGGTGGTGACCACCAGAATACTCACCACGCTGCCACCAATCTTGCCCAGGGCCTTGATCTCTTCGACCCGCAGCACCGCTGCAATCATGGTGATGAGAATCAGCGGCATGATAATCATACGCAGCAGATTCACGTAGGAGTTGGCGATGACATTGGTCCACTGCAGGGTCTGCTCGGTGACAACATTGCCAAAGCCGAAAGCGAACTGTAGATAGAATCCAAACAGGGTACCGGCAACCAGGCCGGCAAAGACCCGCCGCGACAGCCCTGTTTCCTTGCGTGAGAGTTGATACAGAAAACTCAGCAATGCGGCGAACAGAACCAGATTCACAATGGCTAAACTGGACATGAAAGATGCTCCCTTCTTAAAAACCTCATTCCCGACCTTGTCCCCGGCAGGTTAACAAGAGGTTGTGGCTGGCAACCGCATTGCAGACAGCCCGGGACACCAGCCCCGGCTGCCCTCTCAAGCAGATACGATCATCATCATTTGTTGCGAGTATAAAGCCCGCTTACAGTAAGACCAAGTTCAGCAGAATTCCTTCCCGGTAATATCAATCGACTGACAGGGTGTTGATATAGGCCACCACATTGTCAATCGCCTGCTCATTCTGGAGCATCTGGGCCATGGGCTGCATCTGCCGGCCGCGGACATCATCCGGGTGGCTGCCCCGATAACCGGCTTTGAAGTTCTTCAACTGGGTCACCAGATACCAGTCATTCTGTCCGGCCAGTTGCGGGGCACCCAGTGCCTCATTGCCTTCACCATTGCGGCCATGACAAGAGGCACAGCTACTGTAAAGCTGGCGCCCGGCATCGACTTCGCCCTCGATGGTTGCCTCGGCCGGCACATAATCCCAGCTTCCTACCCAATCGACGATATCCTCAATGCTTTCATCACTCAGCTTGGCCGCCATGGGCTGCATGGCCAGGCCTTCGGTATCCTCAGGGTGAGTGCCGCGAATTCCTTCACGAAATTTCACCAGCTGGTCCCGCAGGTACCAGTCTTCCATGCCGGCCAGGCGCGGCGCCTGGACACCTTCATTGCCGATGCCGTCGGCACCATGGCAGGTGGTGCAATAGCGGTCATCGAATGGCTCACGTTCTGTTTCTGCTGCCTGCAGGGTCGTTGTCAGCAACAGCCCCAGACCCACAGCAGTCAAATACTTCAGATTCATCTATCTACTCCAATAATTCAGGTTCTGCTCAGGCCAGTTCGCTGCGCACACGCTGGTCCAGATCAGCCATGGCCCACTGGGCCGACATTACCGCAGACTCCTGCCAGGCCGAATGCATGCTGATCTGGTCACCAATCATGTAGTGGCGACCGTTAACGGGACGCTGCAGCCGGTGATACATTTCTTCTTCCTCATGGGTCCAGCCGTCGCTGAAACTGCGCTGCCAGCGTGCCGAACAACCAAGCATATGGTTCATGCGGTGCCAGGCAATGGTGATCGGCTTCTCCACCAGGTTGCGGAAATCCGGATGTACTTTTTCACCATCAGCAAGATGCGCCTCGATACGCTCTTCCTGGGACATCAATGTGTGATACATGCCACCCCCGTAGTCATAGGCAGCCAGTACAATACCCTTGTCCTTGTGAATGCCATGGCTCGGATACCATACCTGGCGGCTGGGATTATTCATCCAGGTAATACCTCCGAAGATATCCTCTTCTTCCCAGAAACGCCGTTTGGCCTGGAAGGCAGCCTTGTAAGCCTCGCCGCGACGGACATATTTCAGGGCGCGGACGTAATCGTCAGGGAAATTAGTCTTGATACCCGTCATAAGATGGGTGGGTATGCAGTTGAAGCAATAGTCGGCTTCCAGGGTATGGCGCACGCCGTCCTGATCATAGGCAATCTGGACGCCGTTATCGGTCACATCCACTGAAGCCACCATGGCACGATAGCGAACCTGATCGCCCACTTGATTGAGAAAGCCGTGAATGATGCGATCCATGCCACCCACAGGCTGCATCAGAATCGGACCGGTATCCCCTTCATTGGCATTGAGCAGTTGCCGGCCAAGGCGGGTCTTCAGCAGATCGCGCAGGGCAATAATGTCTTTCTGCTCACCATGCTTGAGAAAACCACCGGAGGCATAGCCGGCACGCAGACTGCCCTGATAAAGGTGCTCTTCATTAAGATCACCAAAGCTGTTGAGCATGCCGAGCAGGGTCTGGATTTCATTGTCGTTGAACGGCTCTGCCAGTTCCTGTTCGGTCAGACCCTTGGCCAGCAGTTCAGCCAGAAACCCGCGCATATGAGTTGTATATTCGATATTGCGCACTGGCTCGCCATTGAGCATGGCGTCATCCTGAACATAGCAGGTCTTGTTTTCATTGATAAAAACTTCAAGCTCAACCCCAAGTTCCTTGCAGTAATGCAGCAGGTTTCGGTGAGTGCTGGGAATACGTGCCGCACCGGCATTGAAATACATATGGGGGTCGTCATCGAAATCGCAGTATTGACGATTTCCGATTTCATCGATCAGGTCGCCATGTCGCACAGTAAAGATACGACCACCGCAGCGGTGGCTGGCTTCCAGAATTGTGCATTCATAGCCACGCTTGCTCAGCTCATAGGCTGTAGTCAGGCCGGAGATTCCGCCACCGAGAATTGCCACCCGGCGCTGATTATTGCCCAGGCTCATCAGATCCAGATTCGCCGCCCGGGTTGCACCGGGCAGCAGACCGAGGGCCGTACCGGCCCGCAGGATCGCGGCGGTACCACCGGTGGCGCCCAGCAAATTCAGGAATTCGCGACGTGAAACAGGCTTGGACATAACATCTCTCCCGATAATTCTTTGTCCAATCAATAAGATCAGTCTATTTTATTAGCGTCCCCAGGCGCTTCGCCAGGGAGTACTTTGGCGGCCTAGGGTATCATCAACCGCACCAAAAGTGAGCAGATGCCCGGCAGCAAATTGTCATAAAATGCAGCAGCGCCCGGCACAGGAGTCAGGAATTATGAGC
>JALEHB010000290.1 GCA_022763285.1 Pseudomonadales bacterium | reverse complement strand
CTGGAGAAAGTCACTGCCGTCAATATGCATCGCAACTGGATGTCGGTGCCCCATGTGGCGCAGTTCAATGAGGCTGATGTGACTGATCTGGAAGATTTTCGTGCCGAGTTGAAGGGCGAAGCCGAGAAGCGCGGTACCCGTCTGACCTTCCTGCCTTTCCTGCTCAAGGCTTGCGCCAGAACCCTGCAGGAATATCCCCAGTTCAATGTTTCCCTGCATTCATCGGGCGAGAAGCTGATCCAGAAGAAGTACTTTCACATCGGTGTGGCGGTGGCGACGCCGGCCGGACTGGTGGTGCCTGTCATCCGTGACGTGGACAAGAAGTCTATCTGGGAGCTGGCAGAAGAAGTGCTGGAAATCAGCGACAAGGCCAAGCAGCGCAAACTGACTCGTGAAGACATGCAAGGTGCCTGCTTTACCATCTCCAGTCTTGGTGCGCTTGGTGGTACCGGGTTTATTCCCATCATCAATGCGCCGGAAGTCGCGATTCTGGGTGTCTCCAAAACCACCATTAAACCGGTCTATCTGGATGGTGAATTCAAGCCGCGCAAGATGCTGCCCCTGACCCTGTCCTATGATCACCGGGCAGTGAATGGTGTCGATGGCGGTATGTTCGCTGACTATCTGGTGCGTGCCCTGGGTGATATTCGTCGCCTGATTCTCTGAGTCAGGGAATCGAGACTGGCACTGTTTTGTCAGGAAGCTTCTTCCGGATAGAACAGTGCCAGGTCATCCTTTTTTAGTTGCCTGATCCGGCAATCATAGGCTGCCGACAATATCTCTTCCTGAAGTATCTCCTCTGCAGGCCCACTGCGGTGTTCGCCGTCGGGCAGCATCAACACAATATGATCACAGAATCTCGCCGCCAGATTGATGTCATGGGTGGCCATGAACAGGCTGGCGCTGTCTTCCCGGGCAATGCGTCGCAAAATACCCAGCATCCTGGTCTGGAAGGCAATGTCCAGATGATTGCTGGGCTCATCCAGCAAATACAGGCGCGGTTGCTGGGCAATCAGCATGGCCAGGGCCAGGCGCTGTCTTTCGCCGCCGGACAGGCTCTGTACCTGGCGCCCGGACAGGCCTGCCAGATCGAATGCCTCCAGCGCCTTGCGGGCGATACCCAGGTCCTGTTCGCTGTCTGTCAGTATGGATTGGCTATGGGGGTGGCGACCCAGCATCACTGTCTCCAGCACTGTGGCCGGCAGGGAGTCGGGATTTTCCTGAAACAGCATGCCCACCTGCATGGCCAACTGGCGGCGATTGATGCTCTCCAGCGACTGACCGGCGATGGCAATATTGCCGGCTTTTGGATGATGCAGACCGAGAATACTGTGCAACAAAGTGGTCTTGCCGGCACCATTGCGACCCAGCAGGCCCCAGGTCTGGCCCTGATCGATGCGCAGATTCAGATTCCGGCAGAGGCGTTTGCTGCCAAGCTGCAGTTCCAGAGAATCGATTGTCATCAGGGCTTCGCTCATGACTGGCCTATTTGCTGATGGTGCTGCGCAAGATGATGAGAAAGCTCGGCACACCAATAATGGCCGTCACCACACCCACCGGTAATTGCTGTGGTGCCACGACGCTGCGTGCCAGACTGTCGGCAATCATCAGAAAACTGCCGCCCAGCAAGACTGCACCAGGAAACAGGATACGGTGATCCCGGGCTCCCAGCAGTCTCAGCATATGGGGAATGATCAGGCCGACAAAACCCACCGAGCCGGCCACCGTCACGGCGCTGGCGGTGAACAGGCTGGCGGCAAAGTAAAGCAGGATACGCAGCCGTTCGATGTTCACTCCCAGGCCGGCAGCCACCAGTTCGCCGCGTACCAGCACATTGAGTGAGCGACTGAACAACAGGGCAATGGCCAGGCCTGCAAACAGCAGGAGAAAATGGCCGATGCCCACCTGGCTCTGACTGAGGTCACCCATCAGCCAGAACAACATGGACTGTACTGTATTGGAGGAACTGGTGGTCAGCAGCACATTGATCACCGCGCCCCAACCGGCGGAGATCACCACGCCGGTTAGCAGCAGTCGGGTCACTGACCACTGGCCAAAGCGATTGGCAATGCCGAACACCAGCACAATGGAAAGCAGGGCACCAAAAAAGGCAGCATTGTTCAGCCAGAGTCCGCCAAGGCCCAGCAAGATGGCACTCAGGGCACCCACTGCAGCACCGCCGGAGATGCCCAGTATATAAGGGTCTGCCAGTGGATTGCGTAGCAGCACCTGCATGATGACGCCAGACATGGCCAGCAGACCGCCGGTGGCAAAGCCGGCCAGGGTGCGGGGAATGCGGATCTCACGCAGCACCTGGGTATTGAGACTGTTGTCATCACCGGCCAGTGCCAGAAACACGTCCCGCAGCGACAACTCCACACTGCCGGTCAGCAGGGAGAAGAACAGGCTGCCCACTGTCAGTACAGCAAGCAGGCCCAAAAGCAAAATATGATGGCGTTGAATCACGGTCTGGCCTGGTTAAATTTCTTGCTGCGTGATTATACGTGAGCTGGCTGTCAGCGCCGAATTTGCCTGACGGCGATGGATTGTCAGGGTTCGGCATTGCTTTGGCTGTTTTACCGGTCGCAGGATGGCGGCTGCTCTGGCACTGATAGCGGCTCTGGGGTAATGTTGACTCCGTTCAGTCGATAACAACACAGGCGATAACAACAGATCAGGAGTTCCAGGCCGATGCCATCGTTCGATATTGTTTCCGAAGTGGATATGCATGAGATCAGTAATGCCGTCGATCAGGCCAACCGTGAGGTAGGTACGCGATTCGATTTCAAGGGTGTTGATGCCTCATACACCGTGAATGAGCAATCCAATGTCGTCATTTCGGCAGAAGTGGATTTCCAGGTCAGGCAAATGCTCGACATCCTGCAAACCAAAATGATCAAACGGGGAATCGAAGCCAAGGCCCTCAAGGAGAGTGATGTGGTAATCACGGGGCAGAGAGCCACCATGGAAGTGAAGATTCAGCAGGGAATCGATCAGGATATCGCCCGCAAGATCGTCAAGATGGTGAAAGAAACCAAAATCAAGGTACAAACCGCGATTCAGGGCGACAAGCTGCGGGTCAATGGCAAGAAACGGGATGACCTGCAGCAGGTAATAGCGCATCTGAAGGATGCGAAACTGGATATCCCGCTACAGTACAATAACTTCAGAGATTAGGTAGCAGGAGTCACAAATCAGTAGTCTGAATTCTGAGGCAGGAGAGCAGGTGCAACAAGTACGCTCCTTCAGAGAGTCGGTCCAGGAGCTTAAGGACAAGCGTTATCTGGCCATATTGCTGTTCGGATTCTGCAGCGGCTTTCCCTGGGTGTTGCATGGTTCGGTGCTGACACTCTGGTTGCAACAATCCGGTTTCTCGCGCTCGGCTATCGGCTTCATTGGTGCAATTGCCACTGTTTACGCCATCAACTGGGTCTGGGCACCATTCATCGATCGTTTGCGCCTGCCGTTTCTTACCACGCGTCTGGGGCAGCGCCGTTCCTGGATATTGCTCTGTCTGCTGCTATTGGCAGGCATTATCTTTTTACTCAGTTTCAGCGATCCGACTAATAATCTTTTTCTGGTCAGTCTGCTTGCTCTTGGCATTGCCATCGTTTCGGCAACCCTGGATATCTCCATCGATGCCTATCGCATCACCGTTTTTGCCAAAGGGGAAATGGACGCCAAAATGCCCTATGCGGCCGCCATGAGTACCACCGGCTGGTTTGCCGGCTATGGATTCATCGGCGGGGCCCTGGCCCTGGCCCTTGGGGGCGAGACTATCGGTTTGTCCTGGGGCGCTGTCTACCGCTGCCTGGTGCTGGTTTATCTGCTGTTGATTGCCCTGTTATTTCTGACTCCAATGCCGGTGGAGGATTCCGAAGGGGCTGACGGTGTGCTGCGGGCGGCGGAGCCACCACTGTCTCTGAGGCAGTGGCTGTTCAAGTATGTGGTAGAACCTTTTCGGGAGTTCTTCAGCCGCTGCGGACTGCAACTGGCGCTGTCGGTTTTATTGTTGCTGCTGGTGTTTCGCCTGGGCGAAGCCATGCTGGGGCGCATGTCCCTGGTCTTCTATGTGGAAGTGGGTTTCAGCACCGATCAGATCAGCTTCTACCAGAAATTTTTCGGCGGGCTTGTGACAGCAGGCTTCTCCCTGTTGGGAGCCATGATCAATACCCGCTTCGGGGTGATTCGCGGCCTCTTCGTTGCCGGGGTGGCCATGGCTGGCGCCAATCTGTTATTTGCGCTGCTGGCAATTGTCGGTCCCAATACCAATCTGTTCATGCTGGCCCTGCTGGTGGACAACTTCTTCCAGGCCTTCGCCACCGTGGCCTTTGTGTCCTTTATTTCCTATTTCACCAGCCGTACCTATACCGGTACCCAGTATGCGCTGATGGCCTCCATCTCCAATTTCGGGCGTACTACTCTGGCTGCCGGTAGTGGCTTTGTTATCGATTTTCTCAACGGCGACTGGGTGAGCTTCTTTGTGCTGACCACACTGATGGTCATACCGGGTTTGTGCCTGTTGCTCTGGGTTGGTCATCTGATGAAGAGTTACCGGAAAGAAGGCACTGTTGCAGCAGCAAGCTGAGTTCAAGGCTCAGGGTTTCCAGCCATAACGGGTCATTGAAAAACGGCCCTTGATGAATACCACGCCTTCCGCTTCCAGGCGTGATTTCTGTGCCTGGTACTGGCGGCTGCCGGGTTTGAAAGAGATGGCACCGCGGCTGTTGACCACCCGGTGCCAGGGCAGACTGCTGCCGGCGGGCAGCTTCTTCATCACATAACCAACATAGCGCGCATAGCCAGGCAGGTCAGCCAGGCTCGCTACCTGTCCATAGCTGGCAACCTTGCCTCTGGGTATCTGGCTGACCACCTGCCAGATACGTTCCTGTTTGTCGCTGCTCATGCTGTCGCTGCTCATACTGAAATCAAGTGCTCTAATCAGGATACTTTGAGCCCACGCTTGAATCGCGGCTTTTCACCCTTATCATGATAAGGTGAACCTCTACCCCATTGGGAGTCCGTTTTGCGATTTGCCTTTCTGCTGTTCATCATTGTACCCCTGCTGGAAATGTTGCTGCTGTTCGAAGTGGCCGAACAGCTTGGGGGGTTTACCACCCTTGGCCTGGTGGTGCTGACAGCGATCATCGGTGTGCAAATATTGAAGCAGCAGGGTCTGTCGACCTTGCTGCGGGCCAATCAGCGTCTGGAGAGCGGGCAATTACCGGCCCAGGAAATCATTGAAGGCATGCTTCTGGCGGGCGCCGGTGCCCTGCTGCTGACGCCGGGGTTTGTGACCGATACCCTGGGCTTTATCTTTCTGGCTGGTCCCCTGCGGCGCCCGCTGGCACGCCGCATTATCAAGAGTGGAGTGGTCCACAGCATGGGGGCTGGCCATGGATTCCATGCCAGCTGGTCCAGTACCAATGGCGCTGCCGGCAGCAGGCGCTCCGGGTCTGGTTCTGGCAATGTCTATGAGGGCGAATACGCCGATGACAGCCGGGAGCAACTGGATGATCAGGACGGCTCGGCAGAGCGTCCGGACCGGTTTCACTGAGCGGCGGCTGGCAAAGTAAAAAGCTATAAAAAACAATGGCATGAGGTCCATGGCCCGGCGACAGCAAAAAAAATGGCCGGAATTCCCCCGCAGCCATTGAATTTTTTCACTTTATCCCCATAAAGCCTGACAACAACAGACAAGCCATGACTGGCGAGAATTCGGCGGTCAGGGCGATTTTGGAATAACGTGGTAACCGGCCGGGAGGCTGGACTACTGCGCTTTTTTTGTTCGTTCTAACAACGCATTTGATTCAGGAGTGCAAATAATGAATATCCGGCCTTTACAAGATCGTGTCGTGGTTCGACGCATGGAAGAAGAAACAACCACTGCAGGGGGCATCGTGCTGCCCGGTTCCGCCACCGAGAAGCCGGCCCAGGGCGAAGTTCTGGCCGTAGGTCCCGGCAAGCGTCTGGAAAACGGCGATACCCAGCAGGTAGACGTGAAAGTGGGCGATGTTGTCGTCTTCGGCAAATATTCCAGCAACACCGTCAAGGTCGGTGACGAGGAACTGCTGATCCTCAACGAGAGCGAAATTTTCGGCGTGATCGAATCCTGATCAGATCAAAGCGCAACGATCGCATCAATCACTCAAGTTTAAAAATAGGAATTACTGAAAATGGCTAAAGACGTAAAATTCGGGGATCCCGCCCGTCAGAAACTTCTAAAAGGTGTAAACGTACTGGCAGACGCGGTGAAGGTCACTCTGGGACCGAAAGGCCGCAATGTTGTATTGGACAAATCCTTTGGCGCGCCGACCGTAACCAAAGACGGCGTTTCCGTTGCCAAGGAAATCGAACTGGAAGACAAGTTCGAAAACATGGGTGCGCAAATGGTCAAGGAAGTTGCTTCCCAGACTTCCGATGTGGCCGGTGACGGTACCACCACTGCCACTGTGCTGGCCCAGGCCATCCTTAACGAAGGTCTGAAGTCTGTCGCAGCCGGCATGAACCCCATGGACCTCAAGCGCGGTGTCGACAAGGCCGTTGCCGCCATGGTAGCGGAAGTTGGCAAGCTGTCCACTCCCTGTACCGATTCCAAGAATATCGCCCAGGTAGGCACCATCTCTGCCAACTCCGATGAGCAGGTCGGCGCAATCATTGCCGAAGCCATGGAGAAAGTCGGCAAGGAAGGCGTGATTACTGTCGAAGATGGTTCCGGTCTGGAAAACGAACTGGATGTCGTGGAAGGTATGCAATTCGACCGCGGCTACCTGTCTGCCTACTTCATCAATAACCAGGACAATATGATGGCGGACCTCGAAGATCCGCTGATCCTGCTGGTGGACAAGAAGATCTCCAATATTCGCGAACTGCTGCCGCTGCTGGAAAATGTTGCCAAGGCTGGTCGTCCGCTGGTGCTGATCGCCGAAGATGTTGAAGGCGAAGCCCTGGCTACTCTGGTGGTTAACAATATGCGCGGCATCGTTAAGGTCGCCGCTGTGAAGGCACCCGGTTTCGGCGATCGCCGCAAGGCCATGCTGGAAGACATCGCTGTTCTGACTGGTGCCACAGTGATTTCCGAAGAAGTAGGTCTGAATCTGGAAGGCGCCACTCTGGAAGATCTGGGTAGTGCCAAGCGCGTTCAGATCAGCAAGGAAAATACTACTGTGATCGACGGTGCCGGCGATGCCAAGGCCATCGAAGGTCGTGTTAACCAGATCCGCGCCCAGATTGAAGAAACTTCTTCTGACTACGATCGTGAGAAACTGCAAGAGCGCGTGGCCAAGTTGGCTGGCGGTGTTGCCGTAATCAAGGTCGGTGCCGGTACCGAGATCGAAATGAAAGAGAAGAAAGCTCGCGTTGAAGACGCACTGCACTCCACCCGTGCCGCCGTTGAAGAAGGCGTGGTACCCGGTGGTGGTGTTGCGCTGGTTCGTGCCCTGCAGACTGTTGAAGGTCTGAAAGGTGATAATGAAGACCAGAACGTCGGTATCCAGCTGTTGCTGCGTGCCGTGACCATGCCTCTGCGTCAGATTGCTTCTAACGCCGGTGAAGAAGCCTCCGTGATTCTGGACAAAGTGAAGTCTGGCAAAGGTAACTTCGGCTTCAATGCCGCCACTGGTGAGTACGGCGATATGCTGGACATGGGTATTCTGGACCCGGCCAAGGTAACCCGTACTGCATTGCAGGCTGCTGGTTCTGTGGCTGGTCTGATGATTACCACCGAGGCGATGGTTTCGGAGATTCCGGAAGAGAAGGGTGCTGCGCCTATGCCCGATATGGGTGGGATGGGCGGCATGCCCGGCATGATGTAATTCTGGTTTTTGGCGGGTCTTGGCGTCCCCTGGACTTCGTCGGCCCACTTTTTTCGATGCTCAGGTACGTTCGTGTACATTGCGCTCGAAAAAAGCGGGCCTCCTCGCCAGGAAACACCAATCCTCCGCCAAAATTCCAGAATTGGCTTCGAGCTGATTTAGCAGGAAAGCCCGCTTTGTGCGGGCTTTTTTGTGGGTGGTTTTTGGCGGGTCTTGGCGTCCCTTGGACTTCGTCAGCCGGACTTTTTCGATGCTCAGGTTCGTTCGTGTACATTGCGCTCGAAAAATGACGGCATCCTCGCCAGAGAGCACCAATCCTCCCCCAAAGTACCCAAATCGGCATAGCGCTGACTTTTTGAAAAGCCCGCTTTTAGCGGGCTTTTTCGTATTTGGTTTTTGGCGGGGGTTGATGCGTTTATTTCGGG
>JALEHB010000289.1 GCA_022763285.1 Pseudomonadales bacterium | reverse complement strand
CGAGGATTTGCTGATAATAGGCGGCGGTGGTCTTGATGCCATGCAGACGCATGTCGTCGATGGCACGCTGTGCCCGGGCAATGACTTCTTCCCAGCTGAGGGCCCAGACCACCAGCTTGAGGCACATGGAATCGAAGTAGGGCGGTATTTCATAGCCGGTATAGATGGCGGTATCCACCCGCACGCCGGGCCCGCCCGGGGCATAGTAATGGGTAATACGGCCGAAACTGGGCAGGAAATCGTTCTTCGGGTCCTCGGCATTGATACGCATCTGTATGGCAAAGCCGCGGTAGCTGATTTGATCCTGCCTGTAACTCAAGGCCTGGCCTTCGGCGATGCGCAATTGCTCACGCATGATATCGACGCCGGTAATCTGTTCGGTAATGGTGTGTTCGACCTGGATACGGGTGTTCATCTCCATGAAGTACATCTCTTCACCCGCCAGCAGAAATTCCACGGTGCCGGCATTTTCGTAACCCACGGCCTCGGCCGCCTTGACCGCCAGCTCACCCAGGCGATTGCGCTGCTCATCACTGATTTGCGGGCTGGGGGCAATCTCGATCAGTTTCTGATTACGGCGCTGGATGGAACAGTCGCGCTCATAGAGATGAATGACATTGCCATGACTGTCCGCCAATACCTGCACCTCGATGTGCTTGGGATTGACGATGCACTTTTCCATGAACACTTCGGCCGAACCGAAGGCCTTGGTGGCTTCGGAAATGACCCGGGGATATTGCTTGCGCAGCTCATCGGCATTATCGCAGCGGCGGATGCCGCGACCGCCACCGCCAGAGGTGGCTTTGATCATCACCGGATAGCCAATACGCTCGGCTTCCTTGATGGCCTGGTCGAGATCGGCGAGATTGCCATCGGAGCCCGGTGTAACAGGGACACCTGCTGCCTTCATGGCGCTGCGAGCCTGTGTCTTGTCTCCCATTTTATGGATAACTTCAGCCTTGGGGCCGATGAAGAGTATGCCCTTTTGTTCGCAGTAGCGAGCCAATTCGGGATTCTCGGACAGAAAACCGTAACCGGGATGAATGGCATCACAGCCGGTTTCCACGGCCAGATTGACGATGCGCAGCGGATCCAGATAGCCGGCGAGGGGATCCTCGCCAAGCGGATAGGCCTCATTGGCCCGTTTAACAAACAAGCCGTAGCGATCCGGTTCGGTAAAAATGGCCACAGAGCGGATGTTCATCTCGGCACAGGCGCGGACGATGCGCAGGGCAATTTCGCCGCGATTGGCGATTAACAGTTTTTTGATTTTTCGTTGCGACATAAAATTTTTCTAGTGACTACCACTTCTTGTTGCGGGCCGGCATGAGGCCGGTCCGGCTTTCGGGTTTGCAGGATTTATCCTTGAAAATTAGAGGGATAGCTCCGTTCAAACTGTGCACAGGCGGCAGCGGAGGGCAATTCTACCTAAACCGCCGCCATTAGGCGACCGAATCCGCCGTGGACGGGCTCAGAGTCCGGCTTTTGTCGACGACTCAGCTGGCTCCACCTGCCAGTCGGCATCGGCGAACTCGCCCAGAAAGCGAATCTGCACATGTTTGGCCTGGCTCTGGATAATGGCCTTGATGGCGGGGTCCTGGGCGGCATGACTGGCATCCCGGGCGGCTTTGGAGTCCCAGTGGGCGATGGCCAGCAGGCGCCGCTCGTCATGCAGGTCGCGATGCAGAAAGGTACCCCTGGCACCGGCAGACTGCTGGATCAGTTCGCTGGCCTCGAGCCAGGCGGCAGCGTATTGCTCGGCACTGTAGTCGGCATCGATGAGCACTTCAAAAATATACTTCATGGGATTTCCCGCTGCGATTGCTTGATTGAGGCTGTTGCTGTGATAACGTCAGAATTCAATGCATGAGGGGTTCAGTATGCCCCATAGCGCAGGTGAGTAAAGCCTATGAGCAAACCGTTTCTGATTATCCAGCTCCGGCCGGAAGACGCCGCTGCCGACAATGAGCTGCTGAAAATCAGGCAGTACGGAGGGCTGGCAGAGCAGGAGATCAAACGCCTGCGGGCCGAGCGGGAAGGACTGCCGCCCATCAATCTGGATAACTATGCCGCCATTATTGTCGGAGGCAGTCCCTTCGATGTCAGCAAGCCGAAGGCGGAGAAAACAGCTCAGCAGATTGAACTGGAAGAGAGTTTTGGCGAGCTGTTTGCAGAGCTCAAGGCGCGGGATTTTCCTTTTCTGGGCTGCTGCTCCGGCAATGGCCTGTTGGGCTCATGGCTGGGGGCGAGTATCTCCGGCAAGTATGCCGAGCCGGTTGGAGCGATTGAACTCGAGCTTACCGAAGAAGGAGCGCAGGATCCGCTGCTGGCAGATTTTCCGCCGCGCTTTCGCGCCCTGGCTGGACATAAGGAAGCCTGTGATCAATTGCCGCCGGACAGTGTGTTGCTGGCTACCAACAGTCAGTGTCCGGTGCAGATGTTCCGGGTCAGGACTAATATTTACGCCACCCAGTTCCATCCGGAAGGGGATCCTGAAGGATTTATTCTGCGCATCAATATCTACAAGAACCATGGCTATTTCCCGCCGGAGTCGGCCGAGAAGCTGATCGAAGCGGTCGAGAATGAAGCGACTCCCCAGGCCCATCTGATTCTGCGGCGCTTTGTGGAGCGATACCGCCAGGATTGATAGCCACAACCCTCAGGGCAAAGGCATTTCCTCGCTGTCATTATCCCGGGCGGGAATAAAGCGTTGCCCGGCATTGGCGCTGCGCACTTGTTCCAGCCAGAACACGCCGTCGAAGGGGGCGCTGTTGCCGCGGGTGGCGGCGAAGTCCATATCGCCGTCGCCATCGAAATCCCGGGCAATGAATTTATCGAACATGCCACGCTTGCGTCGGGAAATATCGTGGCGTGTCCAGGGGGCAGTGGCATCAATGGCCCCGGGGTTGGCAAACCAGCCCATGCGTCCCAGGGCGTCGGCGGCATCCACATCGCCATCACCGGTGCGAGGTCCACGGCTGTAACTGCCGGCAATAATATCCACATCGCCGTCGCTGTCGATATCCGCCAGTTCCAGGCCGGTGACGCTGTCCGGGGTAAAACTGCCGATAAGGTGTGAGTTCCAGGCATCACCGCGTCGGGCCGGCTGTTGCAACCAGGCCAGGCGAGTGCCGGACGCACCAATAATATCAAGGCGGGAATCGCCATTGAGGTCGGCATATTCGAGATTGAATCCGGCCAGGCGGGGCCCAACCACGCCGATGGCTTCTTCACTGAATTCAAGGCTGCCATTGCCGGGGTTGCGAAACAGAATCAGGCGATCCTCGCCGCGGCTGCCGACGATGATATCCAGGTCGCCGTCGCCATCGATATCCACCGGTTCGGAATTCTGGGGAATACTGTAATTGCCGAGGATGATCTCCTGCCAACTGTCTCCATCCAGCGGGTCGCCATCAAAGCGAAAGATAGATACCGGTGTTGAGCGGGCGAAATCGGCAGGGCCGGGCCGTTGGGCACCCTTGTTGGCGGCAATAATCTCCGGTTGCTGGTCACCGTCAAGATCTGCGGCAAAGACCCGGATATAGGAACCGCGATTTTCTGTCATGGGCAGGATCAGTCGTGGCCAGTTCTGCTGACGGGCATTGCTGCCGGGATTTTGCAGATACAGTAAATGTGACAGTTCGGCAGCCACCACCACATCCGCATAGCCATCTCCGTTCAGGTCCGCCAGGGCAGCATCTTCAGGGGCTGGCGCCTCAACCCCTTCTGCCAGGGTAATATTGGTCCAGCGATCCGGGTCGGCACTGGCAAAGGCTGCCCGGACATGGCCTTCCGGGGGCGGTACGAAATCGGGGTCGAAACTGGCCGAGTCGTATTCGCTGTCCGATTCATGCACCGAGACAATGTCTTCATAGCCGTCTTTATCCAGATCGGCCATGACCAGCCCATCGCTGCCACTGAGGGCAAAACCGGCCTTTTGCGGGTCATCGATGATGTGTTCACGCCAGCTGATAAACTGGCCGTCGGCGGCCCGGGCCTGGCTGGCCTGCAGACCCACAGGCTGGGCAGTGGCGAGAGTACCGGCAAAGCAGCTCGCCATTAGCAAAAGTGCCGCTACAGACCAGTATCGGCGAGGAGCAAGAGCTGTGCTTGTTGTCATTGTTGTTATCCTCCGGGGCTGCAGTCACGGCCGCTCCCTGCAGTGACGGTGATTTGGGGTCAGAGCGCCATTTTCAGGGGCTCAGCGGCACTTTGCGCGGTCGACATGCTGCTGTGCAGAGGATAGCATTCATGCTCAGGTTATACAGTGTCAAGGGTCTCGCCCGGCCAGTGCCGGTGCAGTCGTTTTCACTGCTGTAGACAGTCTCCCAACTCAGGAAATCAAACAGGGCCAGCTAGGTTGCAGGGATCCACCCGCTAGCTGGTAGACGGGCAAGTCATGGAACAGGCGAAGGCACTCATCCCGAAAATCAAGTCGGTGGTTGTACCGCTATTGCAGGAGCAGGTGGTGACTGCCATTGATGATGCATGCCTGGCCATGCGCAACCAGACCAGCACCGCCATGGATGGGCAAACCCTGTTTAATGGCAAGAACGACGTCAAGTCGCGCTTCCTGGAAAGGTTTCAGCTTAATTTCGATCGTCTGGTGGGGCTGGCTGAGTTGCCCGAGGTGAATCTGCTGGATTACAGCAATCTGTCCCTGGTGGAAGAGGGGGATCTTGAAGCCATCATCGCCCTGGAAGGTATGGTGGCCCATGCCCGCAATAGCGACATCAGTGAATACCTGGCCTTCTCTACCCGTCTGGATGCCTTGTTCTATGGCACCCACATCGACGAATCCAACAATCCCATGGACCCGGAACAGATCGGCGATGCCTTCAAGGATGCCTTGCGGCCGCTGGATTTGAGTTCCCTCGGATTGTTACAGGTCTATCGAAATTTCAATACCCAGGTTTTCCACCAGCTCGAATCGGTACTGAAAAAAGCCAATGAATTGCTGGTGGCAGAAGGGATCATGGCGGATCTGGATATCACCGCCCGCAGCAAGGAAGACATCAAGGGGCGTCGTGGTCCGCCGCGGGAGCGCAGTGACCCCACCGATCGCGCCTTCAAATCGGCCGACGATCACAGTGATGCGGCGCAGCATAACCCGCAGCAAATGTACTCCATGATCCAGCAGTTAATGCAGGGCCTCGGCAAGCAGGCCGCGACCCAGGCCCCGGCTGGTCAGGCGGCGGCGATTCCGGCGGCCGTTGCCGCGGCCGGGGATGCTGCCCATCTGCTGCCCAATCTGCAGCCAGGTATGCTGATTGGCGGGCAGAAAGTGGAACTGGTGGCCGATGACAAATTGCTCAGCCTGCTGGGTCAACTGGATCAGGTTCCGGGTGAACGGGCCCAGCCTCTGAATCTGGGCCAGGCCCTGGGGCAACTTCTGGAAAAAGAGAGCCAGCAGGCAAATGCCTTCAAGGCTGTGGACAGCAAGGCCTCGGATGTCATTCATCTGATAACCCTGTTATACGAGGCAATCTGGGACGATGCCACGGTGCCGATTCCCATCAAGGAACTGATTGGTCGCACCCAGATCACGGCTCTGAAGATTGCTCTGGAAGACCCCCATTTTTTCGACCAGGAAGACCATCCTGCCCATCAGTTCATTAATGAACTGGCCACGGCCGGTATTAGCTGGACAGACTTCGACAAACTGGAACAGGACCCCATGTATCGCAAGATGCATGAACTGGTGGAAAGGCTGGTGGATGACTATCAGGGTGAAGTGGATTACATCAGGGACTTGCTGGCTGATTTCAGGGAGTTCAAGAAAAGCCATACGGAGCAGGACAGCGAGGTGGAAAAACGCCTCAGGGATGCCGATGCCCGTGAGCAGCGCCTTGATGAGATCAGGCGCTATGCTTACCAGAAAATTACCGAACGCATTCTTGATGAGCAGACGCCGGCGGCCATACGCGGTTTTCTGGAGAACCAGTTTCACAAGTTTCTGGTAGAGGTGATCGTGCGTGAGGGGCCCGGTGGTAACAGCTGGAAGCCCATCATGAATACCATCGATGTCCTGTTATGGACTGTGCAGCGGGACAAGAGCGAATCCGAACGGCAACGCTTCAAGAAAGTGAATGGCCGTCTGTTGATAAACCTCAATAAGTCCATGCAGGTGGCAGGCATCGACAAGGATGAGGCCAATGCGGTGCTGAAAAAAATTCAGTTGGCACAGAAGGAGGCGCTTGAGCAATCACAGGCCGAGCCGGAACCTGCTGTGCAGGACGACAGCTTTGAAGCCTGGATGCAGGCCGCCTCGGCCGAGGCGCAGAAATACGATGCCGACCTGCCCGAAGACGACGAACATCTGCAGGAAGTGGATCGTTATCCGCTGGGCATCTGGATGGAATTCGAGATCGACGAGAATCACTCCATTCGCTGTACCCTGGCAGGCAAGATTGCCTCCATCGACAAATACATTTTCGTCAATGACCAGGGCGTCAAGGTCATTGAGAAATCCCGTATGGGCCTGGCCCGGGAGTTGAAAGCCGGCACGGTGAAAGTGATCAGTGCCAGCCCCTTGCTGGACCGAGCTATGGAAACGGTCATCGGTCGCTTGCGGGAAACACAGGAAGCTGCCTGAGTAACCGTCTGAACTTTAATAATAAATGAAACCGGGGGAACCATGTCCATGATCACGCGCGCTTTGCAATCGCTTCGTCTGAGTCTGATGTCAGGGGTAGCATTGGCTGTTTTTGTCAGCCAGCCACTGGCGGCGGCCGACACTGACGCCGGGCTCTCCCTGACCGCCCTGGATCGCTATGTGCGTGCCCCTGACAGCAATTACGACTGGTCAGTTCTCTTCACCAGTGAAGGCGCCGGTTACACCACTTATATTCTCGAAATGACGTCCCAGCAATGGCTCACCGAAGCCGAGGTCAATCTGCCTGTGTGGGAGCATTTCATGACCGTGACGGTGCCGGACAGCGTCAGCAGCGATATCGGTTTTCTTTATATTACCGGCGGCAGCAAGTCCAATGACGCCCCCAGCGCGGCTCCGGCCGATGATGTGGAACGGGCGCTGATGACAGAAACAGTAGTCAGCACGCTCTATATGGTGCCCAACCAGCCGCTGGTGTTTACCGATGACGGTCGGCGACGTACCGAAGACGCCATTATTGCCTATACCTGGGACAAGCATTTCCGCACTGGCGATGACAAATGGCCGCTACGTCTGCCCATGACCAAGGCCGCCGTGCGCGCCATGGATACCGTGACCGCCCTGATGGCCTCGGAGCAGGCCGGGGCCATGAAGGTGGACAAGTTCGTGGTGGCTGGCGGCTCCAAGCGAGGCTGGACTACCTGGACCACCGCCATCGTCGATGAAAGAGTGGTGGCCATCGCGCCGATTGTCATCGACATGCTCAATGTGGGTGAGAGCTTCAAACACCATTTTTCGGTCTACGGTGCCTACTCTCTGGCGGTGATCGACTATGTCACCAGCGGCAATGTGAACTGGAATGGCACAGAGGAATGGGATCGCCTGATGGATGTCGTCGAGCCCTATGAATACCGACATCGTCTGGGCCTGCCCAAGTTCCTGCTGAATTCCACCGGCGATGAATTCTTCCTGCCCGATTCCTGGCAATTCTATTGGCATGATCTGGTGGGCGAAAAACACCTGCGCTATGTGCCCAATTCCAATCATTCCATGGATGACACCGATGTGATTGACAGTCTCAATGCCTGGTACCACGGCGTCGTGCACAATGTTGCCATGCCGCGCTACGGCTGGGATGTGGCCGAGGATGGCACCATTACCTTCTTCACTCTCGATGAACCGTCTCAGGTGCGTCTGTGGCAAGCCCACAATCCTGAGGGCAGAAATTTTACTCAGGCCGTTATTGGTCGCGCCTATGAGAGTACACCGGTCCAGGCCATTGAGCCCGGAGTTTATCAGGTCAAACTGGAAGCGCCGGAGCAGGGCTATACCGCCTATTATCTCGAAGCGGAGTATCCCAGCGGCACCCGGGTGCCTTTCAAGTTCAGCTCTGGCGTAAAGATAGTGCCAGATGTCACTGAATTTGAATGGCAATTTGTTGATCCGCGCTAGGCAGAGCGCATTCCTGACGCGGGCCATTGACAGACATATTTCAAAGCCTGTACAGCGACTTTCTGTGTCTGTCTGAGTAGCGGCGGGCAGTATTGATTGCCGGCCCTGTGATCTGGTTAACCAATTCTTCTTTCTGTCATGGTGGGAATGTGATCTGGTTAAAGATCAATTCACGCCAATCCCTGAATAATGACCCGAAGTGTTTCCATTGCTGTTGGAAACTCACGGAGGGTCACCATGCGCTGTTCCCGTTTGCTGCTGTTGCTGCTTCATCTGGTCTTCGCCGCCGGGGCGCAGGCGCAGTCTTCAGAGTCTGTCATTGAAGATGGCTATCTCTATGTGCCCCGAATAGACGTGGATGGATATGGCGCCCTGGCCCTCAGTTTTCGCATCGTTTTCAACGGTGCTGCCTATTACCTCGATCTTGAGAGCGCCGACCCCGCCGCATTGAGTGTGCCCAATTCCGGGGTCTTTAACCCGGATCTCATGACTCTGGAGATTGACCAAATCGTGCTGGAGAGCGGTGCCAGTTATGCCGCGACCCTGGCTTTGCTGGAAGAGGGTGAGCAATCTCTGTTCGAGATTCGCGATGCCATTGAACTGAGTAGTGGGCAGGGCAGTGGCAATCCGCCACCGGCCGGCGGTGGCAGTTACAGTGAGGCCGACAAGGCAGCCTATGATCTGCAATGCGCCGGCTGCCATGGTGTGGATGGGGCCGGCAGTGAAGTCGGGCCGGCGCTGGCCGCTTGTGCCAACTGCGCCACCGCCAGTGGCCTGGCCACCTATATTCGCGACACCATGCCCATCGGCCAGGCTGACAGTTGTGATATCGACTGCGCCAGTCAGATGGCCACTTATATTCTGGCAGCCTTTAACAGTGACAATGAGGAGCTGGCAAATAGCACCGTGGGTTTCATCCGTCTGTTGAGTGCCGGTCAGACCCTGCGCAAGGCGGCCATGGAACTGAACAGCCGCATACCCACACCGGCCGAATACCAGGCAGTGGCCAGCGGGGGAGATGCGGCGCTTCGGGATGTCATCGATGGCATGCTCCAGGAGCAGGCCTTTCATGACCGGCTGATGGAAATCTGGAATGACTATCTGCTGACTGACAAATACCATTCCCGCAACGGCTCCGAGGCGGCCATACGCCTGCTCAGTAATGATGATTTTCCCAATCGGCGCTGGTTCGATCCGGGCAGTGAGAATCGGGATGATCATTTTGAGGCAGTGCGCCGTGCCACCAATAACGGTGTTGCCAGGGAGCCACTGGCCCTGATCAGCCATGTGGTGCGCAATGAATTGCCCTTTACCGAGATTCTCACCGCCGACTACATGATGGTGAATGGCTTTTCGGCCCGCTCCTACGGTATCGAGGGTCTGGGATTCAATAATCCCGATGACCCGGATGAGTTTCGCCCGGGCCGCTTGCAAGGGGTTCCCCATGCGGGAATTCTCACCTCGGCGATGTTTCTCAATCGTTATCCCACCACCTCCACCAACCGTAACCGGGGCAGGGCGCGGGTGGTGTTCGACCTGTTCCTGGATACCGATATTCTCGCCATTGAAGGCGTGCGTCCGGGCAATGCCGTGGACATCACCACGCCCATTCCCACCATCAATAATCCACAATGTTCCAAGTGTCACTCTATTCTGGACCCGGTGGCCTCCACCTTCCAGAACTGGGATTACAAGGGGCGTTATCGCCCGGCACGGGAAAGCAGGCATGGCTGGTACACCGATATGGAGGCCCGGGGCTTTAATGGCGAATTGATGCCCCTGCAGGGCAATGTGGACAGCTCCCTGCAATGGCTGGCGGCACAAATCGCCCAGGACCCCAAGTTTCCCCGTGCTGTTACCCGTATCATGGTCAATGGCCTGACCGGCAAGGAACCTCTCAAGGCACCGGCCGAGGGCGCCAGTCAGGAAGCAGTGGATGCCTATATCGCTGAGCGCACGGTACTGAACGATATCCAGACCAGTTTTATCGCTGCCAATTACAACCTCAAGGTGCTGGTGCGGGAGATCATGCTGAGCCCTTACTGGCGGGCAGGGGGCCTGACCGAGGACGCCAACCGCAGCAGTCACGCACTCACAGGGGCCAGTTATCTTTTGTCACCGGAGCAACTCGATCGTAAGATTCGCAGTCTGCTGGGATTCGAGTGGCGCAATTCCATGGACAGCTACTACAAGGACCAGCACAGCAGTTGGGCCTCCAAACTCGGTAACACCTTTCATCAGATCTATGGCGGCATCGACTCCGACAGTGTCACCACACGTCTGCGTTCCCCCAATGGCATGATGGGCGCCATGCAACTGCGTATGGCCAATGAACTGGCCTGCTATGCGGTGCCTCACGATTTCTGGTTGCCTGCCAGTCAGCGGCGACTGTTTCGCCATGTCAGTGCCGACAGCAATCCCTATAACAGTGCCGGCCGCATCGATAGCGCGGTGATGGCCCTGGTGCGCCAGAATATCCAGTATCTGCATCACTATCTGCTGGCCGAAGACCTGCCGCTCAATCATCCCGAAGTCCTCATCACGGAGCAGTTGTTCATGGATGTGCTGGATCAGGGCCGGCAAATCATTCTCAACAGTGGCGGTCACTGGGCTGATGTGCGCCTGCACAGCAGTTGTGACCGCACCCGGGATTTGCAGGGCCGGGAACTGAGTGAAGAGGAGCGCTTGCGCGAGGACCAGCAGTATGTGGTGAGAGCCTGGATGGCGGTGGTGGCCTATCTGCTGGCCGACTACCGCTTTGTCTACAACTAGCAGCCCCCGGGGGAAGAGCGTCATGTATCGTCGACAGTTTCTCAAATACCTGGCCAGCAGCGGTCTGGGCCTGTCTCTGCCCCTGGCAACGGCGCGGGCAGCCCAGCCCGATCGCTTCTGGGTGCTGGTTAATGCCGGTGGCGGCTGGGACCCCAGTTACTTTATTGATCCCAAGGGCGATCGCCCGCGTCAGGACGGTCGTGGCCCGGTGAACAATTATCCGCAGTCTGCCATCGCCCGCGCCGGAAACATTGCCTATCCCTCGGTCTATCCACAGAACATTGATGCGCCGGAAAGCAGCTCGCCCGGGCATTTCGACAATTTCTTTCCCCGCCATGCCTCCCGCCTGCTGGTGATTAACGGCATCGATACCCAGACCAACAACCATGATGCCGGTTCCCGTTTTGTCTGGAGCGGCAAGATCGAAGCCGGTTACCCCAGCTTCGGCGCCCTGGCAGCGGCTGCCTCGGCCCCAGACCAGCCGCTGTCCTATATCAGTAATGGTGGCTTCGACAATACCCAGGGGCTGGTGGCGCCAGCGCGCATTGGCGGCGGCAAGGTATTCCAGCAATTGGCCTTCCCCAACGCGGCGCGCCCGGACCAGGAGCCGCAAAAACGTTCGCCCTATTTTCATGAGGCGGTCTACACCCAGGTGGAAGCAGCCCGCCGGGCCCGGCTCAATCGGCAACTGAACTCAAGCAGCCTGCCCTTGCAGCGCCAGCAACTGAATGAGCTGATCATGGCGCGGGTGGGGGACAATAATCTCAACCGCCTGGTCTCGCTGTTGCCGGAGCGGGTATCCAGTGGTCTTGAAGGTCAGGCCGAAGTGGCCATTGCTGCTTTTTCTGCCGGTGTGGCGGTGGCTGCCAATATGCATGTGGGCGGCTTTGATACCCATGGCAATCATGACCAGAACCATGCCAATCGCCTCACGGTGCTGATGGAGGGTATTGACCATCTGTGGAACCAGATCGAGGCGGCGGGCATGCAGGACCGCGTCACGGTAGTGGTAGGGTCGGACTTTGGTCGCACGCCGTTTTATAACGATGGCAATGGCAAGGACCACTGGAATGTCACCAGTCTGATGGCCATGGGGGCCGGGGTGCGGGGTAACCGGGTTATCGGTGGCACCGATGCCCATATGCAAGCCCTGGCAGTGAATCCGCAAAGCCTGGCCCTGGATCCGGGGGGCGTGATACTGACTCCCGAGCATATCCATGTGGCGCTGCGGCAGATGGCTGGTATCTCGCCCGCCCTCAGCAATCAGTTCGGCATCCAGGCCGCAAGTTTGAATCTGTTTTCCTGACGGGCCTAATCGGCGTAGACGGCGCTGCCCTCAATCAGCTCCCTGAGTTCGGCCGGACTCATATAGGCACCACCCCCGCCTTCGGTGGTCAGGGCCGCCTCGCTGCTGCCCAACAGTTCACTGCGGACATACAGGGCGTGGTCGTAGCGTTGCCAGCCCAGGCCATACTGCACCAGGCGCTTGTCGGTGTCCCGTTCGAATTGCACCCGGCAACGGCTCAACTGGCACAGGGCGTCGGCGGCAATGCCGAAGAATGAACGCTCCAGGTAATACAGCGTATGGGCCAGTTCATGGCCGATGATGCCCACCTGGGCATTGAAGGGCTGATTCTTCAGCAGCAGGGCCTCCCGGCCGCTTTCTCGATGACTGTCGATCACCACCAGATAGGTGCGCTTGCTGGCCGAGCGCAGCATGCTGGCCCAATGGGGCCGAGAGGAGAGGGGTATATTGACGTCAT
>JALEHB010000288.1 GCA_022763285.1 Pseudomonadales bacterium | reverse complement strand
GCAGCGTTTTATTTGCGCCCATACCATCATGCTGGCGCTGGAAGGCATTCCGGCGGTGTATATCCAGAGCCTGTTTGGCTCACGCAATGATCACCAGCGGGTGGAACACACCGGTCGCGCCCGCTCCATCAACCGGCACATCTGGCAGGAAGAAGAACTGGAGATGGCTTTGGCCAATACAGAGGGCCATCACGGGCGAATATTCAGCAGCCTCAGCCGGCTGATCAGCATTCGCCGCCAGCAACCGGCCTTCCACCCCAATGCTACCCAGTTCACCCTGCACCTGGGCACCGAGGTATTTGCCTTCTGGCGTCAAAGCATCGACCGGGAGCAAAGCATTTTTTGCCTAAGCAATGTCACCAACAGCCACCAGAACATCAATCTGGCGGACATCAATCTGATCGGTACTGATAGCTGGCATGACCTCATCAGCGGTGAGACCTATGAGGACCTGGGCCAGCAGCTTCGTCTCGCCCCCTATCAAACCGTCTGGATCTCCAATCTCAAGCGCTAGCAAGGCCATTGGGGAGCAGAGCAGCCAAGCGCTCGGCTTGAGTAACTTGTTACGATCTCCAATAAGAATGATTCTTATTTACGCCTCGTTTCCCATTATGTTATCCTGCCTGCCGTTTCTCAAGCATCACCCGCCAGTCATGCGGGATTACAGGATAAAATCATGCCATCACAACTCTCTGTTTCCTTGTCTCTGCCTGCTACTCGCAAGCTCCTGCCACTGGCCATTTGCCTGGCTTTGCCCACCACCATGGCCCATGCCCAGGATAACAGTGAGGCAGTAGAAGAGATTCTGGTTTCCACCACCCGCTCCAATGCGCCCCTGAGCCAGATTCCCAATACCGTTACCCTGATTGATGAGCAGGATCTCAGCCAGCAGATCAATATCAATAACGACCTGTCTACCCTGCTGGGTAACCTGATTCCGAGTTTTGCCCCCAGTCGCCAGAAGATGACCAGCTTTGGAGAGAGTTTGCGCGGTCGTGATCCGCTCTACATGGTCGATGGCGTACCCCAGTCCAACCCCCTGCGTGACGGCTCCCGCGATGGCCATACCATCGACCCCCTGATGCTGGAACGGATTGAAGTGATACATGGTGCCAATGCCATTCATGGCATTGGCGCTTCCGGTGGCATCATCAATCTCATCACCCGCCGCCCTGCCGATCAGTGGCAACAAAGCCTGCGCCTGGAGTCCTTCGGCCAGGAAGAAGATCTGGGAGAGAGTCTTGGTTACGGTGCCAATTATTCGATCTCCGGCCGCAGTGGCGATTTCGATGTGCTGGCCAGTCTCAGTGTGCGTAATACCGGCATTAACTATGATGCCAATGGCGACATCGTCGGTTTCGACAATGCCCAGGGCGACACCATGGATGCCGACACCCGAAACCTGTTCTTCAAGGGCGGTTACGAGTGGCAGGATCAGCGTCTTGAGCTGACAGTGAACGATTTCAATCTGGAAGGAAACTCCAACTGGGTTACGGTCAATGGCGATATTGCCAATGGCATCCCCACCACTGCCGAGCCAGGATTCATCCCGGGAGAGCCGGTAAGTAATGAAGTCACCATGGTGGGCCTGAACTACAGCAATGAAGAATTCCTGGGCCATGAGTTGCGCCTGCAGGGATACGACCAGAGCTTTGCCGGCACCTATGGCGGCGGCACTTTCGGTACCTTCCAGGACCCGGCCTTTGGACCCGACCTTTATGACCAGTCACAAAACAATTCCGACAAGCGCGGCTTCAAGCTGACCCTGGCTCTGGATGAATTGGGGGAACTGCCGCTGGGCCTGGTTTATGGTCTGGATTACCTCAGCGACGACACCTTCCAGCAACTGGTACTCACCGGCCGCAACTGGGTACCGGAATCGAGCTACGAGAACTATTCCTGGTTCGCCCAGACCGATTACACCGGCATCGAAAACCTTACCGTCACTATCGGTGTGCGCCATGAGCGTTCATCTCTGGAAGTGGATGACTTCACCACCCTGTACTCCTATAACGGCGGCCAGTTTGTCGAGGGCGGCGATCCCGAGTTCAGTGAAACCCTGGGTAATATTGGGGCCACCTATAATCTCGCTGAACACTGGCGCCTGTATGCCAACTACTCGGAAGGTTTTTCCATGCCGGATGTAGGCCGGGTGCTGCGCGGCATCAATACCCCCGGACAGGATGTGGAAACCTTTCTCAATCTGGAACCCATTATCACTGAAAACACCGAGCTGGGCCTTGAGTACAACAACGATGTCATTTCTGCCCAACTCAGTTACTACACTTCCGATTCTGATCTGGGCCAGCGCCTGCAGGCCAATGCCGATGGCATCTACAGCGTGCAGCGCGAACGCACCGAGATCGACGGTTTTGAATTCCGTGCCCAGTGGCTGGCCAGCAATGAAGATACTCTGGGTCTGCGCTATGCCCATACCGATGGCCAGTATGATGCCGATGATGACGGTTCTGTGGATACCGACCTGAGCGGTGCCAATATGTCTCCCTCGCGTCTGAACCTGAGCTGGGAACGCAACTGGAGCAGCGCCCTGATGACCAGACTGCAGGTCAATGTGCTACACGACCGTGATTTCAACAATGCCGCGGGCGTCACTACCAGCAGCTTCGATGGCTACTCCACCGTGGATCTGTATGGTGAATATCAGCTCAACAACAGCGCCTTTCGCCTGGGACTGCAGAACCTCACCAATACCGACTATTTCACCTATTACTCCCAGACCCTGGGCAATAATGGGCGAAACTTCAAAGGTATCGGCCGCAGCTTCAGCCTGTCCTATAGCCTGAACTTCTGAAGCAGTTCTGTTGATGCGCCAGTTACTCATCCAGCTGCACAAGTACACCGGGCTCAGCCTCGGTGTACTGCTGACGGTCACTGCCCTGTCCGGCAGCCTGATCGTTTTCGACCGCGAACTGGATGAATTACTGACACCGGCAACCGCCAACTTTGAGCCAGCCCGGGAGCTGGCTTCATTCCAGTTGGCGCTGGACAATGCCAAGGCGGTAGTGAACAACGGCACCGAGCCCACTCGGCTGATGCTGGGGCGCCACAATGCTGCGCCCCATATCATTCGCTTTCCTACTCCGGAAGGTGCCGCAGGTCCCATTGAGGTCAGCATCAATCCTGGCACCGGGGAAGCACTTGAGGTTCGTAACTGGGGCGAGTACCCGGTCACCTGGATTTATAATCTGCACCTGAACTTCCTGTCGGGACACAATGGCGAACTGGTAGTGGGCTTTCTGGGATTCTGCCTGCTGTTTTTCTGCCTCAGCGGCGTCGTGATCTGGTGGCCGAAATTGAGTCAGGGCAAACGGCAGTGGCGCCGGGCTCTGACGGTAAAGACAGACGGCGGCAGCTATCG
>JALEHB010000287.1 GCA_022763285.1 Pseudomonadales bacterium | reverse complement strand
GCAAAGTTTTGACAAGGTCTGCCGAAAACAAAAACCGGCTCAAGAAAAATTGATTTAAATCGGTAATTATCAGGTTTTCTGCTTGCCTGACTATGGTGAATGATTTATAAATACACCCCCTGAAGGTCACTCAAGGATGCTGAATTTTCAGGCCCCGGGCAGCAAAAGTTTCCTGGCGTTCAGAGATTCACCAGGCCTCCCCTGAAAAGGGGATTGACCGACAATAATAATTTACCAATCAACAACTGAAACAGAAGAGACTGGGCATGGCTGCAAAGAAAAAAACCGCTAAAACCACCGCTAAAAAAGCTGGTGCTGC
Source organism: Pseudomonadales bacterium (assembly GCA_022763285.1). Lineage (GTDB taxonomy): Bacteria > Pseudomonadota > Gammaproteobacteria > Pseudomonadales > Pseudohongiellaceae > UBA9145. The sequence continues at coordinate 14,400 of JALEHB010000287.1, read as the reverse complement.
AAAACGAAAAGCTCCCGCTATTCAGAAAAAATACACCAAAACTGAAATCCTCAACGAGATTGCTGGCAACACCGATCTGAGCAAGAAAGAAGTAGCCGCTGTTCTTGATGAACTCGCCGTACTGATCGAGCGTCATATCAAGAAGCGTGCGGTTGGCGAATTCACTCTGCCCGGCCTGCTGAAAATCAAATCTGTTGTTCGTCCTGCACGTCCGGCCCGTAAAGGTGTTCCCAATCCTTTCCGTCCGGGTGAAACCATGGACATCCCAAGGAAGCCTGCCACTACCCGTGTCAAGGTATTGCCTTTGAAGAAGCTGAAAGAATACGCCCTGTAAGTCAGCGGGCCTGCGGGCCTGATCATTACAGTGCAAAGACCCAGGAAAGGCAGCCCAAGGCTGCCTTTCTTGTTTTCACCGACCCGGTTTTAACAGGCCCGGCCTGTTTGCCCACTTGATTGTTTAATAGCGATGCGTACCAGTAAATACCTCCTAGCGACTGTAAAAGAAACGCCGGCTGATGCGGAAACGGCCAGCCATCAATTGATGCTGCGCGCCGGCATGATTCGCAAACTGGCCAGCGGCCTCTACACCTGGCTGCCCCTGGGCCTGCGGGTCTTGCACAAGGTCAGCCAGATTGTGCGTGAAGAGATGAACAAATCCGGCGCCATGGAAGTCTCCATGCCCGTGGTACAACCGGCCGAGTTGTGGACCGAGTCTGGCCGCTGGGATGCGATGGGTCCGGAGTTACTGCGCATCAAGGATCGCCATGAACGTGACTTCTGCCTCGGCCCCACCCATGAAGAAGTCATCACCGACCTGGTGCGCGGCGAGTACGCCAGCTATAAACAATTACCAGCCAATCTGTATCAGATTCAGACCAAGTTCAGGGATGAGCGTCGCCCCCGCTTCGGCGTCATGCGAGCCCGTGAATTCATCATGAAAGATGCCTATTCTTTTCATGCCAGCGAGCAGTGTCTGGATGAAACCTATCAACTCATGCATCAGACCTATTGCGCCATCTTTTCGCGCCTGGGTCTGGACTATCGTCCGGTGCTGGCTGACACCGGCAATATCGGTGGCAGCACATCACATGAATTTCATGTACTGGCCGATTCCGGTGAGGATGAAATCATCTTCAGCAGCAAGGGCGACTATGCCGCCAACCGGGAACTGGCCCAGGGCAGCATCCCCGATGCCGATGCCGAAGACACTGCCGAGTTGGACATGGAAACAGTGGAAACCGGTGCGGCCAAAACCATCGAGGAACTCTGTTCACTGCTGGCCATCGAAGCCCGGCAAACCATCAAGACCCTGTTTGTCCACGCCGCCGACGCCGATGGCGAGCGCAGTGAAGAACTGGTAGCCCTGGTTCTGCGTGGCGATCAGGAACTGAATGAAACCAAGGCACAGAAGCTTGACGGTATCGCCAGCCCGCTGGAATTTGCCAGTGATGAAGCGATCCGGAAAGCCCTTGGCTGCCCCCCCGGCTGCCTCGGCCCGGTGGAACTCTCCCAGCGGGTGATCGCTGATCACAGCGCCCTGGCCTGCAAAAATTTCGTCTGCGGCGCCAACCGTGAAGGTCTGCATCTGCGTAATGCCAACTGGCAGCGGGACTGCCAGTACTCGGAAATTGCCGATATCCGCAAGGTCAACGAAGGCGACATCAGCCCCGATGGCGAAGGCACACTGGCCATCAAACGCGGCATAGAAGTAGGTCATATTTTCCAGCTGGGCAAGAAATACAGCCAGGCCCTGAACGCCTCGGTGCTGGATGAAAACGGCAAATCGGTGGTGATGAGCATGGGCTGCTATGGCATCGGCGTAACCCGGGTGGTCGCCGCCTGTATCGAACAGAATCATGATGACAGAGGCATCATCTGGCCGGAAAACATTGCCCCCTTCAATCTGATCATAATCATGCTGGATGCACAAAAATCCGAACAGGTCAGGGAATTTGCCGAGGACATCTATCAGCAAAGCCTTGGCCGGGGACTGGAAGTGCTGCTGGACGATCGTGACAAGAAAACCAGCCCCGGTGTGAAATTTGCCGAATCAGAATTACTGGGCATCCCCCATCGCCTGGTGATCTCTCCCCGCGGCCTGGCCGACGGCATTGTGGAATACACCAATCGACGCTCGGGAGAAAAGCAGATGGTCAACAAGGATGAGTTGCCCGGCTTTCTGGCCGAGCATGTGAATCCGGTGGCATAGTGGTAAATTCGGGAGCGACGCTAGCTGCGAATCTCAAACCCGGGCTCCCCCGGGTCCTCGCATTCATGCAGCTCCACCGCAGTAACCCGGGCCAGTTCCGGGCCGGTTTGTAACCAGTGCTGCATGGCTGCAAGCGCCTGGGCCTGCCCGGCCATCAATATCTCCACATCGCCATCGGCGCTGTTGCGAACCCAACCCCTGAGGCCCAGACGCCGGGCCTCCCTGCGGGTTTCGGCGCGAAAGCAGACTCCCTGCACCACGCCCCGAATACGGCCTGTTAAAGCCTTGTTCTCGCTACTCATAGCCTGTCCTGTGCCTGTGGTCTTTATCCCTTATAATAGCGCAATGAATTCTCACCGCGAGCTCCCGCCTGGACAATCATGGCCCTGGAACTGAAACGCCTCAAGCATTTACGTGATTCACTGAAGCAGCGAAGCGATCAGTGGCTCTGGCGCAGCCGCCTTTCCCAGGCACCCCTGTGGAAGCGATTGTTGATCCGCACCGCCCAGATCACCACAGCCATTATCCGGGATCTGTTTCAGGAGCAATTGTCACTGCGCGCCATGAGTCTGGTGTTCACTACCCTGATTGGTTTCTTCCCCCTGTTTGCCCTGACCTTTGCGGTGCTGAAAAGCCTGGGGGTTCACAATGCCATGGAACCTACCCTGATGGCCCTGCTGGAACCCCTGGGGGATCGCAGTGTGGAGGTCACCCAGCAGATCCTGACCTATGTCGACAATCTGCGTGTGGAACTGATCGGCATTACCAGTATTGGTCTGCTGATCTATATCGTTCTGGACATGATGCGCAAAATCGAATCGGCCTTTAATTACATCTGGGCCGTGAAAAAAGGACGCACCTGGGCCAGCCGCATCAGTGAATACCTGTTTGCGGTCATCGTCAGTCCGCTGCTGCTGTTTATTTCCATCAGTATTACCTCCTACGTAAATACCAATTTTTTTGAGTCCTTTCTTGAGAACCTGGCCTACGGCAGTGTCATTATCAGCTTCACTGCCACCCTGGCACCGGTGCTGCTCATGTCCCTGGCCTTCGCCTTTGCCTATGGTTTTTTGCCCAACACCCGAGTGCAATTCAGCTCCGCATTTATCGGTGGTTTCGTCACAACCATTATCTGGAAACTGATGGGCACTTTTTTTCAGGAATTTTTTGTGTCCTCGGCGCGGGAATCCATTTACCTTGCCTTCGCCTCGGCAATTGTCATCATGTTTTTCATCTATATTGGTTGGCTGGTAGCCCTGATTGGCTCGAGCATCGCTTTCTATCACCAGAATCCGGCCAAGATTCGTACCGGCAGAGCCTCGGTGCGGCTCAGCATCAGCCAGAAGGAACGCATGGCCCTGGCGGTCGCCGACCTTATTATCGAGCGCTTCAATAATGCCGAAGCTCCGCTTGGTGAAGAAGAAATCATGCGCCAGCTCAACAGCAGCCCGGCGGCCATTGATGACTCCCTCACCCTGCTGCAGGACATCGGTCTGATTACCATTACGGCCGAAGATCCGGTGCGCTTTCTGCCCACCCATTCGGTTAGCGATGCCACCCTGATCGAAGTGTGGCAGGCCCTGAGAGAAGCAAATGCCGACGCCAGCTTCACCCTGGGTGAATCGGAACAGGTACAACGCATTCGCGAATTCCAGCAACAAATGGATGCTACACTAGCCAAAGAACTGGGCCAGCAACGCTTCAGCAAGGCCCGGCAATGAACGAGGTAAGACCATGACGGCCATCACTTTGTACCACAATCCCCGCTGCTCCAAGTCCAGGGCCACTCTGGCACTGCTGGAAGAAAACGAGATCAATCCGGAAATTATCTATTATCTGGAGACGCCTCCCAGCAGTGATGAACTCAAAGCCCTGCTTGAGAAACTGGACATGAATCTGGAACAGATCATCCGCCGGGGCGAGCCGGAATTTGAAGAACTGGGCCTGGGGGATGAGACCCTGAATGAGGCCATCAAACTGGATCTGGTGTGCAAGCATCCACGACTTATTCAGCGCCCTATTGTCGTCAAGGGAGACAAGGCCATCATCGGCCGACCTCCGGAGAAAGTCCTGGAACTGATCGGGGCCGACACATGAGTCAGCCCTATATTCTGGTGCTCTATTACAGCCGCAATGGCGCCACTGCCAAAATGGCACAACTGATCGCCCGCGGCATCGAGAGCAGTGGTGAATTCGAGGCACGCCTGCGTACAGTTCCGCCGGTGTCACCGGATCATCAGGCCAGTCAACCGGCGATACCGGAATCCGGCGCGGTCTATTGCAGTGAAGATGATTTGCGCCACTGTGCCGGCCTGGCCCTCGGCAGCCCTGCCCGCTTTGGCAATATGGCCGCGGCACTGAAGCATTTTCTCGAGTCCGGCACCAGCCTGTGGACTTCCGGCGCCCTGATCGACAAGCCCTGTTGCTGTTTTACCTCCAGTGCCTCCCTCCATGGCGGCCAGGAAACCACCCTGATGACCATGGCAATTCCCCTCTTGCACCAGGGCATGGTCTATTGCGGCATTCCCTACACCGAGGCAGCCCTTAATAACACCAGCGCCGGTGGCACTCCCTACGGCGCCAGCCATGTTTCCGGTGTCAATGGTGACCGGGGCTTCACTGATGATGAAAGCAGCCTCTGTATCGCCCAGGGCAAGCGCCTGAGCCTGCTGGCTGCCAGGTTGAGCTGATGGACCTCGCACCACAGCGACAATTACCCGCTTCCCTGCAACGCATCCGCCAGGCGCTGCTGGCCTGTTATGGCGGCCTCTTGCTTTATTTTGCCCTCAGCAGCTATCTGGCCTTGGGGGGACCGAGCCTGGCCTGGCCGGTGGTCTGGTTGCTGCAAACCCTGCCACTGCTGTTATTTGCACCGGGACTGTTGCAGGCACGACCGCGCCCCCATGCCTGGTTCAGTTTTGCCATTCTGCTGTATTTCTGCCACGCGGTACTGGTGGCCTTCGATCCGGGGCGGCGCTGGCTGGGAATCATTGAAGTGCTGCTGTGCAGCGCCATCTTTGTGTTATTGATTCTGTTTATCCGCAAGTACCGCGATCACTTCCAGGAACCCATCTAGCTGGCGCCAGCGCCGGCAGGCGAGTCTCACCAGGCCATGGTATCCCTGACCAGGGGTATGGTGAGAGGACGCTGATGGGCAAGGCTGCTGGCATCCAGAGCATCCAGCACCTTGATCAGGGCAGTGAGACTACGCTCGGTGCGGGCCAGTATATAGGCCGCCACCGCCGGGCTCAGATTCATGCCCCGGGCACGGGCCCTTAACTGCAACAATTGTTTCTTGTCTTCGTCATTGAGCGTCTGCAACTGATAGAGCGGCGCCAGTTGCAACCGTGACTGCAAATCGGGCAAGGACAGTTGCAGCTCTGCCGCCCTGTCCCTTGCCCCGATCACCAGCCTGGTGTGGCTGTCATGAATTTCATTGAAAGCATTGAAAAGTGCCGTCTCCCAGGCAGCATTGCCGGCGATCAACTGCAGGTCATCAATGCACAACAGGCCTAGTTGGGAAACTCCCTCCAGCAACTCCGGCCCCAGTTCCAGACATTCTCCCATGGGCAGGTAGAAAGCCGCGCCCTGATCAGGCTGCTGACTCTGTTGGTGGCAAAGCGCCTGCAGCAGATGACTCAGCCCCTGTTGTGGCTGACTGCAGATATAGAGCAAGTCTGGCGGCGAGGCATCCAGCAAGGCATCCAGCAAGGGCTGATTGGCCTCGGAGATATGGTAATTCTCAAACCGGCATTCATCATTGAGACGAATACCCAGCGGCAATTGCAATGGCCCGGGACTTGCGGTGCCTGCCTTGCTGTTCTTGCCAATGGCGCTCATTGCTATCGAGTCCACCGGTAATGCAGCAGGCCCGGCGCCTCATCGCCTGAGCTGCTGATTGGCAACAGGTCGCGGTCCAGGGCAATCAGCTCGTTCAATTGCTGGGTGCTACCCAGCACTCCCAGCAACAGCTCGATTCGCTCGCCCGCCAGAGCTGTGGTCCTGACGCTTTCCACCAGGCCCAGGTTGGCCACATAGTCCATCAGCGCCGAATAGTCCCCCAGATCGGCCACCCCATCGATTCGCAGACGCACATCATAGCGTGGTGACGCATCGGGACTGATGGCGAAATAACCAGCCAGCTCACTGGTGATACGATCAAGGGGTGCCAGCAGATAGTCTTCAGCGGCGGTGGCAAAGCCATCGAAAACATCCAGACGGTCCTGGAACTGGAATTGCCACAGCCCTACCAGTTCACCGCTGGCGGTAAACAGCACCCGGCCGGCCAACACACTGTCGGCGCCATAACGGGCGCTGGCATTGGCAATTGCCTCTTCATCCAGGGACCAGACCTGATCCTCGCTGAGATTACGCCGATCCTCAAAATCCAGCAGGGGAAAAATCACCGGCACACCGCGGCGCTCGGCAAAGTCCTGAATAAAGGCCATCATTTCGGGATCACTGTCGGCGGTGAGCATATGTCGTGCCCCACTGGCATCCTGGATCGCCATCCAGACCAGTACACTGGGACGATTGTCATCCCAGACCGGAATATCTGCCGCTGCCAGCATTTCGTTGATCAGGGCATCGGCAAAATCCAGGTCGATATAGCGCTGTTCGACAAATTGTGGGGCCTGGTCCATGCCGGGCTGCTCATCGGCAGGGTTATCTGCCAAATCCGCATCGGCGGGGGCATCGGGCTCGGCTTCAGTTTGCTGATCTTCAGCGCTTGCTGCCACTGGCAGCATCTCACTGCTGTAGCTAATGGCCTCGACATAGTTCTGGGCGTTTTCCACCGCCTGCTGAACCCGGGGATGATCAAGCCAGCGGGGATCGCCGGTCACCTTCAGAATCACCGCCTCCATGGCCACCCGGAACGCCCGGTTGCGCTCGGCATCACTCTCATTGTCCACCGCCACCCGATGACTGTAGAGCCCGGTAACCTGCAGGCCGGCAACCGGCAGAGCAAGGCCCAGCAAGGCAGTCAGTATCAGGGAGCGAAAAGCAGTACTGCACTTCAACATAGGCGGGATAATACTGTACTGACGGCGAATCGCCTAACCCCGGCTTCAGCCAGGATTCATGTTCAGCATGTTGCACTGGACACCGGCAATCAGTCACTGACTCATAACGGGCTTCTTGCTAAACTTCACGCCTGTTTCCAAGCGCGTGAATAAAGGACTAATAGCATGACATCAGAGAAAAATGCCAACGCCGACCAGAAGGCTTCACTAAGCTACCGGGATGCCGGAGTCGACATTGATGCTGGCAATTCCCTGGTCGAACAGATCAAGCAGGTCAGTGCCCGCACCCACCGTCCGGAAGTACTGTCCCAGCTGGGTGGGTTCGGTGCCCTGTGCGAAATCCCGGCCAAATACCAGCAGCCGGTACTGGTGTCGGCTACCGATGGCGTGGGCACCAAACTGAAACTGGCCATGGAGATGAACAAGCACGACAGCATAGGCATAGATCTGGTTGCCATGTGCGTGAATGACCTGATTGTCTGCGGCGCTGAACCCCTGTTTTTTCTCGACTACTACGCCACCGGCGGCCTCAATGTAGCCACTGCCAAAGATGTGGTCACCGGCATCGGTGCCGGCTGCGAACAGGCCGGCTGTGCCCTGATCGGTGGTGAGACCGCCGAAATGCCCGGCATGTATCAGGGTGAGGACTATGATGTTGCCGGTTTCGCTGTGGGTGTGGTGGAACGCAGCAAGATCATCGACGTCAATGCCGTGAATGTGGGTGACCAGTTGATTGGTCTGCGCTCTTCCGGCCCCCACTCCAATGGCTATTCCCTGATTCGCAAGATACTCGAGGTCGCCGGCGCTGATCTTTCACAGCCCTTCGCCGACAGCACCCTGGGCGAAACCCTGCTCACTCCGACCATTATCTACGTCAATACCGTGCGCGAACTGGCGGCCACGGTAAACATCCACGGTATCGCCCATATCACCGGCGGTGGTCTGGTGGAAAACCTGCCCCGGGTTCTGCCGGACAATGCCTGTGCCGAAATCAAGGCCGACAGCTGGGCACGCCCGGAAATCTTCAGTTGGCTGCAGCAGCAGGGCAATGTTGAGGAAATGGAAATGCTGCGGACCTTTAATTGCGGTATTGGCATGGTGCTGTGCATTCCCGAGCAGGACAGCCAGGTTGCCCTGGACCTGCTCAATCGCGATGGCGATGATGCCTTTCTGATCGGACAGATCCGGGAAAAGACTGGCCAGGACCAGGCTGTCGAATTCATTTGAGCCAACAGGTAGGAACATAGTGAAGACCCATTGCCCCATCGTTGTCCTGATCTCAGGAAATGGTTCAAATCTGCAGGCTCTTATTGATCACAGCCTGCATTCGAATTACAAGGTCAGTGCCGTGATTTCCAATCGACCGGATGCCTTTGGCCTGGAGAGGGCGAAACGGGACGGTATCGCCACCGCGGTGGTTGATCACAGCCAATACCAGGATCGTAAAGAGTTTGATCTGGCGCTTCAAAATTGCATTGACAAGTATCAGCCCAAACTGGTGGTGCTGGCCGGTTTTATGCGCTTGCTTGGCGCCGACTTCGTGCGCCACTACGCGGGCCGCCTGCTTAATATTCACCCGTCATTGCTGCCCAAATACCCGGGCATGCATACCCATCAGCGAGCCCTCGATGCCGGTGACAGCGAGCACGGTGTCTCGGTTCACTTTGTCACCGAAGAGATGGATGGCGGCCCGGTGATCGCCCAGGACAGGGTAAAGATTCTGGCCGGGGATAACGCCGCCAGCCTGGCCGAAAAGGTGCTGGAGAAGGAGCATCTGCTCTATCCCAAGGTCGTCAGCTGGTTTGCCGCCGACAGACTGCAGATGCGTGACAATCAGGCCTTGCTCGATGGTGAGCTGCTACCGGCCGGAGGTGTACAGGTACAGCCATGAACATTCGCCCCTTCAGCTGCCTGCTTCTGCTGCTCGGACTTGCTCCGGGCCTGCAGGCCGATGTGGAAGAGTTTTCAGCCTACTACCAGGCTTCCACCAATGGCATGCGTGGCAATGCCGAAAGACATCTGGTACGACTCGACAATGGCCACTATCGCCTCAACACCTCACTGGAAGCCAAGGTAGCCGGCATCAATGTGGGAGACCTGGAACAGGTCAGTGAGTTCAGCCTGACCGGTGGCAATATTGTGCCCGATAACTACCAGTATCTGATCACCGGCATTACCACTGAAAACCAGGCTATCAGTTTCAACTGGGAGGCCTCCCTGGCTCGCAGCGTCGAAGACGAGCAGAGCTGGAATATCGAATTGCAGCCCGGCGTGCTGGATCAATTGAGTTACCAGCTGGCACTGGCCATGGACCTGGACGACTCCAACGAGACGATCTTTGAGTACCAGTTGATTGATGGGGGTGAAATCGAAACTCACCGTTATCGTCGACTTGGCGAGGAAGTGTTGCAAACACCGCTGGGGCCATTAAGCACGATCAAACTGGAACGGATTCGCGAAACCGATAATGGTCGCCAGACTATCATCTGGCTGGCCAGGGATTGGGGTAATTTGCTGGCCCGGATTGAGCAGATCAATCCCTCGGGGCTACGCATTGAACTGGAACTGGAAAATGCCCTGGTGGCCGGTGAACAGGTGACTCCCCTGCCCTGAGGCATGGCTGTCTTTTGCTTGCTCAGGCGGAAGCGGCCTGATCTCTTTCCCCACTATCGCCCGCAGCACTGTCTCCATCACGGCCGGGGCTCTGCGCCTGCTCCGCTTCCCGCTCCTGCTTTTCTTCAGCCTGGCGGCGGGCCAGATTAAATTTGCGCATCTTTTCAACCAGAGTGGTACGGCCGATGTGCAGTCGGTCTGCGGCCCGGGCCACAACCCCATCACTGTCATCCAGAGCCTGCTCAATCAGGTCACGCTCGAGATTGTTGAGGTACTCCTTCAGATCCAGGCCATTCATGGGCAGCAAGGATCCGGATTCAGCCGCGGCGGCAAGATTCTCTTCCAGGCTGGCTGCTGCAGGTGCCTCTGGCGCTTTGCTGTCGCTGCCCTCTGTAGCTGTTGCCCTGTCCGGGCTGTCAGCGGAGCCGATCGCCACGGGCTGCGGGCGAGCCTTTTCCTGCCTGAACTTTTCTGGCAGATCATTCACGCCAACAATGCTGTGGGGATAGAGAATCGCCATGCGCTCGATCAGATTGGCCAGTTCCCGCACATTACCCGGCCAGTGGTAATCCCTGAGTCTGGCAATGGCGGCGGAATTAAAGCGTACTGAACCACGCTGCTCCGCCTCCATCTGGGATATCAGTTCATTCAGCAGCAAGGGTACATCATCGGCGCGATCCCGCAACGGCGGCACTTCAATTGGAAACACATTGAGACGGTAATAAAGGTCCTGGCGAAATTCGCCGGCATCGATCATGTCTTCCAGGTCCTTGTGAGTGGCAGCCAGTATGCGCACATCGGCCTGTATGGTTTTGACACCGCCGACCCGTTCAAAGCTGCGCTCCTGCAACACGCGCAACAGTTTTACCTGCATGCTCAGTGGCATGTCACCGATTTCATCGAGAAACAGGGTGCCGCCATCGGCCAGTTCAAAACGGCCGGCACGATCGGAAATGGCTCCGGTAAACGCACCTTTGACATGCCCGAACAATTCACTCTCCAGCAGCTCACGGGGAATGGCACCGCAGTTGATTGGCACAAAGGGTTTTTCGGCGCGCGAGGAATTCAGGTGCAGGTTGCGGGCCACTACTTCCTTGCCCGTTCCCGACTCACCAGTGATCAACACGCTGACTTCCTTGCTGGCCACCTGCCCCATCATATGCCTGACTTTCTGAATCGCTGCCGACTGTCCCACCAGGCTGTGGAACATATTGAAATCCCGGACCCCGCCCACATCACGCAGACGGTTGAAATGCTCATGAAAGAGCTTGCCCTTGTGCAGGGCATCCAGCAGGGGCTGATAACTGGGTTCATCGTCAAGCCGGGCGGTGATGCGGGTAAGCAGAGCTGCCGGCAGCTCCTGAGGAATCTCATGCTCTCCCAACAGCACAAAGGGCAGCCCCGCTTCCCACTCATGCAACTGGGTGAGTAATGGCTCGAGACTGTTCATGTCGAGACGACCGATCAGCGCCAGACTGGTATTGCCCGGTTCCAGTTGGCTCAGCGTGACAGCGCAGTCTGCACTGCTGCTGGGGCTACAGTTTTCACCGATAAATTTCAGAATCGTTGTCAGTGCCAGGCGATGACTCTCGTCATCATCGATCAGAAGTATGCTGGTATTGGCTTCCATGGGGCACTGATGCTTGGGCAGAGGCTGATTGAATTAACACAGGCTTTCCGGAGCGCCTGTAGACGCTCCATTAGACCCGCTCAGTGCAAACGAGTCAACGCAGCAGCATCCGTCAAAAATCCTCAGAGAGCATTCAGGGAAACCTTGATGCGGGTATGGGCAACCCCGCCAAATTTTTCGGCGTCGATGCTGCTGTGATTGCTGGCCCAGCCGCCGAAATCGAAATGCCGGCACTGGATATTGCGGCTATGCATAATGGCTCGCCACAGCAAGGCATGCAGCAGCCCCAGGTCATCGACATGCAAGGCTGAATCATCCAGCACATAGTGGCAACTATGATGGTTATGGATGAACAGGCCACTGATGCGATCAGTGGCCGAATGATTCTCGGGTGACCAGGCCTGCACCACAAAGCCTTTGCCCTGCTCGATCAGCTCCCGGTAGGCAGACCAGGCATCGGCGTCATCGACAGCAGCCGCATTACAAAGCTCAGGCAATCTGGAAACCAGTTGTTCCAGGCGGTCGCCGCGAATCACATCGAAGCACAGGTTTTCATTTCCCCATTCGATCAACTTGCGATACTGGCTGTCCACCTTGTTCAGCAAGTCGGCCCTGGGCAGCGCCAGGTTCAGCACCTGACATTTCTTCACCGCCGGCAAGGCACCGCATTCCAGCAGCACCTGGGTCAGCGGCGACATCAGACCGCAGCTCACCGGATCCAGAAATTCCAGTGTGTCCGGCTGCACTTCATCAATCAGTTGCCGGAAATGATCCTGCATCAGGCGAATCACTTCCGGCTGAAAATTATTGCTGCTTTTGACCAGGCTGCGACGATTAACAAGATTGGAAGCTTCCCTGCCCAGAAAGCCCAGTCGACGCCGGCCATTCTTGTCCTGGTTCAGGGTAAGAGAACAACCGAATACAGGTTCCTGCTCGGATACCACCATAAAGGAATGATCGATGAAGGAGTGGCTGGCAACGTCGCCAATATCACGCGCCGGCGCATACAATGGATTCTGGCCCGGGTCAGCAGCCACCAGCTTGTTCCAGTAGTCGTTAAACGCGTTGTTATCAGTGTCGATGACTGCGTGCAATCTTGTATTCTCCACGTGTATTGTTTTTATACTCCAGTCCTGCCTGTTCCGACTTGTGCAGCGAGAAACAGACAGCAGTAATTGCTTACGGCGCCAGCAGTCACAGTTTTAAGGACTAAATTACAAATCAGGGCGAACGAGCCCTCGGCGCAACCGTGAACCGGTCTCCTGAATGATAAGCTGACTACTGATGCCAATGCTGCCACTGCTTGGGCCAGACAACACTAGCAAGGAATTTCCCGGGATCCAGGGAACAGCATCACATTCCTGCAATCAGGCGACCGGTTTCGGCCAATAATCACATGAAAACTTGTAGGAAAAACAGCCCGTAAGGGACAAAAGCGGGTAAATTAGTTGATCCACCACAGCAATCAGGGGCAGGCAGGACAGCCAGGCCCTTAAAAGGACTTTTAATGAACTGGGATTATCCTGGCCCCCACTGCAATGAACTGCTGGTCAGTGACCATGATATTGACGGCATGGGCCATACCAATAATGCCTGCTATATCGCCTGGTGCGAGCAAGCGGCCTGGTCCCACTCCGCCGAGCTGGGCCTCACCATCGCTGACTACCAGCAACTCGACCGTGGCGTCGCCATTCGCCAGGCCAGCTATGACTATTACCTGCCGAGCTTTAGTGGAGACCAGTTGCTGATCGGCACCTGGCTCACCCATTGCGATGGCAAACTGCGTCTGCAACGACGCTTTCAGCTGATCAAACCGGCCAGCGGCCAAACCATTCTGCGAGGCTGCTGGGACCTGGTGGGCATTCGGGTCAGCACCGGCAAACCCAGCCGGTTTCCGGATGAATTTCTGCGCTGTTATGGTGCAGCAGTCGTCGACTCGAAAAATAATCAAAAATAATTTGCCAACAGGGCAAAGTATTTACTTACGCCGCGCTGCACAGCACATCACGGGCCAGCCTCCGGGCCTGACTTTGGTCGGCCCGGTTACAGGCAAAAAAGAAAGGCTGTTTCTTATTTAAATACAGATAGTTAGAGCTATTTTCTCTAAATTTGCCTGAAATCGTTAAATGGTGCCTGAGGAGCTTAAAGATATTATTGCACCAGTCGTTATAGATTAGACCCGCCACTGCGGGCCAGTCCTGCCCGGACTGAATCAGGCAACCTCAACCAGCAGACAGACAGCGTAGTAGCAAAGCAGCACGGTGAATAAATCAGACTCCCAGCACGGCCATTCCGAAACTGCGCAACGTGCAGCGGTAGTGACGCCCATTAATTCCCATCGTCGCCGCAGCCTGGAGGCCAGCAAGGCCGACAAGGAAAGCCCGGCCGACCGTGAGCAACTGGCACGATTGCGCGAGACCATAGAGCAACTGCCGGAAGTCAATGCCACCCGCGTGGTGCAACTGCATCAGCGAATTATCAGCAATGAATACCAGGTAGATGCCGACCGTCTGGCTGAGAAACTGCTGAATCTGGAACAACTGCTGTCCCGCTAGGCCTCGCCCACCGGCTCAGGCCAGCTGATTTCCGCCAGCAGCGACCGCATCTCCCCATCCAGCTGCGCCAATCTGCCCAGATCCGCGGCGGTATCCACATCCCACAGCACTGGCAACAAGGCGGTGCTCAAACCCAGCTCTGCGGCAATCGTCAGGGTCTGTTCCAGTACCCGCTCCGTACCCCAGTCCAGCCCGGTAAACAGCTCTGCCTGCGGCTGGCGCAGACCAATCAGCACATAGCCACCATCCTCGGCCGGCCCCAGCACCAGCTCATGCTGCTCAAGCGCAGCCAGGGCCCGGGCCAGATAATCCGGTGTCAACAGCGGGCAATCAGAGCCAATGATCAGTACCGAGTCCACCTGCTCCTGT
>JALEHB010000040.1 GCA_022763285.1 Pseudomonadales bacterium | reverse complement strand
CTGCCCACCGGCAAGGCGGTTTCTGCCGCCGTTTGCTCAAAGGGGGTGGTGACGATAATTTCTTCGAGCCGCTGGGTGTCAGCTTCGTGATTGTCCTGCGCCAGTAGTGTTGCAGGTGCCACAGCCGAGGCCATGACAATGGTTTTGATCGCCCACGACAAATGGGCACTACGATTCAATCGTTTCATGATTGGGTCCTGTCTTGTTTCTAAATCCGGTAATTCAGGCTGACACAGCAATGGACACCCATTCCGGCAGGGAACAGGCGCGCAGTAGGTGACAGTCGATGGTTTTGGTTTAGATCAGGACAGGGGGTGCGCGAGAATTCGCGGAAGGGAGGGCCAGAAATGGCTTCTGCAGTTGAATCCGGGCGGCAAACTGAATAGCGCTACCCGGACCAAAATCAAGATCACTGGCAGCAAGTAATTTGCCTTTGGAGCTATGCTTCAGACAAATCTGGCAATCGAGCTGACTCTCCAGATCATCATGGCTGTGACCCAGTTCGATGCCCTGGGCCAGCAACAGGGCCGCTCCCAACGCCAGCACAAAGGACAGCAAATAGCGGCGCGCAGGCTCACCAACTCGCTGACTCTTGACTATTCTGGCTGGATTCAAAAAGCGCATTGCTTTCCCGGTGTGGAGATAAACAGGGGATTATTCGAATTAAAACGGGCCCGCGTCAAGGGGCGGTTGGTGATTCGGTGCGGAAAACTGCTCAGCCCAGCTTGCGGGAAAAGGCTTCCAGCGCTTCCAGACCCACCACATCATGGGCCATCAGCTCGATTTCCTGACGCGGCACCGAGGGCAGCTTCTCATCCAGCAGTTTCAGGTGCTCGGCCTCCTGGGCATGGCGCTCTTCGAGGAACTGGCCACCGCTGTCGGGGCTGCGCTTGTTCACAATCAGGCATTCCACCTGCACGCCGGAATGGGCAAGTTTGTGCTGCAATTCGAGAGTTTCCAGCACCGGCAGGCGTTCAGCCGCCAGCACAATTACGAATGAGGTGCAGCTCTTGTCCGCAATATGATCACGCAGGCCCGCAAATTTCAGACGACGGCGATTCAGAATCTGACGAATGCGGCTTTCCTTTTCCTGCTCCTGATCATTGGCTCCGAGGGTCTTGTCTTCCATACTGGAGTCCGATCCAAGATCACGCACAAACTCGGCAAAGCGATCGGCCTTTTCCCGTCTCTTGATCAGCCCCTCGGTCCAGGCTGACATCATCTCCGGCAGCGCCATCAAGCGTGCGGTATGGCCGGAAGGGGCCGTGTCGAACACTATCAGGTCATATTCCTTGAGTCCCGTTTCCACCACCTCGGCAATGCGCTCCAGAATGGCCGCTTCCTGCATGCCCGGGGCATCGCGAGACAACTGCATATGTTTGTCGATCTCGCCATGTTGGGTAACCGGCATCAACTGATGCAAGGCGCGACTGACTTCTTTCAGGTGCAGATCAACGGTTTCTTCCGGATCCAGTTCCATGGCATCCAGCCCGGCGGTAATCCGCATCGGGCGGGGCCCGATCTTGCGATCAAACAAATGCCCGAGGTTATGGGCCGGATCGGTGGATACCAGCAGTACTTTGCCGCCGGCATTGGCACGCGCCAGCGCCGTGGCAGCGGAGACAGTGGTTTTACCCACACCGCCCTTGCCACCGAAAAACAGCAGCTTGCGTTTATTGGCGAGTTCTAGCAGCAACTTACATGATCCAGCGGTGAACGTTCCATGCCCATGCGGGTATGCCACTCATGGAAACGATCGTAAACAAGGGGCAGCAATTCCATGGTGTAGTAAGCGGCCGGATTGGGCACACCGAGGCTCTCGGCAAAAACCAGCAACATAAACAGATCATCTTCCTCGCGCTGGGCGCGCGCGAAGGAGCGGCGATAGGGAGTGACATAAAAATCATGCAGGCCCTTTTCCAGTTTCGCCAACCAACTCTGTTTGTCTGAGGGTTTAACGGGAGGCTTATCGGATTTGCTCATTACGGGTTCACTTCATTATTTGCCTGGCGGTCATTGAATTATTAAACAGGCCAGGGGCCGATTGCCAGTATTCAGTTGCGACTTTTCTTGTCAGCCCGTTGCAGTCGCGCCTGTTTGGGGTCGATCTGCAGGGGCCGATAAATTTCCACCCTGTCCCCTTCCTGCAAGACATAGTCCTTTGGCAACGGCTGGCCCTTGCCATTGAGCGGTTTGGAAAAAATGCCCATGGGGTCCTCATCCGGATTGATAGCGGGAAACACATCCACAATACCCGACTCACAAACCGCTATATAAGCCGTACTGCCTTGTGGCAAGCTCAGGCTGATAATCTTCTGCTTCTCGGGAGTAGCATAAGCTACTTCCACCTTGATAGACCGGATTTCCTGATCTTCCATTCACTTGCTCTTTATAAATTGCCCGAATTATAAATTCATCGAATGGACCCGGTAGCTAGCCATAAACCTGATGGCTGCGATTGACGATGGCATCCACCAGATTATTGGCCACCGAGGCAAAGAGTTTTTCCAGGGCAAAATTCATCAGGGAGGAATCAAACTCAAATTCCATTACCAGGGAAACCTTGCAGGCATTGTCACCCAGCTCCTTGAAATCCCAGCGGGCATCGAAGGAGGAGAAATTGCCCTCTTCCAGATTCATGATAATGGCGTGAGGCCGATTCAAACTGTTGCGGGTGACAAAGCACTGACTGATGCCGGCCTTGCCAAGGGTCAACTCACCCAGCAATTCGGTCTCGCTGGACTCGATCACCCTGGCGCTGGTGCAACCGGCCATAAATTTGGGGTACTGCTCGATGTCATTGACCAGATCAAACATCTCCTCGGCAGAGTGCTCCACCAGGGCGCTGCGCTTAATACTTGTCATAGGGTTCAGGCGAAATAGATTTGTGAGACTGTGCTGATGAATACGATAAGCAGCACGGCCGGGATCACGGTGCCGAGGGAGAAGTTCAGATACTTCTCCAGAAATGAGCCTTCGAATTTGTCATCCCCCACTTTCAGTTCTTCTTTCAACCCGCTCACTTTCCATTCATAGGCACAGAAGATACACACCGTAAATCCGACAAAGGGCAGAATGGTCTCGTAGAACACATCGGAAACCAGATCAAAGAAAGACTTCGTCACCCCGCCATAGCTGGTGAAATTGGTGAAGAAATCCGAGATCCCCAGAGACATGGTGGCGGGTATCGCAAACAGGGTCAGCAACACCGCCTGCAGTGCAACCGCCTTGCGCCGGGAAAAATTCAGCTCATCGATCCAGCAGGCAATGGGAATCTCGATAATGGACACCAGGGAAGTCAGTGCCGCAAAAAATACCAGGGTAAAAAAGATGGCGGCCACAATGGTGGCACCGCCATAGCCCACCGCCGCCTGCATGGACAGGAAGATCTTCGGCAGGAAGCTGAAAATCAGCCCAACACTGCTGGTGGACAGGTCATCGGTATTGGTATTGGGGTCAAAGGCAAAGATCGCCGGCAGAATCAGCAGGCCGGCAAAAAAGGCAATGCTGGTGTCTGCCACCGCCACCATGCGGGTTGACTGGGGGATATTGTCCTTGCGGCTGAAATAGGAGCCGTAGGTAATGAGAATACCCATACCAAGGGAGAGGGAGAAGAACGCCTGACTGAGGGCACCATTAACAACACTCAGGTCAATGCGGCTGAAGTCAGGCACCAGATAGTAACGGACGCCGAGACTGGCATTATCCAGGGTCAGTACGAATACCGTCAGCAGCACCAGCATTACCGCCAACGTGGGCATCAGCACCCGGGCCAGGCGTTCGATACCGCCTTTGACACCGCCCAGCAGGATAAAAAAGATAACCGCCAATAAACCTGTCAGGTAAAGAAACAGGCTGGGGCGGGCCACGATCTCTCCGAAGGTGGCATCATCGGCCAGCCCGGTCAGGTTGCCAGACAGGGTTTCCTTGATATAGACCACCAGCCACACCGTAATGACGGTATAGAACACCGCGATCATGAAGGGTGTGAGGATGGCCAGCATACCCGCCAGTCGCCAGCGCAATTTGCCCCCGGACAGTTCCGAGAAGGCCCCCACGGGATTTCGGGTAGTTTTCCGGCCCATGGAAATCTCTGCCATCATCACCGGATAGCAGATGAAAGCGATGAAAAACAGATAGATGATGAGAAAGGCCGCGCCCCCGTTCTTGGAGGCCATGACCGGAAAGGCAACCAGATTTCCGAGTCCTACGGCGGAACCGGCAGCAGCCAGAATGAATCCCAACTTCGAACTGAACTGCCCTCGCTCCTGCACCATAAAAGTCCTTAATAATCTTGTTGTTATGAAACCAGGCGTCGATTCTACCAACGCCCCGGGCACGGTACAACGAAAAGGATCAGGCCGCCAGAATGGCTGCAGGCCCCGTCTTTTCCGGCCTCGGCAGTGGAATTCCCTTGCCCGGCTTGATAATAGAACTCGCTGAATTTGACGAACAGGCTATAATCGCCGCCCATGGCTAAAAGCAGCAAGAAAAAAACTCCCGACAACACCATCGTCGTCAACAAGAAGGCGCGGCACGACTATTTCATTGAGGAAGACTTCGAGGCCGGCATCCAGCTCCAGGGCTGGGAGGTCAAGAGTCTCCGGGAAAAGAAAGTGCAACTGGTGGACAGCTATGTGCTCATGAAAGGCGGCGAGGCCTTTCTGCTGGGCTGCATGATCACGCCCCTGAACACCGCCAGCACCCATGTAATCGCCGATCCCACCCGCACCAGAAAGCTGCTGCTGCACAAGAGAGAACTGGCCAGGCTGTTTGAAGCCACCCAGGCCAAGGGCAAGACCTGTGTCTGCACCAAGCTGTACTGGAAAGACCATCTGGTGAAATGCCG
>JALEHB010000286.1 GCA_022763285.1 Pseudomonadales bacterium | reverse complement strand
GCTGCATATTCATCAGACTCCCCGGGGCAAGGAGCACGTGGATGTGGAAATGTTGCCCATCCACAACAGCGACGGTGATCTGCTCTACTTCGTCGAATTGTTGCGGCCAGTGCCCCTGGCCAGCGGCGATTTGCAGGATCAGGAAATGATTGGCGAAAGCCCGGCTTTCAAGAAGTTGCTGGGCAAGATTGCCCGGGTGGCAGAAAGTGAGGCTTCGGTGTTATTGCTTGGTGAATCCGGTACCGGCAAGGAACTGGCAGCACGGGCGATACACATGGCCAGCAAACGCAAGGATGCCGCGCTGGTGACACTGGAATGCGCAGGTCTGACCGACAGCCTGTTCGAATCGGAACTGTTTGGCCATGTGCGTGGTGCCTTCACCGGCGCCCAGGCCAATAAGAAAGGATTGGTGGAACACGCCGACGGCGGCACCCTGTTTCTCGACGAGGTAGGGGACATTCCCCTGCCCATGCAGGTGAAGCTGTTGCGCCTACTGGAAACGGGCACTTATCGGCCAGTGGGCAGCGCCGAGGTCAAGCGCTCAGACTTCCGCCTGATCTGCGCCACTCACAAGAAGTTGTTCAGCATGGTAGACGCGGGTGAATTTCGAAGTGATCTTTTTTATCGCATTAATGTGTTTCCCATTTTCCTGCCCTCGCTGGTCCAGCGTCAGGATGACATTCCCCTGCTGGCGCGTGCCATTCTGAAGCGCCTGGACAACAATCAGGATTACCACCTCACCCAGTCTGCCATGGAACTGCTCTGTGGCCACTACTACCGTGGCAACATCCGTGAACTGCGCAACCTGTTAAACCGCGCCATCGTGCTGACAGACACCAATGTCATCGATCAGGAAGTGATTGCAGAAGCACTGGAAGAGAGTGAGATGCCCGTGAGCAATAGCCCGGGCGCAGAGCAGGAACAGTGGGTGGATCTGAAAACCCAGGAACAGCGCTACTTGCAGCGCTTGCTGGAAGCTCAGGACGGTGACAAGGAAAAAGTGGCAGACATTCTGGGAATCAGTACCCGCTCACTGTATCGAAAACTGCAGGAGGCAGAGCAGCAGGCCCTGCCCCCCACATAGAATGATTGAATTGACTAGTCCACCGAATACTTGGTGAAGGCGCCACCGGCCTGGGACAGTGAATTCGGCCCTTCTGCCGCATAGACATTGCCATCGGCATCCACAGCCACCCCCTCACCGGCTGTGCCCTGATAAACCCGATCGGATCGCTCAAAGGGCGGAATAAACGCGGTGATGCGGTCATCATCGATATGGCCAATGCGCACACCATTACGCCAGTTGGGATGGTTGGTGGGCGATGATTCGGAATCAATGGCATAGACCCTATCATCATCGGTGATGAATATGCCGGAGATACGACCATAGCTGTAGCGCGACTCCAGATAATTACCATCCTGGTCAAATATTTCCAGGCGGTGGTTTCCGCGATCCGCGACCCACAGGCGGCCCCTTGAATCGAATTCCAGAGCGTGGGGCGTGCGGAACTCGCCATGGCGAACACCGAGTTGACCCCACTGTCTGATGAAGCGTCCATCGGGCGAGAATTTCAGAATACGCGCAGTCTGGCCTGTTTCCCGGCCCTCATCGAGGGCTCGAAAACTGACCATGCCCTGACCGCTGTGGCCATCAGCTACATAGATGCTGCCATCAGGTCCGACAATGACATCATTCGGCTGATTGAAATGGGCGCCATCGCTGCCGGTCTGACCGGGCGTGCCGAGGCTCATGAGCAGCTCCCCTTCCGGGCTGAATTTATGCACCTGGTGACCCTTGGTACCCGCCTCATTGCCGGCGAAGTCTGTGACCCAGACATTGCCCTCGGCATCGGCATGGATGCCGTGGGGTGTCATCATCAGGCCACCGCCAAAATTGGCCATCACCTCGCCGGTGTGGCGATTGAATTTAAAGATTGGATCGACCGGATTAGTGTCGCAATTGATTGGAACTCCGCCGCCGAAGGTTCCAGCCCCACAACGCTCATAGGCCCAGATATGACCATCGGTGGGGTCGATATCGATACCCGCAGTGGAGCCCCATTCACGGCCCGCAGGTAATTCACCCCAGTTGGTGGTGACATTGGGTGTCGGGTTAGGCAATCCTTCCCCGGAGATGAAACTGGTCAGATCGCTTCCGGACTGGGCCATAACGCTGGAGCCCAACAGGGCCGGCGCACAGAGACAGAGAGCGGAGACAAACAGGCGAGACAAATTCACGGCAAATCCTCCATTGTTGTTGTTCTTGGTAGGAAGAGTAAAAGCCCTGTTCGGGGAAGTCCAGAACTGCCGGCGGGCCGAGCGCGATCGAGCGCCGGGTCGGAATGTCTTTCAGTCGGCGCTTTCGCGGCGCTGCAATTCCTTGTGGACCCAGGCCTGGGCCTCTTCAGAGCAGCGAAAGACCCCAACCCGGTCGTCAATATCCAGGGTATTGCCCCGCCACAGGTTGCCCATACCGATCAGCAAGACCGAGTTGACCACGATAGCCATCACCCCGGTCTGGTTGGCCTGCATGGCCTGACTGGAGAGCATGGCGTTTTCCTTGATGAGATCCAGGCCCACCTTGAATTCCGTGACTTCGGAAAAATCGCTGATGGAATAGCGGTAGCGGGTGAAAATTTCCGGATTGGCGAATTTCTCCTCGGTACAGGCAAGAAATTCGGCTTCGGTGAGGACGCCGGAATAGTGGGTGATCACACCACCGTCACTATCCCGGTATTCAATTTGATAGGGCATCAATCAGGGCTTCTGTGAAAATTGCAGTCTGACGAGATTGTAGGAAAATTCCTAACTGACGTCTGCGCAGAGAATCACAGAAATGACAGCAGCAACCCGCCTATTGAATAACAAAACCGGTAAAAAGCAGGGATTCCACCGCTTCATCATCAATTACTTCCTGCACACGCTGCAGGGCCTTGGCACGGAATTCTTCCTTGCCCTCGGGGCTTTCCAACTGGTTAAAAGGGTACTCATTGAGCAGCATGATCAGGGCGTCCTGCAGCAATGGCGTGTTGACTTCCAGCTTGCCCAAGGTCTCTTCATTGCGTGTCATGACATTCAACTTTACCTGCAGATAACGCAAACGTCCCTGGTAGTTGGCACTGACAACCAGAGCCGGCATGGCATGGTATAGCGGCGGATCCAGGATCACTTCTTCCTCTTCAACCACCCCTTCTTCGCCCTCGGCGACGCTGTCACCACCGAATAACTGATCCCCGAAGTAAAAATAGGCCCCTGCTCCGCTACTGCCCAAAAACAACAGTGCAATTATTGCGATCTTCAGATACTTCATTGACCTACCCCCGGTTTCGAATTTTTCTGCGCCTGCCAAACGCCTGGATAAGGAACTGCACAGGCAAACAGCCTGTTGCCAGGCACTACGACCCGGAGCCTGGCGAACTTTAGCAATTTACCG
>JALEHB010000285.1 GCA_022763285.1 Pseudomonadales bacterium | reverse complement strand
TGCCAGTCTGCAGCTTGTTGCCTGATTAACGGCAGGTCCATTGTCTTCAGATCACCCTCGGCATAGACCAGCTTGCCGGCCACCCAGACATGGGACACCTGGGACGACTGGGTGGAATAGACCAGATGGGAAACCGGATTATGCAGGGGCTGACAGTTGATGGCATCGAGGTTGACGGCCGCCAGATCTGCCTGCTTGCCCACCTCCAGGCTGCCGATCTCGTCATCCATACCCATGGCCCTGGCTCCATTGATGGTTGCCATACGCAGGGCTTCCAGAGCCGGCAATGCACTGGCATCGCCAGCCACGGCCTTGGCCACCAGAGCGGCGCTGCGCATCTCACTGAACATATCCAGGTCGTTATTGCTGGCGCAGCCATCGGTACCCAGTGCCACGTTCACCTCATTACTCTGCAGACGCGCCACTTCACAAAAGCCGCTGGCAAGCTTGAGATTGCTTTCCGGGCAGTGCACCACGCTGGCGCCATGCTCTGACAAATGGGTGATTTCATTCTGTTCCAGTTGGGTGGCATGGATGCAGATCAGGCGCGGGCTGATCAGGCCCAGATCTGCCAGGCGCTGCAGGGGGCGGCGGCCGTCGCTGGCCAGGGCATCACTGATCTCCTGCGCGGTTTCATGCACATGCATGTGAATCGGCACATCCAGTTCGTCCGCTAACATGGCGATTTTCTGCAGCGGCGCATCGGCCACGGAGTAGGGCGCGTGGGGGCCGAAGGCCATGTACACCATGTCGGCATTGCGAAAGTCATCGTGCAACTGGGTGGCTTTGTCGATGTATTCGTCGGCATCCTGGGCCCAGATCGTGGGGAAATCCAGAATCGGGCTGGCCAGTTGCACGCGAATTTGAGCCTCCATAGCCACTTTTGCCACCTCGTCAGGAAAGAAATACATATCGGCAAAGGTGGTGGTGCCGCCGGAAATCATTTCGGCGATGGCCAGTTCGGCGCCATGACGCACAAACTCACGACTGACATGCTGCCCTTCAAGCGGCCAGATATGTTCTTCCAGCCAGACTTTCAATGGCAGGTCATCGGCAATACCTCGCAACAGGGACATGGAGGCGTGGCCATGGGCATTGACCAGACCCGGCAGCAGGGCGTGGTGGTCCAGTTCAAGCACTTCTTCGGCCTGCCAGTTGCTGGCTTCCTGGCTGTCCAGAATGGCCACAATCTTGCGGTCGCGGATAGCCAGAACCTTGTTCTCAAGGACGGCATCGGCGCCGGTCATGGGCAGAATCCAGCGGGCATGAATGAGGGTGTCGACGGTCTGGGGCTGGCTATTGTTCACAATTGTTCCCTGAAGCGGTGGTGACGGCCAATTTGTGGTGAATTTGAGGGTCGCGATTATACCCGTAAACGCCCCTGAATGCGCCCCTGTGAGGCCAATCGGCAGCTATTCGGAAGCCTTTGAAAATAATGGAGTTTTTTGCTGGCTAAAAAGCGCTTTACAGTGTTATTTCAAGGCTTCGCTGTGCTATAATTTGCCCCTTGCGAATTGCCTCGTTTCGGGGCCGGAACCGGGGCGCGGAAAAGCCACCCCGAGCCTTAAAAAAGCCCACATTCGGGCCGATGTATTTTAGATGGAAGCAAGTCGAATAACGCCAATAAACCAGTATAAAGCTGCGTCTCGAGCACCGCTGCCTACCCGCCGTCTTTCAGGAAACAACTAGTCTATGTCTGAGTTTGCCAAGCAGGTTCTGCCTGTTGCATTAGAAGGGGAAATGCGTGAGTCCTATCTGGCTTACGCCATGAGTGTCATTGTCGGCCGTGCCTTGCCGGATGTGCGTGACGGTCTCAAACCGGTGCATCGCCGGGTGCTGTTCGCCATGAACGTCCTTTCCAATGACTACAACAAACCCTACAAGAAATCGGCCCGTGTTGTTGGTGATGTCATCGGTAAATACCACCCCCACGGCGACTCGGCAGTTTATGACACCATCGTGCGTATGGCGCAGAATTTTTCCCTGCGCTATCCGCTGGTGGATGGGCAGGGGAACTTCGGCTCCATTGACGGTGACTCGGCCGCTGCCATGCGATACACCGAAATCCGCATGGCCAAGATCGCCCATGATTTGCTGGCAGATCTGGAAAAAGACACGGTCGACTATTCCGAGAACTACGACGGTACCGAGCAGATTCCCGATGTGCTGCCCACCCAGATTCCCAATTTACTGGTCAACGGTTCCTCCGGTATCGCCGTGGGCATGGCCACCAATATCCCGCCCCATAATCTCAATGAGGTGGTCAGCGGCGCCATTGCCCTGCTGGAAGACCCGGATATTGATATCGATGGCCTGATGGAATATATCCAGGGCCCCGACTTTCCCACTGCCGGTATAATCAATGGCCGGGCCGGAATTGTACAGGCCTATAAAACCGGGCGCGGGCGCATCTATGTGCGGGCCCGGGCGGAAGTTATTGAGGATGAAAAAACAGGCCGCCAGACCATCATCGTCACCGAGATTCCCTATCAGCTCAACAAGGCAAGGCTGATCGAGAGAATCGCCGAACTGGTGAAGGAAAAGAAAATTGAGGGCATTTCCGAACTGCGGGATGAATCGGACAAGGATGGCCTGCGCATCGTTATTGAATTGCGCAAGGGTGAAATGGGCGACGTGGTACTGAATAATCTCTACGCCCAGACCTCCATGCAGTCGGTATTTGGCATCAATATGGTAGCCCTGGTGGACGGGCAGCCGAAGCTGTTGAACCTCAAGGAAGTGCTGGATGCTTTCCTTCGCCATCGCCGGGAAGTGGTGTCCAGACGCACACTTTACCTGCTGCGCAAGGCGCGCGAGCGCGGCCATGTGCTGGAAGGCCTGGCCGTGGCCCTGGCCAATATCGACGCCGTTATTGAATTGATCAAGACCTCTCCCAGTGCTGCCGAGGCCAAGGAAAAACTGCTGGCCCGTTCCTGGAAGTCAGACAGTGTGCTGGCCATGCTGGGCGAAGTGGGCTCCGATGCCTGTCGTCCGGAGGGCCTGGATGAACAGTATGGCCTCAAGGGCAATGATTACTATCTGTCGCCGGAACAGGCCCAGGCCATTCTCGAATTGCGCCTGCATCGCCTCACCGGTCTTGAGCACGAAAAGCTGATCAACGATTACAAGGAACTGCTGATCCAGATTGCCGATTATCTCGAAATTCTCGGTAACCGCGAGCGGCTGCTGTCGGTGGTACGTGAAGAACTGGAAGCGGTACAGAAAGAATATGGCGATGATCGCCTCACCGAGATTGTGGAATCCCAGCAGGATCTCACCACCGAGGATCTGATTACCGAAGAAGACCGGGTAGTCACCATTTCCCAGAGCGGCTATGCCAAAACCCAGCCTCTGACCGATTACCGTGCCCAGAAGCGGGGCGGTATGGGCAAGTCGGCCGCGACGGTCAAGGACGAGGATTTTGTCGAACACCTGTTGATTGCCAATACTCACACTACCTTGCTGTGCTTCACTTCAGCCGGCAAGGTGTACTGGCTGAAGGTGTATATGATTCCGGTGGCGTCGCGCAATTCCCGCGGCAAGCCCATTGTTAATCTGCTGCCCCTGGAAGAGAACGAGCGCATCACCAGCATGCTGCCGGTGAATGAATACTCGGAAGATCATTTTGTCTTTATGGCTACCGCCAATGGCACCGTGAAGAAGACTGCCTTGCCTAATTTTGCCCGTCAGCGCAGCGTCGGTCTGCGGGCCATCGAGCTGGATGAGGGTGATCATCTGGTGGGCACCGCCATTACCAATGGCAATCATGATGTCATGCTGGTGAGCAGCAGTGGCAAGGCCATTCGCTTCAATGAAACCGATGTGCGCCCCATGGGCAGAACGGCACGTGGTGTGCGCGGTATCAAACTGGCAGGCGATGCGCAGATGATTTCCCTGATCATCCCCGATGCCGACAAGCAGATACTGACGGTCAGTGAAAACGGCTATGGCAAGCGTACCAACTCCGAGGAATTTCCGGTTTATGGCCGCGGTGGCCAGGGGGTTATTGGCATGCAGACCAGCGAGCGCAATGGTGCTGTAGTGGGTGCTGTACAGGTCTATGACTCCGACGAGATCATGTTGATTTCCAACAAGGGCACACTGGTTCGGACCCGGGTGGATGAAGTTTCCGTGCAGGGCCGTAACACCCAGGGTGTGCGTCTGATTCGACTCAAGCAAGGGGAAAAGCTGGTGGGCCTGGAACGGGTCGATGAGCCGGATGCCGAAGAGCTTGAAGGCGAAGAGCTTGAGGTGGCTGCAGATGCCGGCAATGGTGCTGACGCCAGTTCGACCGAACAGGAATAAATTCCGCACAGGATCAAGCATGGCCCCCACAATTCTGTAAAAACTGCAGGATTCGCTGCGGGCCCAGCGCAGGTAAAAGCATTGAAACAAGCCAGCAAGGTGGCCTATCTCGGGCCACCAGGAACCTTTTCGCAAACAGCGGTATTGAATCATTTCGGTGAGAATTGTGCGCTGCAAGCCTGCAATTCCATCGATGACGCCTTTGCTGCCGTCGGCCAGGGGGATGTGGATTACGCCGTGGTGCCGGTGGAAAATTCCACCGAAGGGGTGGTCAATAACACCCAGGATTGCCTGGTGGATACGGCGCTGGTGATTGTAGGGGAGGAGATAGTCCCCATCGAGCATCAATTGATGTTGCCCAAGGCCGGCAGCAATCAGGACATTCTGGTGATTGCTTCACACAAACAATCGCTGGCGCAGTGCCGGCAATGGCTGCAAAGCCACTATCCCGATGCCAGCCTGCTCGAATGTGCCAGTAATGCCGAGGCGGCGCGACTGGCGGCCAGCGAGCCCCATACCGCGGCCATCGCCGGACGCACTGCGGCCACCATCTACGGCCTCGATATCATCGCCGAGAATATTCAGGACCAGCAGCATAACAGTACCCGCTTCCTGATCATGGGGCAGCAGGGGGTAGCGGCCACCGGTCAGGACAAGACCTCGATTCTGGTCTATGCCTCCAATCGTCCCGGTGCCCTGTTTTATGTGCTGGAGCCCTTCGAGAATCTCAAGATCAGTCTAACCAAGATCGATTCCCGCCCGTCGAAAAGAAAAGCCTGGGAATATGTGTTCTTCATCGATTTTGAAGGCCACCAGGACGACGACAAGGTGCAGGAGTTATTCAGCCGTTTGCAGTCCTGCACGGAAGAAGTCAAAGTACTGGGTTCCTATCCTGCCTTTGCCAAGACACAGGATCGATAATGCAGGGCTTTGCCGATAAAACTATTGCTATTGTCGGACTCGGCCTGATTGGCGGCAGCCTGGCGCGGGCCCTGCGCGGCGCCAATCCCGGACAGAGGATTCTGGCGGTAGATAATGATCCCCGTGCTCTGCAACAGGCGCAGGAGGCTGGCGTGATCAGTGAGGCCTGCGAACTGGCTGCGGCCGCACAGCAGGCCGACCTCATGGTGCTGGCCATTCCACCGCTGATGATCGAGACGCTGCTGCCAGAGCTGGTGCCGCTGCTCAATACCCATTGCATCGTCACCGATGTGGGCAGTGCCAAGGAACAGATTGTGGCGGCAGTGGCTGCGCTGGATCCTGACTTCCGGGCCAGATTTGTACCGGGTCACCCCATAGCCGGCTCAGAGCAGAGTGGTTTCGCGGCAGCCCGGGTCGAATTGTTTGCCGAACGCAAGGTGATCCTGACCCCCATTGCTGACAATGACAGCGCCAGTGTCGCCCTGGTCCACGAGATGTGGCGTGGAGTAGGCGCGGAGGTCATGGGCATGTCGGTACAGCGTCATGACCAGGTGCTGGCCGCCACCAGTCATCTGCCCCATGTGCTGGCTTTTGCGCTGGTAGACAGTCTGCTGCAATTGAAAGAGAGCGACGACATTCTGCGCTATGCCGCTGGTGGTTTTGCCGACTTCAGCCGCCTGGCTTCCAGCGATGCGCGCATGTGGGCGGATATCTTTGTGGCCAACAGTTATGCCACGGCAAAGGTTCTCGACCATTATATTGACTATCTGCAACAGTTCCGCGCCGGGCTCGAGGCCAGGGATCACAAAGGCATGATGGAAGTATTCAGGCGAGCCAAGAAAACCCGGGACGATTTTATTGCCCGGCATTACCAAAAGGACAGTAGTACAGAAATGCAAGCTGAAAACATCAGTCTCGAAGCTTCGCCCGGTGGCAAGCTGAGTGGCGAATTCCGGGTTCCGGGTGACAAATCCATCTCCCATCGCTCGGTTATCTTCGGGGCGCTGGCCGATGGCGTGACAGAAATCGAAGGTTTCCTCGAGGGCGAGGACGCACTCAATACCGTGGCGGCGTTCCGGGAAATGGGAGTCACCATCGTCGGCCCCGAGAACGGCAAGATGACCATCTATGGAGTCGGTATGCAGGGGCTGAAGGCGCCACGTAAACCGCTTTATATGGGGAATTCCGGCACTGCCATGCGTCTTCTTGCGGGACTGCTGGCTGCCCAGAATTTCGCCTCCGAACTGACCGGGGATGAATCCCTGAATCGTCGTCCCATGAACCGGGTGGCCGATCCCTTGCGACAGATGGGGGCTGATATCCAGACTGCCGAGGGTGGCCGACCACCGCTGCAAATCAAGGGCAAGCCCCTCAGTGGTATTGATTACGATATGCAGATTGCCAGTGCCCAGGTGAAATCCTGTCTGCTGCTGGCAGGTATGTATGCCAAGGGTCGTACCCGAGTGTGCGAACCGGCACCTTGTCGAGATCACACCGAGCGCATGTTGCAGGGTTTTGCCTGGCCGGTGAACCTCGAAAACAATTGCGCCAGCCTGGAAGGGGGCGCCTCACTGCAAGCCACAACTATCGATGTGCCCTCGGATATTTCCTCGGCAGCCTTTTTCATGGTGGCTGCCAGTATCGCCCCGGGTTCCGATATTTTATTGCGACACGTCGGCATTAATCCGACCCGTACCGGCATTCTGGCCCTGCTCACACAAATGGGTGGCGATATCCAGTTGCTGGATGAGCGGGAAGTGGGGGGCGAGCCGGTGGCCGATATCCGGGTTCGCTACAGTCCCCTCAAGGGTATTGTAATTCCGGAGCAGCAGATTCCCCTGGCCATCGATGAATTCCCGGTTCTGTTTGTGGCGGCAGCCTGCGCCGAGGGAGAAACCGTGCTGCGCGGTGCCGAAGAGTTGCGGGTGAAGGAGAGTGACCGCATCGAAGCCATGGCAGTGGGACTGAAAACCCTGGGTGTCGAGCTTGAAACCTATCCTGACGGTATTCGTATTGTGGGTGGCAAGCTGGGAGCAGGGGACATTGACAGTCAGGGCGACCATCGCATTGCCATGGCCTTTGCTGTGGCGGCACTGCGTGCCAGTGGACCCATCAGGATTGCCGACTGTGCCAATGTGGCCACTTCTTTCCCGGGCTTTGTGGAACTGGCCAATCAGGCTGGCCTCCAAGTCAGCCAGCAAAAGGAAAAGTCTCCGTGACCGTGCCGGTCATTGCCATCGACGGCCCTTCCGGCTCCGGTAAAGGGGCAGTTGCCAGCGCCGTGGCTGCCAGGCTGGGCTTTCATTTGCTGGATAGCGGGGCCCTGTACCGTATTCTCGGCGTTGCTGCCCACCGGACCGGGCTGGACTTCAGTGATAGCGGGGCGCTCAGCGAACTGGCTGCAAATCTGGAGATCGAATTCGGCCGCACCGGGCCTGATTCGGTACACCTGGCGGGGGAGGATATTTCCACTGAAATCCGCACCGATCTGGGCAGTCGTCTGGCCTCGGAAGTGGGGGCTATTCCCGCCGCCCGCCAGGCCCTACACGAGCGTCAGCTGGCCTTTCGCCAGCCCCCGGGACTGGTGGCCGATGGGCGTGATATGGGCACCGTGGTTTTCCCCGATGCGCTGCTCAAAATCTTCCTCACAGCGTCCGTGGAGGAGCGTGCGCAAAGGCGTTATAAGCAGTTGATTGCTAAGGGTATTGATGCTATTCTGCCCGACCTTTTGCGAGACCTGAACGAGCGGGACGCACGAGACAGTCAACGATCAGTCTCCCCACTCAAGCCTGCTGCAGATGCCATCGTACTGGATACGACTGAATTACCGCTGCCTGCGGTGATTGAAAAAGTCATGGATCTGGTACATGAGCGCCTCCCCGGGACTCCCTCGTAGAAACCAAAAAGCAGTACGCAAGACGCGCAGTAAAAACCGTTCCTGAAACGCCGATCGACCAGCATGGCAGCTCGGGGACAAACGTGAACAACCCCCGTGGGAGCTGGCCCATGGATAGTTGCAGATAGGTTTAAAAGCTGTTTGCAACTGCTTGTAATAATTGGATTAATTAATGAGTGAATCTTTCGCTGATCTGTTTGAGCAATCGCTCAACGACATAGATATGACCCCGGGTGCCATCGTTATCGGCACCGTTATCGACATCGACTCTGACTGGGTAACCGTGCATGCGGGCCTGAAGTCTGAAGGTGTTATCCCCCGATCCCAATTCCTCGACGAGCAGGGCAATCTGCCCCTGGCAGTCGGTGATGAAGTCAAGGTTGCCCTGGAAACCGTGGAAGACGGTTTTGGTGAAACCCGCCTCTCCCGCGAGAAGGCCAAGCGCGCCGAATCCTGGATGGAACTGGAAGCCGCCTACGAGAAGAACGACATCGTCACCGGTGTTATCAATGGCAAGGTCAAGGGTGGTTTTACTGTCGATCTGAACAATATCCGTGCTTTCCTGCCAGGCTCCCTGGTGGATGTGCGTCCGGTACGCGATACCGTACATCTGGAAGGCCAGCAGCTTGAATTCAAACTGATCAAGCTGGATCGCAAGCGTAACAATGTGGTGGTTTCCCGCCGCGCGGTGCTGGAATCTGTCAGCAGCGAAGAACGTGATGCGCTGCTGGAGAAACTGCAGGAAGGCATCAATATCAAGGGTATCGTCAAGAACCTGACCGACTACGGTGCCTTCGTGGACCTGGGCGGTGTGGACGGCCTGTTGCACATCACTGACATGTCCTGGAAGCGCATCAAGCACCCCAGTGAAATCGTCAATGTAGGCGACGAGATCGAAGTGAAGGTGCTCAAGTATGACCGCGAACGCAACCGCGTTTCCCTGGGTCTGAAGCAACTCGGTGAAGATCCCTGGGTTAACATCAAGTCCCGCTATCCGGAAAATACCAAGGTCAAGGCGATTGTCACCAATCTGACTGACTACGGTTGTTTCGCCGAGTTGGAAGAGGGTGTTGAGGGTCTGGTACACGTCTCTGAAATGGACTGGACCAACAAGAACATTCACCCCTCCAAGGTTGTGCAGCTGGGTGACGAAGTTGATGTCATGATTCTCGACATTGATGAAGAGCGTCGTCGTATCTCCCTGGGTATCAAGCAGTGCTTCCAGAATCCCTGGGACGGCTTTGCCGAGTCTTTCAAGAAAGGCGATCGCATTTCCGGCAGCATCAAATCCATCACCGACTTCGGTATCTTTATCGGTCTCGATGGCAATATCGATGGTCTGGTACACCTGTCTGACATCTCCTGGGATGAAGCCGGTGAAGATGCTGTGCGTGAATACAAGAAGGGCGATGAGATCGAAACCGTCATTCTTTCCATTGATCCGGAGCGTGAGCGTATTTCACTGGGCATCAAGCAACTGGAAGACGATCCTTTCATGAATTATGTGTCCGAGTTCGAAAAGGGCAGCATCGTTAAAGGTACAATCTCTTCAGTAGATGCCAAATCGGCAACCATCGCCCTGGGCGAAGGTATTGAAGGTGTGCTGCGGGCCTCGGAAATCAGCCGCGACAAGGTTGAAG
Source organism: Pseudomonadales bacterium (assembly GCA_022763285.1). Taxonomy (GTDB): domain Bacteria; phylum Pseudomonadota; class Gammaproteobacteria; order Pseudomonadales; family Pseudohongiellaceae; genus UBA9145. Next base: position 353 of record JALEHB010000285.1, on the reverse strand, counting down.
ATGCACGCAATGTATTGAAAGAAGGCGAAGAGATCGAAGTCAAGGTCGTCAGCGTTGATCGTAAGAACCGGGTTCTTAGCGTTTCTGTGAAGGCTATCGAAATTGATGACGAGAAGGCCGCCATCGCACAACACAAAAATCAGGAAGCCAAGGACACGTCACCGGGTACAATCGGTGATCTGATCAAGGCCGAAATGAACAAGGAATAAGATCGGGCATCAACATCGGGTGCCTGGCGGGATAGTCAGGCGCCCAAGTTTGTTGAGTGGTACTGGAAGCAGGGGAACACTATGACCAAGTCAGAACTGATTGATCGTATCGCTGGAAAACAAACCCAGCTGTCATCCAAGGAT
>JALEHB010000284.1 GCA_022763285.1 Pseudomonadales bacterium | reverse complement strand
GACGCCTGATGCAGGGCCTTGAGGACAAGCGCTTTGAACTCACTGCCCAGTTCGATGCAGACCTGCAGCGAGGCAATGTGCAATTGCCGGTATTTACTGCATCCCTGCTCAGTTCTGAGTTCAGCGCCAAGCTGGCTGCCAGCAATCTCAATACCGACAGTCCCGCTGTCAGGGGCCAGCTGCAGGCCAGTGGCGAAGACATTGCCATGCTGATGCAAATTGCCAGCTGGTTTGCCATGGGGCCGGACTCGGCCGCCTTTCGCTATGGCAATAATTTCGGCTTTATCCCTGAGCGGGCCTATAGTCTGAATACGGTGTTCGATGTGGACCTGCAAAGTGGCGCCATCAATGTCAGCCAACTCAGTGCCAATGCCCTGGGTCAGCGCCTGCAAGGCAATTTCAGTGCCGCCAATATTAACAATGGCAATGCCGCTGTCAGTGGCGCCCTGAACCTGAACGGTTCCAACTTGCCCGCCCTGCTGCGCGCCCTGGAGCAGGCAGAGCTGGCCGAGGTGATGCAATCAGCCACTGTGCAGATGCAGTTTGGCGGCAGCAGTAATGACCTGGCCATCAATCCGGCCCGGGTCGAGATAACCCTGAGCGGGGCCGATATCCCCAATTCACCGGTGACGCTGAGTCTGGATGCCGCCAGTCGTATCAATATTCAGCGGGAAACACTGGAACTGGATAATTTCGCCCTGGCCGGCCTGGGTCTGGATGTGCGGGGGCGTCTGGCGGTCAGCGATTTGTTTGCGGCGCCCGCCGTGGAAGGAGCTGTGGAGATCGCCCAATTCAATCCCCGGCAATTGCTAAGCCAGCTGAACCAGCCTGTTCCGGAGACTTCAGACCCAACAGCGTTGCAGGCGCTGGCGCTAAACAGCGCCTTCAGTTTTTCTGCCAGCGGGCTATCCCTTTCGGAACTGGCACTGCGACTTGATCAGAGCAACATCAACGGTAATTTCAGTGTGCAGCAGAACGGGCTGACGGAATGGCAACTGGAGTTGGATATCGACAGCCTCGATGTTGATCGCTACCTGGCCGAGGCCGAGCCGGTGGCAAACAACTCTGCCACTGATGATACTGCCCTGCCTGTTCCGGTTGAGCTGATTCGCAGCCTCAGTGGCCGTGGCAGCCTGGATATTGGCACTCTGCAGGTGGCGGGTATGACGCTGGCAGATTTGTCTGTGAATGTGCAGGCTGCCGACGGACGTATCAGCCTGTCGCCCCTGAGCAGCAATCTCTACCAGGGCAGTTTCAATGGCACGATGGGTCTCGATGCCAGCCAGCCCCTGCCTTCCATTGCGGTCAATGTCGCCTTGCAGGGCATCGCCATCGACCCCTTGCTGACTGACATGCTGGACGCGGCCATGGTCAGCGGCATCGGCAGCGTGCAACTGGATGTGCGTAGCGCGGGAGCCGATACCCTGGCATTACGTCATGGCCTCACCGGTACCGGCAGTATTAATCTTGAAGATGGCATATTGCAGGGTGTGGACGTGGCCAGTGTCCTCACTCAACTGGAAACCATGCTGCGCAGTCGCAGTGCCGGGCAATTCAATCGCGGCGAGCAAACTGCCTTTGACTCTTTTACGGCAAACCTGCAGATCGACAATGGTGTCATTAACAGTAATGATCTGATGATCCAGTCACCCGGCTTTCAGGTGACCGGCAACGGTACCTTGTTGAATCTGCACAATGACAGCATCAATTACAATCTGCTCACATCCGTCACCGCCGGTACCGCCACTCGCAATGACCAGGAATTCGATGTGGGTGGTTACGATGTTCCCATTGCCTGCAGCGGCACGATTGCCGCGCCTCGCTGTCTGCCCGATACCGGGGAAATCTTCCGCACCGCCTTCGCCAATGAAGTACGGGACCGCGTGGGCGACCTGCTACGCCGTGCCACCGGCACCGATCAGGTGGAAGCCACCGCTGCCGATGATGACGGCAATACAGATCAGCCAGACCCGGCCGAGCAGTTGATCAACCGGGCTTTGGATCGCTTGCTGCCGAATTAGCTCAGGACAGAAACCGCGAAACACTGAACAATTGACAAATTCCGAGCCAGGCTCTGCCGGACCTAAAACAAAGGGCACCCTTTGGACAATAACCAGGTTCGCAGGCTGCCTGACACGCAGAATCTACTACCCGGTCACTGCGAGAAAATAAGCGATCCACCAGAAAGTTTCTCGCAGATTTGGCAGAACTGTATGCTTACCTGTAACCAAAACCCTCAGATCAGGCCCTTCTCCGCTATATGCGGGGACGGTGCCATCTCCATTAGGTGTTTTGCCTTCTGTTTTCATAAACCCATTTAACACTAAACCACCCGCTTCATTCATCTCTGCGAAATTTTTGGTTATCTCGCTATTGGAGGCAATTACAAAATATCTCTCTCCAGGTAACTGGCTGCCCAGCCTTTTTTTGAATTGCATGGCTTCTTCAACCTTGGTTTTATTTGGTAAGCGAGAAATACTGTTATCGTAGTAGGTAGTATCGAGATCTGTCGGGAAGGTATTATCCCCAACATCGTCGATTTCAACTATTCCCTTCGCCTGCATTGGAAAATAGAACTCATCAGGCAGAAGTTCATAAACTGACTCAAATTGAGATGCCAGCCTTAATAACGTGCTATCCAATGAATCAGTGGATGAAAGATTCGTAGTCATACGTGCCGCAAAATCAGCGTAGAATGGAACACGGGTAACATCCGGGTGTAAGGCACCATATGCCAGTGGGGCACCATAGTGTGGCGAAGCCAGGTAGATAGTTCGTTTGACTTGCGCACCCCAAATTCTCATGGCAGCGCGCGAAACCAATCCTCCCATGGAGTGGCAAATTATATCTGGCTTTCTATCATCTTGCGGTGTGTTTCCCCAATTGAATTTAGCATTCACAAGTTGAATAAACCCAGCGAGTCTTCTGCCACTTATCTCGTTTGATTGAGTCCAGACATAGCCGAAAATAAAGAGTGTTTTTCCTAGCTCATATCCCAATTCATTGGTAAGAAAGGCTATTAGTCCATCATAGGCACCCTGTACCAGAGGATTATTACTGGTTTCCTGAGGTCGAAGCTGTTGAGCTGACAGGTTATCCAAACGCGTTGTATCTGAACTGGCAAGATTCACTGGCGGCCATATTGCCCTAACGTTAAAAGGCCCCTGACTTCCTCGATCAAACCTTTCCAGTGCAGTTCCCATAATTCCAGGGACCAATATCAAGGGTCTTGCCTTTGATACCTTTATAAATAATTCAGGCGTGTTTGTTCCAGGCTCAGGTGAAGGTTCCGGCATTTTTGGAAACCCATCCGGGGGATTATTCTGATCCGGATACCAACCATGACTTTCCGTTTCGGCTTCACCCTCTGATCTTTCCAGCTCTTCGCCAAGCTTCTCGTACTCTTCGTATAACGGCATAGCTCACCTCTCGATCCCAAGGATCAATTATGTTCTTAAAAAATTTAACGTTAACTGAGGCCCCACATGTCTTCTTTTTCTCCAGTTGAAAGATGAATGCCAGGATGTATGCTGCAAAGAAACCTGGCTCTATCTTCTGTTACGTTATTCCAACTAGCTATCGCGCGCGTACTTCGAAATTTCCCTGAACTGGCGTTCTTCTGAAGCCAATTCAGAATTCGCCGTGAATCACAGTGATCAACCCATTTTTGGTGAACATGCTGAATAAAATAAACAGCCATCCCGCCTGCTCCTCCACCGACTGCGCCGACGATAATTCCATCAATGATTTCGAATTCGTTCACTCGCGCCTCCTGGATCAATACATTCAAATAAGGTTGAGTTGCCTTGCCGCCAGCGCTGCCTGGGCGCGGCTGGAGATGTTCAGTTTCTTGTAGATCTGCTTCAAGTGGTCCTCCACCGTGTACTTGCTGATATCGAGGCGCTCTGCCACTTCTTTGGTGCTGGCGCCCTTGGCGATCAGGCTCAGTACGTCGTTTTCCCGGCGGGTCAAGGGTGATGCTGTCGCTGTCGACTGATTACCGGCAAACTGATTCAACACCAGGTTGGCAGCCGCCGGAGACAGTGGAAGCTCACCCCACATGGCCTGCTTCAGCATCTGGGCGATGCGCTGCTTGGTCTGGTCCTTGAGAATATAACCACGGGCACCGGCACTCAGACTCGGCAGCAGGTGGTTTTCGTCGGCGTAGATGGTCACCACAATGCAGATGCAGGACGGATGCTTTTTCAACAGAGGGGGAATAAAGGCATGGCCCTTGCCATCGGGCAGTTCCAGATCCAGTAGTGCCATGGTGGGCTGAAACTGTTTGATATAGGCCTCTGCCTGCTCAATGCTGGCCACGACGGTGACTCGCGCTTCCGGATAGGCCAACAGGCAAGCCTGCTTGAGCCAGTTCTGGGTATCGGGCATATCTTCAAGAATCAGTATTTTGACGGTCATTTTTGTCGCTCAATCAGATCGGGAAGAATCAGGTTGGCCACCGTCCAGGGGCACCGACCAGCTCACCCGTACCCAGTCCCCGGTCAGATCTACCAGTTCAAAGCTGCCAGCGAGGTTTCTGGCCCTCACTCGCAGATTGCTGATACCGCGACCTACCTGCCACTCGCTCACCGGACTGTGGCTGCCATTATTGTCGATATTGAAATGCAACTGCCCTCCTACCCGCTCAATAGTCGCGCGAATCTCGGTGAGCTGATTGCTGTGCAACAAGGCGTTGCTGATCACTTCCCTGAGCATTCGACGCAACTGTGTACGTTGCATTTCAGTAAGTTCGAAATCTCCCAGGTCTGATTCACAGCGCCAGTCCAGTCGGATACCTGCATCCCTGACCCGGTCTTCTGCTTCAGCGTGCCATTGCTGCAAGGCTTCATTCAGGGGGCCGCCTTCCAGTGATTTGTGGGACACAATATCGCGTAAATCTTCCAATGCCGACTTCGCCAGCAAACTGTCGGCCTCCCTGTCCAGGCGATAAAAAAGGGACAGGAGCTTTGAGCCCACATCGTCGTGCAAGTCGCGGTAGATTCGCTCTCGCTCGGTTTGAGCCGACTGTGCCTTCAGCACCGTTTCCATGGCCTTGTAGTTGGCCGCCAATTCATCCCGGGCCTGGGCCACACGCAGCTCCAATTGCTCATTGGTCTCGTCAGCAGCATTCATGGATAGTACGAAACGCTTCATCAAATTGATGGCGATCATGACAAAGATCAGTGGCGCGGCAAAATGAGTGAAGTTGAAATGGTTCTCAAAGCCCGGCAACAAACCAAAGTTCCAGCCGTTGTTTACGGCAGCTTGCATCAGCACATCATGCAGTCCAGCGATGACGACCAGGATTATTGCGAAACAATAGAATACCGGCAGCAAATCCGCCGTTCTTCGGTAGGCCTTGAAACTAAGATAGAACGAGTAAACCCCTATCAATATGCTGCCCAGATGAAAATAGATATTGATATCAAAGGCGGAATAGAAACTGGCATAGAAATAAATTGGAACACCCAGACCAAGATAGAGAAAGGCCAGCCTCTCGGCCCGGGGCCGACCGACCTTCATACTTCTGAGTACAAACAG
>JALEHB010000283.1 GCA_022763285.1 Pseudomonadales bacterium | reverse complement strand
TGGCATAGAAATAAATTGGAACACCCAGACCAAGATAGAGAAAGGCCAGCCTCTCGGCCCGGGGCCGACCGACCTTCATACTTCTGAGTACAAACAGGAATACAGCGACCGCCCAGAGATCAATGGATATATTGCTTAGCCAGCGCCATAGATCAGAGCTGACTGGCAGATAACGAACAAACTGGTTGAGGCAGTAGAAACTCAGACCCAGCGAAGCAATGCTGAACCACAGATACTCCGATTCCTGACGGCGATACACCCAGATCAGCAAACTCAGGCCACCGGTTACCAGTACAAACACAAACAGGCCCAAAGCCAGGTCATGCTGAATGAAATAGCGCTGTTCATATACCGGGCGCAAGACCGAATCCAGGCCCAGAACCACCGGCTCCATGGAACCCCAGCCACGCTCGGCATAGTGCTTGATCAGAAGCTCATTGCGACCAGCCGGCAGGGACTGCGGCAGATTGAAATACAGAGGACTGTTCCAGTAGCGCACCATGGGATCTTCAGTACGCCCACCGGAGCCAATCAGCAAACCATTAAGCCATACATCAGCAGTCTGGTTCAGACGCCAGAGATAGATCCCGAGCCGCTCGCCTCCGGCAGTCAGACTATCAAGCGTCTGCTGGCTTATCTGCATTCTGTACCAGACGGCCCGGCTGTCAGTGAAGTGGTCACGCCAGTGCAATGGAAACTCTACATCCAGCCATTGCGCCTGGTGCTCAGGCAAGGCCTCAAGATCGACATCCAGCGGTAATGCCTGGGCGGCATTCAGGATCAGTATGTCGCCGCTGTGTTCAGCAGGTTGTAGTGAGGGATTGAGTACAAAGGGCGTGGCAACATAGAGCAGCAGAACCATGCTGAACAGCACTTTGGTTTTCAGATCAATCGCTTGCAGAATGGATTTGCGCATCGGCCCAGTGTAATCCAATTACCCGGCAATTGCCTTTGCACCTCCCTGAGTTCAGGGATAACCCGACATGTGAAGAGCAAGGAATAAACCGGTTTGGCCATGAGGCAAATCAATGGCGGACCTTGCGCCTTTCTAGGTCATGGCCTCTGCCAGGGCTGTGGTGACCGCACTTAGCTTGTCATTGTCATAAACGACCGGCTCAGCAAATCCCCAGACCGGATTGGGCCAGGCCCGGTCGGTGGATTTACGGACGATATGGTGCACGTGTAACTGCGGCACCATGTTGCCCAGCGCCGCCACATTCATTTTCTCACCGCCGAACAGCTCCATCATCACTTGTGAGAGCCGTGAAGATTCTACCAACAGGATTTGCTGCCTGGACTCGTCCAATTGGTAGATTTCACGGATACCGGCAACTCGAGGCACCAGAATACACCAGGGGTAGTCGCTGTTGTTCATCAGCAACAGACGGCTCAGATCCAGGTCAGTAATGAAGTGGCAGTCCTGGTCAAGGCGCGGATGTAATTCAAAGTCGGTCAAACGATTCTCCCTGCAGTCGCGGTGGCCTGGCGTTGCCGAGACAAATACCGGACCGCTCTTTTTCAATTCGCCGGCAAGACTACTGCCATTGGGCCGCTGCTTTCTTACGGTGTATAATGCATTCATCAGGCAGTGGGAAGAGATGAAACTACCATGAAAAGACTTTGGGCCAATAAAATGATCGCAATGACCGTGCTGCTAACGGCGATCCTGGTCCCGATTGCGTTGCTGCTGTGGTGGTACATTAGCACGCTCTAGCCTGACTGCCGTTTAGTCTCTCAGGCTATATTCCAGCACTTCGTCCCTGGAGTAGAACACCACGCCCCTGCCCTTTAAAAACTCCAGTTGGCCATCTTTCTCACGCAGTTCAATCCAGTTGTCCTTGCCCTGAAAATTGTCCGTTTGTACCACGGCGCTGAGTTCATCAAGGAACGAGTCATCGAGGAAATCCAGTTCCTCCTTGAGAGCATCCCGGTCCATGTCCTCATCCTTTTCAGGCTGGCTTTCCAGACGCGAGATATCCACATAGGCCCGCTGCCAGCTCGGGATATCCGATTGCCAGATTTTCATACCGTTGATGTCTGTCTCTTCCATCTGCACACGGGCAAAACTGGCGGTCATGCCACGGGCGTCCACCGCCTTCATATTGGCACGTTCAAACTGGGCCTCACTGGCATTGGCGCCATAGAGCACCATACCAATGGCCCGGGCGCCAGTGCAGATGATTTCCCGCAGATCGGAATAACAGAACAGGGCAAAGTCCAGCTTGGCGGCGCTGAAATTGGCGCGCCCGGACAGGTCGCTACCAACAATATGGGCGCCCCGCAAATCGGCCCGTTTGTCCTTGTGCTGATTGGTCTCCCGGGCACGATCGGCCGTGTTGCGCTCATCAGCCCCGGAGTTCAGATTAAGGCCGCGCAAATCCAGGCGGGACAGATTGAGGGAGTGATAGATCCCCACATCATCCATATAGGAAAAATGCGGGTTCAGACGGTTGTCTTCCAGTACCTGCATCAGCGCTGCCGGAATACTGAGCACTTCATTGAGGGACAACTGGCTTTTTAGCTCATCGAGCTTGTTGATTCTGGCATTGAAATTATCAATGGCCCGCTTTTTTCGACTTCTGTTGGGGATATCTTCCGGGCCGGCATCCTCGGCAACCAGAAACTGCAGAGAGCCTGCCGCAGCCACCAGGACTTCTTCAGCCTCGTCGCTGAGTTGCCTGGCCTTTTCACTGTAGTCATAGACCGGCGCTTGTTCAGAAAAAATACCGGCGCTTTCTACCTTGCGCACCCATTTGTCAGCACGGCTGGCGCCGGCAAAGTCATGCAGCACATCCACAAACAGACTCTTGGCCAATTGCAGGCGAGCCCGCTCATCCGGGTAGCTGGCGGCCTTTTTCTGGTAGTCCGGCATCTCCAGCACAAAATCAATCAGGGCCAGCAGGCCCTCGATAGTGCCCAATCCGTCTTCCCCCAGCTTCTCGAACAATTCAATCTCAGCACTGAAGGATTGTTTGCGCGACGCACAGGTTTCATCCAGCATGCCATAGAGCTGTTGCAATGATTTTCGTCTGCTGGCTGGCAAGGCCAGATAGGCTTTGGCTTCTTCGATCTCTGCGCGAATTTCTGCCTTTACGCTGGGCTTCAGGGTTTCAGCCTGTTTACGCTGATGCATTTCGCTGGCCTCGTGCACCAGCGTAAGCATGAAGAAATCCGTGACGGCCTCCTGGCCCCGGCCACCCTTGCCATGCAAGCCCTCCAGAATCTGCCGCATCCAGCGCTGGCCGGGGCGGGCTTCTTCCTTACCATCGCGAAAGTGCAGCAGCAGTTCACTGCCCTTTTTGGTCTTGAGTTGGGAGACACCGGCGGCCGTGATCATATCTTTTGACCAGACACAGCGATACCGATCCTGGTCGGCATCGTAAAAGTGACGGTCGATCACCGCCGCAAGATCAATGCTGGAGTGTCCTGCCTGCTGCGACTTCAATTGGCTCAGGGCAGCCTTGATCAACTCCGGCTTCAACCAGGCTTTGGGGCTGGGCGGTCTGGCTTTGAGATCTTCCTGGGAGCCCGTTGCGCCTTTACGGGATCCAACGAAATCACAGTCGGCTGAGGCTGGGGCGTTCACTGGAAGTTGGCTTGCTGCGATCGCAACTGCAAATAACGGACTGTTTTGGCGCAATGCTGTGGTGCCCCCGGAACCTGACGATCCCATCAAAAATACTATCAATAAAGGGGGAGAGCATTCCGCCCCTGTCGGGAATGATAGCTCGCCACTTCTTGTATTCCAATGCTTGCCTGCGGCAACTGAAACCAGCCGGTTCAGACAGGAACTGGCTGGTTTTTGCATTGCTTGAGCAGACTGGCCTTTTCTGCAAAACAGACACTCAGAAGTCGTAGCGCAGAAACAGGCTCAAGGCATCCGAGTCTGAGTACTTGGTGTATTCGGCCCCCACTGAAATCCAGGACCAACGGTAGCTACTGCCAAGATGATAGGCCTTCTGGGTAGACCAGCCCTGCCAGTTTTGCTGTTCAAGGCCGGCATAAAGTTTCCACCTGTCTGAAAGCTGATGATGGACATAGCCACTCAGCCCGAAATAGTCGATTCTCGCTGCAAGACCCCCATTGGGGCTGCGACCATCCAGACTGAGTTCTCCATAATTGAGTCGCAGGTCGTAGTGGGTTTTGCTACTGGAAGGCAAGGCATAGCCAAGGCTGACATTCCAGCGATCTTCGTCAAGCTTCCTCACATCCGGCTTGTCCCGGGTATCCCGATAGCGAAATTCCCCGAACACCTGGCCCACACTGAAACCGGCCCGGACTTCAGCACCGTGCAGGGTAAAATCAGGCATATCGGCATATTCGGCCCGCAGGGCATGAAGCTGGATATAGTTATAGCCATCTGCCATCACAAGCGGCGCACTCAGGGTCAACAGTAAACCGGCAAAGGCCAGTATCATGTGTGTTGAATTTTTCTTGTTTCTTCGTTTCATAGTCAATCCTTCGGGTGAATGCTATTCAGCCGCCCATGGCGGAGATAGTGGTAAAAGCAACAATGACCAGGCCTGCCAGGCCAGCGCCCAGAATGATCGCCACAGGTACTTGCTCCTGACTCCGGCTGCTGTCATTACTTTGCATAAAGAAGCCGGAAAGAATCATGACCGGTAACGCCACAATCATGCCGGCCACTTCAATGGCCCACAGGGCCTGGTTCATGGCAGTCGGTGACTCCGGAAAAATGGTCAGCAGATCGAGGCCATAGACCAAGAAGTAGCTCGCTCCTGCCAGGAATGGCCAGTACCAGCGGCATTGCCTGCTGAACAGCAACCAGGCCAGCAGGATCGAACCCAGTCCCAGTACGGTCAGAAAAACATTAAACAAGGCCAGCACCGCTGCCGGGATATGGGAGAAATCCCGGGTTTCAATCGGCCCGCCAGGAGCCAGAGAGATCAGCAGGATGGCGGAGATCAGCAGAAGTGCAGATAAGGCTCGTGGAATCGTCATGTCAGTGCTCCTGTCAATGATCAGCATTCAAACTGACGCCAGTTCACCCAGCATTGCTTCACCGGGACAAGCGGTTTCCTCAATCACAAAACTGGGGATCAAGGCATTCACAAAAGGCACCACCAACCACTCCAGTTCCTCAAAATTGGGACGGGTCTCGATACAGACTGTCTCGTCGGCGTTTACCTTGATTTCTCTGCTGTAGGCCACACTGCCCTGGGCTCGCACCTTGAATTCGTGGAATCCGGCTGGCACTTCCAGGGTGCTGTACTGCTGCTGATCAAGCCTCAGGAAATAACCCTGCTCAGTGCCCAGATAGGCGTCGGCCAGGCTGGCCTGCAGGTTATTGCCTCGATAGAACAGCACCTTGCCGCTGGGTCCCTCGCCAGCATCCAGCTGAATTGCAGTGTAGTTATCCGGGTCTGCCGCAACGCAGGCAACCAGGCTGATTGCTGTGAGCAATCCAGAAATCATGGTTTTAGTCATGGGTATCTCCTCATCAATCTTTGTGACTAACGGTCCGGGTGACCGATTGAGAGGAATTTTCCGCCGATGTCACAGCGGAATCGTCCCGCCCTATAGCTCAGGACGGCATTCCCTGAAACTCAGGAATCAGGAATCGGGTAATTGACGACTCAGGACGCGATTTGCGATGAATCGTCGCTGGAGGAGAGGTTCTTGCGGTACTGGCTCGGGGTCACGCCAGTGTGTTTGCGAAAAGCGGCATAAAAAGGTGACTTCGAATTAAAGCCAGCAGACAGTGCCAGGTCCAGCACATTGCTGGATGGAGACTCCTGCATGAGCCGGGTAACTTCCTGCACCCGAAAGCCGTTGATGTAATCAAAGAAATTCTGGCCTTTTTGTTGGTTAATGGCCTGGGACAGATAGTTCACCGGCAACTCCAGCTTCTCAGCCAGCTGCGGCAGGGACAAGGAGGAATCGCGATACCACTGATCCTGTTCCATTGCCTGGTCTACAGTCCCCATTAATTCAGCACTGAGTTCGGCAGACAGGGCAGAGTTCCGGTATTTCTGTTTGCTCTCCCGATCTATTTCCTCAATGGTATCGATCTTGGGCAGGGTGGCTGGCTCTTTTCCATCGGAAGACTCACCCTGGGAGCGGGATGCAGAAAATATCTGTGCCTGGCGCAGGCCCAGAATGCTCATGCTGTAGATCAGCACTACCATGCTAATACCGAGGCCGAAGTCCAGCGCCTGGTCCAGCCTGTCCCCCAATTCCAGCAACTGCTCAGCCAACCAGATGAAGTAGACAACCAGGGTGCCCCAAATCAGATAAGTCAGCCAATCCAGGCTGACCTTCTCGCGGAAAGAATAGGTTTGCAGCAGTCGCTCACGGTGCTGGCGCAGCAGACGCAGGCAAAGTAGCAGATAGATGGTGAGCTGAATCACCGACAGGCCCAATTCAACATCATCCAGCAGGATTATCCACAACTGGTAAAGCGGGTTCTCTGTCGGTTCTTCATAAAGAATGGTGTACTGATCAGCCTTGGGCAGTAATAACAATGTCCAGGTGACCGATATATGCGCAAAGACTGGCGCCAAATGCCAGTATTGACGGCCACGAAGCCGATACTTGCCCGGGGTCGTCAGTTCCCTGGTATAGAAATAGAGCAGAACTCCGTAAAGAAATTCCTTGGGCCAAAGAAAGGCCCGCAATTGCACCAGAGAAGGAGCCAGGCCGCTGAGGTCTATGAAGTAATCAATCAGAGCGGCCACAAACACCAGCGTGTACAGGCCGAGATAGATGTTTGCCCGCTTCGAACCACGGTGATGGATAAACAGGGCAATCGCCAGGAACGCACCGTGGGCAGCGCCGAGCAGGTAAAGAACGGGAATGATGGAAAACTGCTGGGACATGATTTCAGAGCTGCCTGCGCCAGGCCGTACTATACCCGATTCAGGGCTTTCATGGCATAGCCAATCCACCAGCCGCCGCTTGCTGCAAATGCAGTGGTCGATTGCCAGGGTCTGTGCTAGCTTAAATGCAAGGCGAGAACCGGAATGAAGAGCGCCAACTCATCTGCGAATCCGGCATGCAGTCTTGTCTGCCTGCATGGCTTAGAGTTGACCCGGCTTGCATCTCGTCAGCAAAAATGTGCCCCACAAACAGCAATAAGAAAAGGAATCAGGCATGAAACTGGCAAACGAACTGATAGCAGAAATGGAAGTGCTCGCCCTCTTCCCGCGCGAGAGCACCACTCTGGGATTGAAGTTTCATCATGATGCGGCGCCAGAACATATTGCCGCGGCCAAACGCCTGTTTGAAAAGCAGTTAATCACCCAGGTAGACGGTGGCTATCTCACCGATCTGGGAATTGAAGCCGCCGACCATGGCCTGGCTCTGCTGAATATTCTTCAGGGCTGATAGATGAATAGAGTTCATATTCTGGCACAGGCGGTACAATAATGAATTCTTTTCAACTGTTTGCCTAACTGCACTCCTCATACAGGCAGTCTTTAGCAAACGGAACTGGCTTGCGCAGAACACTATTTCCGAAACGTGTTGGTGCAGCAGCCTTTACAGCCCCTGATTTTGCCAGCTTTCAGTGCAATCAATTTTTGTCCTGGCTTTGTGCTGTACAGCAAATCACGGACAGTGATAAATTCAAGCGCTTGCACATCGAGCTTCGCTTGATTCAGAGATCATAATTCCGATTGACCGACCATCGAGGTAAACCATGAGCCCTTTAGAAACCCCGACAAGGACATTTTCATCCTGTTGTGCCGGATTATTCCTGTTACTGATTTCCTCCTTGTCCTTCGCCCAGAACCTGCCTGACATCGATGAGTTTGTTGCCGACTTCGATGCCTTGGAAGGTTACTTCAATCTCTATTGGGATGACGGTGCAGGCAAGTTGTATTGGGAATTCGACAAACTGGATACCGAATTTCTGTACCAGATTTCCATGGGTTCTGGCCTTGGCTCCAATCCGGTGGGTATCGACCGTGGCCAGTTGCGGGGCACCTATGTATTGTCGGCCAAGCGCATAGGCCCCAAACTGTTGCTTGAAGAGCCCAATTATCGTTACCGCGCCACCAGCGACAATGAACTGGAGAGACAGGCGGTGCGGGACGCCTTTGCGCCATCTGTAATCTGGGGCTTTGAGATCATCGCCGCCGATGAGGACGCAGTCCTGGTGGATGCCAGCGATTTCTTTCTCCGCGATGCCCGCAATGTCATTGGCCAGATAGCCTCACGGGGACAGGGCAACTTCAGTCTCGACCAATCCCGCAGCGCCATTTTTCTGGACAACACCAAAGCCTATCCGGAGAACGTCGAAGTGGAATCCCTGCTGACTTTCACCAGTGCCAATCCGGGCAATCTGGTCAATGCCGTGGCAGCCACCGGCAATGCCGTTACCCTGCGTCAGCATCACTCCATCATCAAATTGCCCGACGACAATTATCAGCTGCGTTATGCCGACCCGCGCATAGGTACCAATGGTCCCACTATTCAGGATTACGGCACCTCCATCGACAATGACATGCGCCTGCGACTGGTGGCACGTCATCGACTGGAAAAGCGCGACCCGTCTGCGGCGATGTCAGAAGCAGTAGAACCCATTGTCTACTACGTTGATTCCGGCACACCGGAACCCATCAAGAGCGCCTTGATTGAAGGCGCCGCCTGGTGGAATCAGGCCTTTGAAGCCGCTGGCTTTATCGATGCCTTCCAGGTGCGCGAATTGCCCGAAGGAGCCGATGCACAGGATGTGCGCTATAACATGATTCACTGGACCCACCGTCGCACCCGGGGTTATTCCTATGGTGGATCGGTCCAGGACCCCCGCACTGGCGAAATCATCAAGGGCAATGTCAATCTGGGTAGCCTGCGCCTGCGTCAGGACTATCTGATGGGCCAGGGTCTGGTGCCGGGTTTTGAGTATCTGGAGACCGCGGCTGACAATAATGCGGCTTCTGTGAACATGTCACTGGATCGCGTGCGTCAGCTCTCGGCTCATGAAGTGGGTCATACTCTTGGCTTCCCTCACAACTATCTGGCCAGTGCCTATGGCCGCGAGAGTGTCATGGACTATCCGGCGCCGCTGGTGGAGATCACCGATGACGGCAAGCTCGATCTGTCCAATGCCTATCCCCAGCGCATCGGTGAATACGACAAACTGTCGGTACGTTATGCCTATGAACAGTTTCCTCCCGGCGCCGATGAAGAGGAGGAATTGCAAAAAATCGTGCAGGAAAGCCTGGACCGGGGCCTGATCTTTATGGCGCACAACAACAATAATTTTGTGGGTGCCGGTCATCAGTTCGCCAGTGTCTGGGACAACGGTGACAATCTGGTGGATCACCTCAAACACGAGATTGAAGTGCGCCGTATTGGCCTGGAGAATTTTGGCGAAACCCTGATTCGCAATGGCGAACCCACCTCCAATCTGGAAGTGGTGCTGCTGCCTCTTTATATGCACCATCGTTTTCAGCTCAATGCCGCAGCCCAGAGTATCGGTGGTGCCGATTACCGCTATACCCGACGCGGAGATGGGCAGGTGCCTGTCAGTATTATTGATCCGGAAGAACAGCGCGATGCACTGGAGACAGTGCTGTCCACTCTGACTGTGGACTTCCTGGCCCTGCCCCCGCGCATTCTGGATCTGCTGCCACCGGCCGCTTACCGCTACAATCAGGGTGAAGTGATGCCCGGCCGCACAGGTTTATTGTTTGACCCACTGGGCGCTGCTGAGGCCTCTGCCTATTTGAGTGTGCGCTCCATCCTGCACCCTGCCCGCATGGCCAGACTGGTGAGCTATGGCAGTATGGGGGATTACCCTAATCTTGAAGAGGTGGTGGATCGGCTGATTGATTTCACCTGGAATACCGACTTGGTCGACAGCGACTATCATCAGCAAATTCTCAATGTCGTGCAGCGCGTCACCGTCAATATGATGATGATCCAGGCGGTGAATGAAGACAGCTCAGGTGAGAGCAAAGCGGTACTGGCCGACCGCCTGAACAGTCTGGCGGAAGAGCTGGAAGACAAACGCAATGCCAGCGCCCATGAGAAGACAGTGGCGGCAGATATCCGCCGTTGGCAGCAAGACCCGGTCGCAGCCACACCGGACCTGCCCTTACGTATGCCGGCTGGCGATCCCATCTAGAAAAGCAGTAACCAAAGGGGATGGAACAAAAAGGGCCGGAGGGACGATAAATCCCTCCGGCCCTTTTCTTTACGCCATTCGGATTGCTTAGCTTTTGCCCTTTTCCTCATCCAGCATCTTTCTGATTCGCTCGGCTTCCTCCTCACTCAGCCCGCGATAATCCAGCAAGGCCATCATCAGTTTCTCGGGATTGCCGCCACAGGCTTTTTCCACCATGTCTTTGACACGCTGGCCCAGGCTTTCTTCCCGGGGAACTGTTGCCGAGTAAATAAAGCTTCGCCCTTCACTGCGATGCGCAAGCCAGCCCTTTGCCTCCATGCGCTCCATCAGTGTGCGCACGGTATTGCGGGCCACCGGTCGCTGCTCATTGAGCTTTTCAGTAATCTCCTGCACCGATGCCTCACCCGCGTCCCAGATCAATTCCATCACTTCACGCTGGGCGCGGGACAGGGGCGGGGCTTTCCTGCTGCTGTTATCAGGCATCATCATCCCTCAGTTGATAGCGAAACAAATACTGCACACCGGGCACCGGCACGGCTGTACCCGCCTCCATTCTGGGCGAGAACACAAACTCCCTGGCGGCATTGATGGAATTGCGATTAAAGACATCGCTGGGCTCGGCATCCACAACCGCAATTGACTCTTCCTGGACCACCCCATCGGCGCCGACAGTAAACTCCACCAGCACCCAGCCTTCTATACCCTGATCGGCGGCGACACGAGGATACATGGGGGCTGTTGCCAGTAAGGGAATATAGTCACCATCGGTAGGCACGACACTGGCGAAAGCTATTTGGGGTTCCGGTGCTGTCAGGTCCAGGGCCGAACCCAGCTCCGGATCCAGCGCCGATAAAGCCGACTGATCGTCTATCTGCTCATAGAGCACACGCAGATTGTCCCAGTCCCGCTGCTCATTGAAGCGCAAAATCATTTCCTGGGTAAGCGCCAGGGCGCTTTGCAGATCTGAAAGCACAAAATGCAAGCCATTGAGATAGGCCAGATCCTCCCGCGACAACTCCTCCCGATCCCGGGTGCCCAGATATTCCAGCCAGAACTCCCGCGCCTGTTGATACTGTTCTATCTGGTAGTGACCATAGGAAAGTCCGCGGAATACCAGGCCATCTTCTTCCTCTGACTTTTCTCGCCAGGCGTTGAAAGCATCAATGGATTCGGGCCAGCGCTCCTCGGCCGCGTAGAGCTGACCCAGTGAGCGTAAGGTGCGCAATTCGATATCCGGCCGCAGCTGATCAATCTGCAGTATCTGCTCAAATCTTGCCAGGGCACCGGAGTAGTCTTCAATACTCAGGTGGTAGTTGGTGTAGAAGTTGAGGATGGTGGATTTCTCAAAACTGTTACCTGTGGCAAAGCTGGATTCATAGAGGGCATCCAGCATCACTTTGGCCTGCTCCAGATTGGCATCACGATCCCCTTCGCGATCGGTCATCAGCTCCTGGATTGCCGTTACTTCCTCCATAACAGTGGCATCGAGCGTATCGACATCGTTGGCTTGCGGTGGTTCACGCATTTGCGCGTCGCTATCGCTCGAGGACTGGGCAAAAGCCTGCCCGCTTGCAGGCACCAGACTAATGGAAGTGCTGACCAGCAAGGCAATAAACAGCGCACTGCCAAGGCTTTTCATTGAAGTGGCGGAAAGAGTCATGGAAGTCTCCCTATTCTTGTTAATAAGTTGTTGTATTCGTTCTTCCAAACGCCAGCTTCTGTCAAACATGGCGACTGCAGTGGGGTAGCGGTCTGATGCCTGCCTGTTGTTGGCCGAAGCACCGAACCAGAGCAGGGTCTCGCTGTAGTGCAAGGCGTCCTGTTGCGCCAGCACATGGTTGTCACAGATTTCTTCGCGACTGCGACTGGCAATCCTGCTCAGCCAGTGCACACAGGGATGTATCCACAACAGGGCAACAATCAGTTGCTGAAGCAGATTGGCAAGATTGTCCCGCCGTTGCCAGTGAGCCAGTTCATGTAGCAGCACGGCCTTGAGTTGCTCATCATTGCAGCGTCGCAGTGCTGACACAGGCAGGATGATCATCGGCTCGACAAAGCCCACCAGGACCGGACTGCGCCAGGTGTCACTGAATTTGATTGCCGGATAAGAGTCTCCGGCTGTGATCTCGTTCATCAGTTTTTGCAAACGACGGCGCTGGGCTGTTGTTGGCCTGATTGCCGAGCGCTGCAGCTTGCCCAGACTGACTGTGGCCAGCAGCAATCGAGCAATGCCAACTGCGGCCCCTGCCAGCCAGATTACTGCCAGCGCCGAGACCAGCATTCCGGCCAGATTCTGCCCTTCAGATTGCGCAGCCGGCAGTAACTGCCACATGGAATTCATCAAGGCTTCAAGCCCTGGCGGCGTCGGCGCAGGAGTTTCGAAGGCAAGCTCGGCCGACCCGGACGAGGCTTGCCCGCCTGGGTCGGTACTCTGAAGGGAAAGGAATTCAGCCACCGGCAGTTCCAGCGCAAAGGGCTGAAGCTGCTTTGCTTGCAGCAACAGTGAACTGACTGTCAGTAGCGCCAGGGTCAGCAAGCCAAAATAGGCCAGGTGATAATGCCAGACGATGCGGCCTCGCATCAGCTTGATCACCAGCAACAAGGCAGCCGAGAGCAAGCTGAGCTGCAGCAGCAGATTGAGAACGATTGCACTGCCCATTGCGGACATGGGATGCCTCCTGTCAGGACCAAAACAGTCTTTGCCAACATTTCGACTACATTTGTAGCCGACTATGGCTACAAATGTAGTTTGTGTCAAGCGCTAAACACCAAAAAAGCTGCAGCAGAAAAAGACAGACAGGAATCAACATGTAAGTATTGCTTTTACTGCCCCATCAGAGAACCGCGGCATTACTTGCAACGTAATAGTTTTTGACAGCATACCGTTCGGTATGTACCATCTTGAACATACTTGATTTCTGGAGAGACCCATGAGCACGATCGACACCAAACAGCGTTTGATGGAAACCGCGCTGGAGTTGATCTGGAACAGCAACTACGACCGGGTTGGCATTGCCGAGATTTGCCAGAAGGCCGGTGTCACCAAGGGGGCTTTCTACCACCATTTCAGCTCCAAGGCGGATTTATTTGTCTGTGCCAGCGAAATGGAATGGGACCAGAAGAGCCGGGAAATGGATGAGATCCTCTCCCCACGCTATGACGCGCTGGAACAACTCGAAAAAGTCATCAACCTGATTCTCCACAAACAAGTTCAGATCTGCCCCGAAGGCACGCCCTATATCTGCGGCAGCCCCATATTCACTGCCGGCGCCCAGGCCGGCTGTGGCTGCAATGACATTCAAATAGTGGCCAAGACCATGTCTGAAAATGCGGCCCGCTATTTTGGCGCCCTGGTACGCAATCTCGCTGCCGAAGACTATCTGGATGACGACATGGACGCCCTGGAAGCCGGTCGCCTGGCGGTTCAGTATGTACAGGGCGTACTCACCACCGGCCGTATTTGCCAGAACGTGGAAGAGATGACCCACGACTTGCGTCAGGGCCTCTATCGCCTACTCAATGTCAAAGCCGAATATCGCAAGACCGAAACCACCCCTATGGCGGTACTGACTGGCACCGACAGCTGATAGCAAACCGCCCGTTTTGCCACAGCTCCAGCTAATTCCATACCATTTATAATGTTATTGAAGCCCGCCATGACGGGCTTTTTTACATTTCCGACACAGATAATTCACAGAACCCCTGTTGACTACATACCGGTCGGTATGTATAGTTGCCCGGATACATACCAACCGGTACGTATCTTCGGGCAAAGCAACGCAGATTGCCCGCACAGTTTCCGATCATTGCCTTGTATTTCCAGAGCGATCTCTCTGGCTGGAGCAGTTATGAACATTGTTGGGATGCAATACACCAAACATCATCTTCGCTGGAGCGTGGTGGCCGCGCTATTGGTCAGTGCGGCGCTGGGTCTGTTAAACCTGCGCAGCAATTATTCCCACGCCGCCGAAGAAGGCCCTGCCGCCCCTCCGCCACCGACGGTGGAAACCGTGGTGATGGAACCGGTTCCCCTGCGTAATTGGGAGCGATTTTCCGGACGCTTGAGTGCAGTGGAACAGGCCGAGATCCGCCCTCTGGTGGGCGGCACGCTGCAACAGGTGCTGTTCGAAGAAGGTGCCCGGGTCGAACAAGGCCAGCTGTTGTTTGTCATCGACCCTCGCCCTTTTGAAGCAGCGCTGCAAAATGCCAAAGCCAACCTGGCTTCGGCGGAGTCGGATGTGGAGCTGGCGCGCATTGAATACGAGCGGGCAGATGGTCTGGCCAAGCGCAATGTCATTTCCCAGAGCCTGCGCGACAACCGCCTGAATGACCTCAATATTGCCCAGGCCAGACTCGAGTCCGCTCGCGCCCAGGTCATCGATGCCGAACTGAATCTGGAATATGCCCATGTGCGGGCTCCCATCAGTGGCCAGATCGGCCGCGCGGAAATCACCGTGGGCAATGTTATCGAAGCTGGCGGCAATGCGCCGGTGCTCACCAGCATCGTCAATCTGGATGAGCTTTATGCCGAGTTCGATGTCGACGAACAAACCTATTTCCAGGTTACCGTGGGCGCCAGTCAGTCCGCCAATGATGAAGGCAACCTGAGTCCAAACCGGGATACACAAATACCCGTCAACATTACTCTAGGAAGTGAGCAAGGACTTACTTTCAGCGCACGCCTGCAAGCCTTCGATAACCATTTCGACACCACCACCGGCACCATCCGGGCACGAGCCCTGCTGGACAACAGTCTGGGTTTGCTAGTACCCGGGGTATTCATCAATGTGGATCTGGGCAGCGTCGATGAAGTCGCCACCCTGCTGCTCCCGGAGCGGGCCATCAATGTCAGCCAGGACAAACGCTTCGTCTACGTGGTGGGCGCCAACAATATTGTCGAGTACCGCCCTGTGGAACCCGGCCGGGCCGTGGATGGCAAACGCGTCATTCGCAGTGGTCTGCAGCAAGGCGAGCGAGTCATCGTCAACGGCGTTCAGCGAGTCATGCCGGACATGCCGGTTCTGCTAGCCGGCCAATAATCATCAATCAGCCAATCGCGGACATTAACCAGATTTCGGAGAGCCCTTAATGAATCTGTCCAGGTTTTTCATCGATCGCCCGATCTTCGCCAGCGTAATCTCTGTTCTGATTCTGCTGGCGGGGCTGATCTCCATGTTTCGGCTGCCGATTTCCGAATACCCGGAGGTGGTACCACCAACCATCGTGGTAACTGCGCAGTTTCCCGGCGCCAACCCCTCGGTGATTGCCGAAACCGTGGCTACACCTCTGGAAGAGGCGATCAGTGGCGTTGAGAACCTGCTGTACATGTACTCCACCGCCAATTCCGATGGCCTGATGACCCTTACCCTGACTTTTGCTATCGGCACGGACCCGGACCTGGCTCAACAGCAGGTTCAGAACCGGGTGGCACAAGCGCAACCGCGCCTGCCGGACATCACCCGACAACTGGGTGTAGTCACACTGAAAGCCTCCCCGGATTTGACCCTGGTAGTCAACCTGACTTCACCTGACGGTCGCTATGACATGTTGTACCTGCGCAATTACGCGATACTGAATATTCGCGACCGCCTGGCGAGATTGCCTGGCGTGGGCCAGGTGCAATTGTTTGGTGCTGGCGATTACGCCATGCGCCTTTGGCTCAACCCCGACGCCATTGCCGAGCGCAATCTGAGCGCGTCACAGATCGTCGATGCCGTGCGCAACCAGAATGTTCAGGTAGCAGCGGGCCTGATAGGCAGCTCACCAAATCCACAGCCGCTGGAAATCCAGATGCCGGTCAACACCAAAGGCCGCCTGGAAACCGTGGAAGAGTTCGAGAATATAATCGTTGCCACCGGCACCAATGGGGCGATTACCCGGCTCAAGGACGTCGCCCGGGTAGAAATAGGCGCTTCGCAATATGCCCTGCGCTCTTTGCTGAACAACGAACAATCGGTTGCCCTGCCGGTAATGCAATCTCCCGGCGCCAATGCCATTCAGTTATCTGACGATGTACGTGCCACCATGGAGGAGTTGTCGGAAAGCTTCCCTGACGGTATCGAGTTCGCCATTGCCTACGATCCCACCGTCTTTGTGCGCGACTCCATCAAGGCAGTGGTTAAAACCCTGCTTGAAGCCGTGGCCCTGGTGGTACTGGTGGTGATTCTGTTTCTGCAGAACTGGCGTTCTTCCCTGATCCCCTTGCTGGCAGTCCCTGTCTCCATTGTCGGCACCTTCGCCCTGCTCTTGTTGTTTGGCTTCTCCATCAATGTGCTTTCCCTGTTTGGACTGGTGTTGGCCATCGGCATTGTGGTGGACGATGCCATCGTAGTGGTGGAAAACGTAGAACGAAATATCGAAGAAGGCCTGCCTCCCAAGGAAGCCACTTATCAGGCCATGCGGGAAGTCAGCGGTCCGATCATCGCCATTTCCCTGACCCTGATTGCGGTCTTCGTGCCCATTGCCTTTATCAACGGATTGAACGGCCAGTTTTATCGCCAGTTCGCCATGACCATTGCCATCTCTACAGCGATTTCGGCCTTCAACTCCCTGACTCTGAGCCCTGCCCTGTCGGCCATTCTGCTCAAGTCCAAGGACGAGCGGGATGAGCTCGAAGACAGCGGCAATATTTTCAAGCGCGGTTTGAATCGATTCTTCGCCGGCTTCAATCGCTGGTTTAATCGCAGCTCTGAAAACTACAGCCTGACAGTAGGACGCCTGTTAGGGCGGAAAACGATCACCATGGCAATCTACGGGTTACTCTTGGTCGTGACCTGGGGTGCCTTCGAGAACTTGCCCAAAGGCTTTATTCCAAGCCAGGACAAACAGTTCCTGATTGGCATGGCACAGCTGCCCTCGGGCGCCACTCTGGACCGGACCGAGGAAGTGATGCGAGAAATGACGGAAATCGCTCTGGCCGAGCCCGGTACCGCCAGCCTGGTGGCATTTCCGGGGCTGTCTATCAATGGTTTCACCAACAGCGCCAACGAAGGCATCATTTTTCTTGGCCTGGACTCCTTTGAGGAACGTCAGGACCCGGAACTTTATGGCGCTGAAATTGCCGCACGCTTGCAGGCGAAATTCAATCAGATTCCGGAGGCCTTCGTGCAAATCTTCATGCCGCCCCCGGTCATGGGGCTGGGCACCGTTGGCGGATTCAAATTGCAGATCGA
>JALEHB010000282.1 GCA_022763285.1 Pseudomonadales bacterium | reverse complement strand
GTGCAGGCGCCACAGGCGGCAATGCCGCAACCGAATTTGGTGCCGGTCATGCCCAGCTCATCCCGTAATGCCCACAGCAGTGGCATGTCGGGTTCGACATCCAGCGTGTAGTTCGTGCCATTGATTATTAGTGTCGCCATGGATTCCCCCTGCGGATTAACCCTGAATATGCTGGCATTGTAACGCTGCCCCCCGGTGAATGCGAAAATAGCCGATCAGT
This sequence comes from Pseudomonadales bacterium, assembly GCA_022763285.1. Lineage (GTDB taxonomy): Bacteria > Pseudomonadota > Gammaproteobacteria > Pseudomonadales > Pseudohongiellaceae > UBA9145. The sequence continues at coordinate 15,996 of JALEHB010000282.1, read as the reverse complement.
GTCGTGCTGGGCAGGACCAGCGGTCTGTGGGAGACTTCCTGCTTTGCCCAGAATCGTGGCCGCAATGGAACAATTACCGGCAGTCAGCTTTCACTACAGCGATCTGGAGACCGTGCACAGTGGTGTGGAGTACGGGGAGTGTCTGGCCCGTGAGCTTCAACAGCGCAATCTGCAGCGCGCCCTGGTGCTGGTTTCCTCCAGTCTCAGAAAGGCCAGTAATGAATTGGAGTCCCTGACCCGGGCAGCGGGCGACAGGCTGGTAGCTATCAGCGACGCTGTCGGCGCCCATTCTCCAAGGCCCGATGTCATGCAACTGCTGCAATTGGCCCGGGACACCGAGGCCGATGTGCTGATCAGTATTGGCGGAGGCTCGGTGATTGATGCCTGCAAGACCGTGCAGCTGGCACTGGATCAGGATGTTCGCACAGAGGAGCAATTACTGGCCTATGCCCAGGCCGCCGATGGCAGCCGGGGAGCGCGGGTCGGTACTGTGCTGCATCCGGCGGCTGACTATCCCCTGCGCCAGATTGCGGTGCCAACCACGCTTTCCGGTGCCGAGTACAGCAATAATGCCGGCATTCTCAATCCGGCGCTGGCGGCCAAGGAAGGCTATCGCGCCCCGGGCCTGTGTCCCCAGGTAATCGTCTACGATGCCGCGCTTGCCACACTGACACCGCAGTGGCTCTGGCTTTCCACTGCCATTCGTTCCCTTGATCATGCCGTTGAGGGCCTGGCATCCGCTGATTGCCATCCCTATCTGGCGGGACATTTTCTCCATGCCCTGCGTCTGTTCGCCGCCTCCCTGCCGCGCATCAAGGCAGACCCTGAGGATCTCGCAGCGCGGCAGTTGAATCAGCAGGCGGTTTGGCTGGCCTGCTGCGGTCTGGGTACCGTGGCCCACGGAGCCAGCCACGGCATTGGTTATATTCTGGGCAGCTATTGTGGCGTACCCCATGGCCTGACGTCCTGTGTCATGCTGCCTGCAGTGCTGGCCTGGAACAGTCCAATCCAGCCCGCACTGGATCGGGACATCGCTGCAGCTCTGGGTCAGCCCGACTTGTCTGCCAGCGAGGCCCTGTATCACTTGCTGGCAGATCTCGACCTGCCCTGCAGTCTGCCGGCGGTGGGGGTGACAGAGACTGAACTTGCGGAAATAGCCCGTCGTGCCAGCCTCCATCCGGTGGTCAGGCGCAATCCCAGGCCCATTGACAGCCCGGCCCAGGTGGAGCAAATACTGCAGTTGGCCTGGCAGGGACAAGCGGCCTGATCGATCAGCTGAGACGCCCGTCCTTCAGGGTAATTGCGCGCCAACTGTCACTGGCCCGTTGATGACGGGTTCAAACGCAGATTTTTCCGCCGAGCAGTCAGCAATCGGGTGATTAGTGGTTGACTGTACTTTGTATAGCAGGACAATAAAGCAGCGTTTCGCAATTGGGGCAACTCCACGTAGAAGGGGGGGTGGGGGTCGAGAGCCACTGGCGTACTCAGACACACTGCAAGAATATCTCCCGGCTTCTGTTGTAAAACAGTTTGACTGACAATAATTCAACAAGGTGAGTTTACTATGAAGAAATTAACAAGCGGTTTGATGGTATTGGCTCTGGCGGTACTGGTTGGTTGTGCCGCAGGCACGCCGCCGGCTGTGGGTACCTGGGCCGTTGAAATGAATACGCCTCTGGGGGCTCTGCCAGCCACATTGACCATGAATGAAGATGGCACCGGCTCCATGGCTGCCCAGGGAATGGGTAGCGCGCCTTTGACCGGCATTATGTATGACGGCAATGCCGTGACTTTCGATGCTGAAGTGGATGCCCAGGGCCAGACTCTGGTGCTGGAATTCTCCGGTAGCGTGGAAGGTGATTCCATCAATGGCGAATTCGGCAGCGATTTTGGTGCTTTCGGAGTTTCCGGCACGCGCCAGTAAGTTTGCGATCAATGCCTGTCCTGCAGGCATTGATGCGAACAGCAAGACCAAGCGGAAAGGGATGCCAGTGGCATCCCTTTTTTGTGCCCGAAAGTCAGTCTATTAACTGTCGGATAGACGACGCGCTCTAGATGGTGCTGCGCTGTATTTCGCCCAGAATATGTTCGAGGTTGTTGCGGGCATTTTCGCTGTTGGGGTGAATCTCGAGAAGGGTCTCAAAGCGCTGCTGCGCCTGCTGCAACTCGCCGCGCCGGATGTGAATCAGACCCGCGCCTGACAGAGCACCGAAGTGGCGAGGTTCCAGTTCCAGGGTGCGGTCTATGTCCGCCATCGAAGCCTCCAGGTCACCCAGAATATAATAAAGGGTTGCTCGCTTGTTCCAGGCTTCGGCGAATTCGGGATAGGACTGTACCAATTCACTGAATACCAGGAGCGCCTGTTGGTGTCGTCCGGCGTTCATGCGTTGGGTTGCCAGCAACAAAAGCCTCTCCACATCTTCATTGTCATGCTGCATCCATTTTTCCCAGATGGAGGCTTCAATAAATTGTAGTTGACGACTGTCGGTACTCAGTTTCAGGCGGGTAAACAGCTCATCCAGGCCAGGATCGGTCTGGTCGGCCGGGACGGGCGCCGACAGGGTCAGAAACAACAGCGGTAATAATCGCAGCAGGGACTTCATGGTGCTTTCCTGACAGAGAGAAGTTGTCAGTATAAGTCCTGGCGGACAGATTGCCAGGCTACTGGTTCTGGAACGATGCGGCCGAGGCGCGCTGCCAGTCATCCCGATAGGCCTCGGGAATGTCATTGCCAAGCAACTGCCCGGCTTGCAGGGGCGTATAGATCTGGTCGAAGTGTTTCAGTCCTTCGTTATAGCGCGTGTACAGGTCTGCGGCTGTGGGGGTATCGGGATTGTCAAAACCCATGGCACCGCAAAGCTCGAAGCAGGCATGCAGGGTATTGTGATGGTAACTTTTGACCCGCTCTGCCTTTTCTGCCACATCGATGGCCCGGGAGCGCGCCGGGTCCTGAGTGGCGACGCCGGTGGGGCAATGATTGGTATTGCAGGCCTGGGCCTGTACACAGCCCACGGTCATCATGAAGGCCCGGGCCGCATTGACGGTATTTGCCCCCACCAGCAGTTTCTCCAGCAGGTCGAATCCGGAGGCGGTGTCGCCGGAGCTGATCAATTGCATCTGCTCACGAATGCCGGCACCGATCAGTACTTCGTTCACATAGTAGGTAGCTTCCATACAGGGCGTGCCAAGGCGATTGGAAAATTCCGCCGGTGCCGCACCGGTGCCACCCTCGGCGCCATCAATGGTGATGAAGTCTGGATAGATTCCGGTTTCCAGCATGGCTTTGACGATGGCCATGAAATCGGTTTTGCGCCCCAGGCAGAATTTGAAACCCACCGGTTTGCCCTGGCTCAACTCGCGCAGGCGCTGGATAAATTCCAGCAGACCCACGGGTGTCGAAAATTCCGGATGATTGGCTGGCGACAACACGGTCTTGCCGATTTCGACACTGCGAATCCGGGCAATCTCTGCCGTCACCTTGGCGCCGGGCAGGACGCCGCCATGGGAGGGTTTGGCGCCCTGGGACAATTTCAGTTCGATCATCTTGACGACATCGAGAGATGACTTCTCCGCAAAGGCCTGGGCATCAAAACGGCCCTCGCTATTACGACAGCCAAAATAGCCGGTCCCAATTTGCCAGATCAGGTCGCCTCCATACTTGAGGTGATAGTCGCTGATGCCGCCCTCGCCGGTGTTCTGGGCAAAATTACCTGCTTTGGCGCCTTTGTTCATGGCAGCAATGGCATTGCCACTGAGAGCCCCAAAGCTCATGCCGGACACATTCAGGCGCGAGGCAGAATAGGGCTTGCGACAGGCACTGTTGCCGAACGTGACGCGTTTGTTGTCCTCCGCCACGGAGGTGGCAGCAATTGAATGATTGAGGCTGCGGTAACCTTCCGCCAGGATGTTCTGCTGGGTGCCAAAGGGCAGGGTGTCATTGGCGCCCTTGGCGCGGCGGTAGATCAGGTTGCGCCGTTCACGGCTGAAGGGGCGTTCCTCGGTATTGTTGGCAATGAAGTATTGCTGAATCTCGGGGCGGATGTATTCCAGCATATAACGGATATTGGCCAGCACCGGATAATTGCGGCGCAGATTGCTGTCGCTGAAATAGATCTCATAGCCACCAAGCAGCGCCCAGGCCAAAAGCAGAATGGTCAGTGTGAGCAGCAGCGGGTGGCTGGCCAGGCTGGCCAGATCCACCCGCCCGCCGCTGGCATAAAGCAAGGCGGCGGCCGCGAGTGGCAGGCATAGCAGGGTCAGGATCCAGTAGAGTCGAACGATGGCAGTCATGGGCCGATGCCGCTCCCCTTCAATCCAGGAATCCCTAGAAGTTCATCACAAAAGTAATGGCGGTCTGGGTATCGGTGTTTTTCTTGCCAACCGGGACATCGGTCTGGTGCTTGATATTGACCGAGAAACGCAGGGACAGGTTTTCCATGATGGCTGTTTCAATGCTGGTCTCGGAACGGTAGATATCGGATTTCGAACCCGCTTCCGCACTGAGGTCCTGACTGAAGACAGCTGATTCGGAGAGAGTCCAGTCATATTCTCCGGCCAGACGCAGAATCGGCTCGTCGGAATCACCGCCATCATTGAATCGGGTCCAGCGAACACCGATACCGCCCACCACATTCAGTGACATATCGGCGCGATTGGAGAGCATCTCCCGGCCGTAACTGAAAGTGAGGTCAGACTGGCTGTCGAAACCGCTGAAGCGGTCGTCTTCATGGGATGCCCGGGTCTGGAAATAGCTGATATCCGAGATCTGGTAGTTGGCCCTGGCAATGCCGATAACCCGCTGAGCCTTGACCACACTCTCACTGGAGGTATAGAGGCCATCCAGAGTAAACAGATAATCCCACTGTTCCTGGTCGATATCGATTTCGGCACCGAAATTCAGCGATTGCTCCTCGGTATTACCGGAAGTGAACAGGGCACCGAGTTCAGCGGTGCGGGTAACGTCGGCCTGCGCCAGGGCCTGGGAGCCAGCGGCCATTAGAATCAGGGCACTGAGGCCTCGAACTGAGTGTTTCATTTTGCAATTCCAATTGATAAACAAGTCTGTTTTAACGTTTTCGGCAACTGGAAGAGATCACTTAGTTTCATCGGCTAAATCTGTGGAAGGTTTCGCAATCTGTACAAGAATCAGAAGCCGGGCCGCCAGCGCTGGAGTTGCCCGGCCAATTGCGGTATAAGACCGCTTAAGAGTTTGCCGCGAGGATGTTTCACACTGACTCACCCGTCCCCTCGCTCCAGTCTGCAACGATGAAAACGCTTTTTCTGCTGCGCCACGCCAAATCCAGTTGGGATGATCCTGATCTGAAGGATTTCGAACGCCCGCTGAATGAACGTGGCAAACAGGATATTCCGCTGATGGTGTCGCGATTGCAGCAGAAGCATCCATCGGTCGACTCGATCATCTGCAGCCCGGCCAATCGGGCCAAGACCACGGCCCACAAATTTGCCGAATTGCTGGGATTCCCCGAAGACGATGTGATCAGCAACCCCGAACTGTATTTTGCCGGCACCGGCATGTTTCTCAAGGCCGCAGCGTCTGCCGATGAAGACTGTGAAAAGCTGTTGCTGGTTGGCCATAATCCGGCCATTACCGAATTTGCCAATGCCATGGCGGATGCCAGTATCGACAATATTCCGACCTGCGGCCTGGTGGAGTTGTCACTGCCCATCGAAAACTGGTCAGATATCGACTTGCACTCAGCCACTCTGGTGAACTTTGACTTTCCCAAGAAAGATTCAGATTCCGATTGAGCCTGGCATGGCGCTTCGACCCGTGCTGCTGGCCGCTCTATTATTGCTGCTGGTCGCCTGTCAGGAGCAAACTGACACATCCCTGCCCGATTCGCTCAATCCCCAAACCGGACGCTGGTATAGTGAAGAGCAGGTGCAGGCCGGTGAGCAATTGTTTCTTGAAAACTGCGCCGTTTGCCATGGCCAGCAGGCCCAGGGTCTGGTTGCTAACTGGCGGCAGCGACTGGATGACGGCTCACTGCCACCGCCGCCCCTGAATGGTACGGCTCATGCCTGGCATCATCCCCTGTCAGTACTATTGCAAGTGATCAATGATGGCGGCGTGGCCCTGGGCGGCAAAATGCCCGGTTTTGCAGAGACGCTGGATGAGGACGAAAAGCGGGCGGTCATCGCCTGGTTTCAAAGTTTTTGGAGTGAACAAATCTATGGCCAATGGCTACAAATGGGTGGTACCAACTAGACTGTTAACGCTGCTCATACTGTTGACGGTCAGTGTTACCAGCCAGGCACAGATTCGACCGCTCATTGACTGGCAGTCAGACCTGTACCTCGATCATCCCCTGGTGGGAAGAATCTGGAGCACCGCCGATGGCGCCTTTATCAGTCCGGGTGAACTGACGGACCGCCTGGTAAGCGCCAGGTACATTATTTTGGGTGAGAAGCATGATAATGCAGATCATCATGTCTTGCAGGGAAACGTGCTGGACTACTTGCTGGCAGCCGGCAAGGTAGACCGGGTGGCCTTCGAGATGATGGATGAGTCGGTGACAGAACAACTGCTGGAATTGCCGGCCCAGGCGGGGTTGGATGACGCTGCCCTGAAAGCCTGGCTGCGCTGGGACGATGAAGGGTGGAACTGGGATTTTTACGGTCCGCTCCTGCAGGCCGTCTATGCATCGGCAACGCCTCTGGTGGCCGCCAATATCAGCCAGGACAGCGTTGGCCAGATCTATGGCGATGAGAATGCCGTTGAGGTCAGCGGCATACTGGCCGAGCAGGCCCAGCAGCAGCTGACTGCAGATATTGATGAAAGTCACTGCGGACTACTGCCGGAGTCCCAGTTCCCTGCTATGGTGCGCGTGCAGCAGGCCAGGGACCTGACCATGGCGGAAGCACTGGGATTACCTGCCGCCGGCAAATTGTCGGTACTGGTGGCGGGCAATTATCATGCGCGACAGGATCTGGGTGTGCCCAACTATCTGCTGGCGGGCAACGACAGTATCGAACGCCAGCAGATTCTGACTTTGTCCTTTACGGAAGTGCAGCCGGAGGAGGTAGACCCGCGGGTTTATCAGGAAGGTTTTTCCCGGCAACCGGTCTTCGACTACCTCTGGTTCACGCCGGCTTTGACCAGCACCGACTATTGCGCCTCGCTACAGCAATAGCTTCGACAGCAGACAGTCGGCAGAGCTACTCTTGAATACGAAACGAAATCCATGGACACTGTGTTGATGATGAAATTGCAGTTACGCCGAATAAGCCTGTTGCTCCTCTTGATGGGGCTGGCCTTGCCGCTTCAGGCACAGGTGTTTCCCCAGTCCGGGAATTCCCGCAGTTCTTTCGATAGCCTCGATTATGATGTGGCGGGCGAATTCAATTTCGTGCGCGTGCAGTTCGACAGCTATTACGGTGGTGGCATGGGCTATGGCCCCTGGTCCATTGACTTCCCCGATGCTGATATGAATTTTCTGCGCGGCGTTTCCCGTCTGACCAATATCCGCGTGATGAGTGACCCGATTGTTCTGCGCCTGGATGATGAAGAGATTTTCGACTATCCCTTTTTGTATATGCTGGAAGTGGGCCAGGGGGGTGGTATTGCCATGAACCCGGGCGAGACCCGGAATCTGCGGGAGTATCTGTTGCGCGGCGGCTTTTTGCTGATTGATGATTTCTGGGGACAGCGGGAATGGGACAATTTCTATGCGGCTTTCACCCAGGTCTTTCCGGACCGGGAAATCGTCGAGCTACAACCTGATCATGAAATTTTCCATGTCTATTATGACATCGATGGTCCGCAGATGATTCCGGCGCTGTATCGCAGTGATGAGTACGGTGAGCAGGGTATCGACTATGCCTCCAATCATGCCATCCTCGATGATGATGGCCGGGTCATGGTGCTGGTGAACTGGAATTCAGACATGGGTGATGGCTGGGAACACACCTATCATCCGGCCTATCCGACCCGTTACGCCAATGCCGCCTATCAACTGGGCATCAATTACCTGATGTATTCGCTCACCCACTGACCCCGGCCCGGATCAACGCAAGGCCGGGTCCTGCTTGTCCGGATCCACGTCCAGATTAGCCACCAGTTGTTCAAATTCGGCCTTTTTCAATCTGCCCTGACGCAACAGTCCCAGCAGCGCAGCATGGCAAATATAATCGCGGCTGATTTCGAAATGCCTGCGCAGAGCCTGGCGCGTTTCACTGAGTCCATAGCCATCGGTGCCCAGCACCAGATAGTGTTCCGGCATCCAGCGGGCAATACTGTTGGGCAGCGCCTTCATGTAGTCACTGGCGGCGACAAACACGCCATCGCAGCCGGCAAACAGGGACTGTAGCCAGGGCACTCTGGCTTCTTCCGCCGGATGCAGACGGTTGTAGCGTTCACAGGCCTCGGCCTCGCGGTACAGCTCGTTATAGCTGGTCACACTCCAGACCGCGACTTCTATATCCCAGCTTTGTAACTGCCCGGCTGCGGCCAGCACTTCCTGCATGATCGAGCCACTGCCCAGCAGGTGAACAGCAGCCTCACTGGCTGAACTGCTGGATTGGTATAAATAAGCCCCGCCCAGTACCCCGACTTCAAGCTCCGCGCTTGCCAGTGTGCTTGGCATTGCTGGCATGCAGTAGTTTTCATTATAGGCGGTCAGGTAGTAGAAAATGTTTTCCTGCTCCTGATACATGCGGCGAATACCTTCCCGCACGATAATGGCCAGTTCATAGCCGAAGGCCGGGTCATAACTTTTCAGATTGGGGTAGGTGCTGGCCAGCACATGGGAGTGGCCATCCTGGTGCTGGATGCCTTCGCCATTCAAGGTGGTGCGTCCGGCAGTTCCGCCGATCAGGAAACCGCGACAGAGCATGTCGCCACAGGTCCAGATCATATCGCCCACACGCTGGAAGCCGAAGATAGAGTAAAAAAAGTAAAACGGAATCATGGGCAGGCCATGAATCGAATAGGCGGTACCGGCTGCCAGAAACGAAGCAAGGGCGCCGGTCTCACAGATTCCTTCCTGCAGGATCTGGCCATCTTCCGCTTCCCGGTAGGCCACCAGGGTGTCGGCATCGACAGGGGTGTAGTGTTGTCCCTGCAGCGAAAAAATACCGGCAATCTTGAACAGGGCCTCAAGACCAAAGGTGCGGGCCTCATCCGGCACAATGGGCACAATGTATTTACCCAGTGCCTTGTCCCGCATCAGGATGGAAAGAATGCGGACCAGCGACATGGTGGTGGACTGCTGGCGTTCACCGGAACCCTTGAGCAGGCTGTCGAATAGCTCGAGTGAGGGTGCATTCAGGGACGGACATTGACTGTCCCGCCGCGGCAGGGCACCACCCAGTGCTTGTCGTCGCTGTTGCAAATAGCGAATCTCCGGGCTGTCCTCGGTCGGCCTGTAAAAATCGGCGCGGGCGATGGCATCATCATCCAGCGGGATGCCAAGATTGCGGGCAATCTCTCGCCGCTGCTGTTCATCAAAATTCTTCTTCTGGTGGGCAGTATTGCTGCCCTGGGTGCCCACCAGTCCGTCACCCTTGACGGTTTTGATGAGGATCACCGTGGGTTTGTCCTGATTGTTGATGGCGCGGTCATAGGCAGCAAAGATTTTCACCGCATCCTGGCCGCCCCGTTTGATCTGCCGTAACTCGTCATCACTGAGGGCGTTCATCATCTCACTCAACTCTTCATTGCCGTGCACCCAGTGTTCGCGCTGACGGTCGCCGGAGAGTACCGAGTATCGCTGGTAGTCTCCGTCGACACATTCCTCCATGCGCCGTCTCAGGGTGCCGTTCACATCGGCCTGCAACAGCGTGTCCCAGCCACTGCCCCAGATCACCTTGATGACATGCCAGCCGGAGCCGGTAAATGAAGCTTCCAGTTCCTGAATGATCTTGCCATTGCCCCGCACAGGCCCGTCCAGGCGTTGCAGATTGCAGTTCACCACCAGCACAAGATTGTCGAGTTTTTCCCGGGCTGCGACATTGATGGTGCCAATCACTTCCGGCTCATCGGTCTCGCCATCACCAATGAAGCACCATACCTTGCCACCCCGGGCGGGTTTAAGTCCGCGATTCTCGAGGTATTTGGCGAAGCGGGCCTGATAGATTGCCGTGGGAGTACTCAGGCCCATGGAGGCATTGGCCACTTGCCAGTAATCAGGCATGGAGCGGGGATGGGGGTAGGATGGCAGGCCGCCGCCTGTACCCAGTTCGCGGCGATAGTTTTTCAGATGTTGCTCCGTCAATCGCCCCTCCAGCCAGGAGCGGGCATACACGCCGGGTGCTGCATGGGGTTGCAGAATCACCAGATCGCCACCGTAGCTGGCAGTCTTCTGGCGAAAAAAGTGGTTGAAACCAACTTCCATCATGGTGGCCGCCGAGGCGTAGGTGGCAATATGCCCGCCGACGCCACTGCCGGCGTCCTGGGCTTGCAGCACTATTGCCATGGCGTTCCAGCGCAGGATGTTTTCCAGTCTCTGTTCGACCTTCAGATCACCCGGATAGTCTGGCTGCCCGGACAGCGCAATCGTGTTCAGATAAGGGGTATTGATGGTGGCAGTGCCGCCTCCGGCGATCTGCCGCTGCTGCGACCAGCTGGCCAGACTGGCCAGGATGGCCTGCACGCCCTCGGCTCCGAAATTGCTGTAGATATCCTCGATGGCTTCCAGCCACTCTTTTTTGTCTTCGGCAAGCTGGGCGTCAATGCCGGAAAGAATAGCCGGGTCGATGGAGAGCTTGTTATTCATGTGATTGCATCCTGGCCTTTGCTGCGTCTTGCTTGCTAGAGCGGGTGAAATTCGATGTCCTGTTGCTGCAGATGTTCAAGAATCAGGTCTGCGTCCTGGGCCACGCAGCCCCGGGTCTGGGCGAAAATAAAGTCGGCCGACTGTTCACTGATTCTGCCGGACTTGGCCATGGCGGATTTGAACAGCTCGATCTTGCCCGGCGGCATGCCCAGATTGCGGTGAAAATCGATCAGCAATTGCATTTCTTCGGGGCTGAAATTCTGCGCCAGAATCCGGGCAATGCCCTGGGCGAAATTCTCCCAGCGATAAACCCGTTCATAACAGTCAGCGATGCGCCGTTGTAACTGTGCCGGCAAGCGGTAGTTGCTGTTGCGGTTAATAATGACCGAATAGTTATGAATCAGCTGCCGGGCCTGCCAGCGTGCCTGATTCTCAAAGGCTGCACCGGTTTCAGCAATGCGCAGGAGTCGCTGCGCTTCACTGAGATTGTCTGCCTGTGCCGGCAGCGCCAGCAGGGTGGAGACGGTCAGGCTCCCCAGCAAGCACAGCGGCGACAGGAATTTCTGTGCAATGGATCCGGGCAAAGCCGCAACCTCTGTGGATGATTGCCAACTATCTTACTGTAAAGCCCCGCCGGGGCAAGGGGCCTGACCGGGCCGGGAGGCTGCCGGAACGGCTGGTCAGAAAGGCGGTGGGGCCATGCCTGCTGATGACAGTATGTGGTCCAGAGTGGGGACACGGGCGTATCTCTGGATGCTGCCAACCGATGCGCTCGGGCAGCCTGGTTTTGTTTATTGCATTGCAGCTTCGGGCCGTTGCCACTGTGCAGTTGCCAGGTAGTCGGAGCAGCTGGCGCGCGAAAATCATTGACTGTGCCCGGTAGCAATGACAACATGCTGACAGAAGAATCGACTGAAAGCGTTAATTTGGCGACAGTAATCGCAGTTTGTCGCCCCTGAGGGTACTGAAATGCACTCACCCAAGCGTGTATTGTTTCTGGATCTGGTCCTGTCCATTTTTCGCCTCAACGGCCTGTTGATAGCCGAAGGCGATGCCATGACCGAAAAGCTGGGGCTTACCCATGCGCGCTGGAAAGTTATTGGTGCCATTGCTCTGTCCAGTGCTGGCCTGACAGTACCGGGCATCGCCCGGGTGCTTGGTCAATCCCGGCAGGCTGTGCAGCGCATCACCGATGTCATGGTGGAAGACGGGCTGCTGCAATACACGCCCAATCCCAAGCACAAACGTTCAGTGCTGGTGACCCTCACCGACCAGGGCAAGGACGTCTATAATATGCTGCGCGAGGTGCAGGATCCCTGGGCTATCGAAAACACCGAAGATATTCCCATCGAGGAACTGGAAACCGCCCTGCGCCTGATTCGGCGTCTGATCAAAAAGTTTAACTGATGAGTGATTTCAGAGCGCGACTTCCACGTCAGTTGTACCGGGCTGAACAGGTGCGTCGGCTCGATGAAATTGCTATCGGCCAACTCAATATCCCCGGCTTCAGCCTGATGCAGAATGCCGCCGCTGCCGCCCTTGAGACGGCGCTGGAGTACTGGCCCCAGACCCGCAAAATCATTGTCTTCGCCGGCGCCGGCAATAACGGCGGCGATGGCTATGTGCTGGCGGGCATGGCCCGCGACCGGGGGCTGGATGTCAGCATCGTGCAATTGGCTGCCACTGAAAAATTACAGGGGGATGCAGCCCGGGCTGCGGAATTCGCCGCCCAGTGCCAGGTGCCTCTGTACAGTCTGGCGGACTTTTCCTCCCTGCCGGAAACCACCGGCAGTCACTGCCTGCTGGTGGATGCTCTGTTTGGTACCGGCCTCAGTCGTGCCCCGCAAGGCGACTACGCCGAGGCCATTGCCCTGATCAATGCCACGGCGGCTCCGGTGCTGGCCATGGATATCCCCTCCGGCCTGGCTGCCGATACCGGCATGCCCCTGGACAGTGCAGTGCGAGCCGATCTGACAGTCACGTTCATCGCCATGAAAAGAGGGCTGCTCACTGCCGACGCCGGCGATTATTGTGGTGAGATTGTGTTCAATGATCTCGATGTACCGCCCCATCTTTACAGTCATCCCGAAGCACCACTCAGTGACTGTGAGCGCATTGATATCAATCGCATCAGCACTGTGCTGCAACCGCGCCGGGTTGCCAGCCACAAGGGCAGCAATGGCCATGTGCTGGTGCTGGGGGGCGACTTGGGTTTTGGTGGGGCCGTGATCATGGCCGCCGAGGCTGCCGCCCGCAGCGGTGCCGGATTGGTGAGTATTGCCTCCCGTGCCGCCCACCGCGAAGCCGCCCTGAGCCGTTGTCCGGTGCTGATGTTTCACGGTCTTGAGGACGCGCAGACTGATCCGGGCGGGCTGATTGAGCGCGCCAGCGTGATAGTTATCGGCCCGGGCCTGGGGCGCAGTGACTGGTCCCGACATCTGTTTCAGCAGGCCCTGGCGGCACAGCGGCAGGGTACTCCTCTGGTGGTGGATGCCGATGCCCTGCAGCTGTTGGCTGAACGCAAGGGCCAGGATAAATCCTTGCAGCGCCAGAACTGGGTACTCACACCCCACCCGGGCGAGGCAGCCGCGCTGCTGGACAGCAGCGTGGCTGAGGTACAGTCCGATCGTTTTGCTGCCATCGCGCAGCTAAGCAGCCTCTATGGCGGCGTGTGTTTGCTCAAGGGTAGCGGGTCACTCATTATGGATTCCGCCGAACCCGACAAAAGCTGGTTGTGCAGTGAAGGCAATGCCGGCATGGGAAGTGGTGGCATGGGAGATGTTCTCTCCGGACTGATAGCAGGGCTTATAGCCCAGGGCCTGACACTGTCTGATGCCCTGCGCACGGCAGTTTGCATTCATGGTGAGGCTGCCGATATGCTTGCCGCCCGAAAAGGCCAGCGTGGCTTGCTCGCCACCGATTTACTGGAGCCTGTACAACAACTGGTGAACCCCGGACACCGGGATTTCTCTGCCCATGACTGACTCAAGCCTGCAGGAATTTCTCGCGGATGAAGCCGCGACTCTGGAATTTGGCAAACGCCTGGCTCGCGCCTGTTTTCTGGACCCCGATGCCAACCCTGACTCGCAGCAACCCGGCACGCCAATCAGCGGTGCCATGATCTATCTGCAGGGTGATCTGGGGGCCGGCAAGACTACCTTGACCCGGGGGATTCTGCGCGGTTTCGGTTACGAGGGGGCCGTGAAAAGCCCTACCTATACCCTGGTAGAGCCCTATGAATTCACGCAGTGCCGAATCTACCATTTTGACCTGTACCGTCTGGCGGACCCGGGTGAGGTTGAATACCTTGGCACTGAAGACTATTTTGCCAATAATAATCTGTGTATCGTGGAATGGCCGGAGCGGGGTGGCAAGGCCATACCAGCCGCGGATTTGCTGATTGAACTGGACGCCGAGGGAACAGGGCGTCGAATTACTTGTCAAAGCCTTTCGGAAAAAGGGGGAATAATCGCCAAAAGATTGTGCTCATAAGGCCGAAACCTATAGACAACGCGAATTATGTCAGTTGTTCCAATCATGTTGCCCAGGCGAATCAGAATTTCATCACTTTTAGTGGCAGTGCTGCTCTGCGTGGTACTGCCCAGTGGCCTTTGGGCGGCCAATATTGAAGAAGTACGCATGTGGCGCGCACCGGACCACACTCGCGTGGTCTTCGATCTGGATAGCAGCATCAGCTACCAGATGTTTACCCTCAGCAATCCCTATCGCGTGGTGCTGGATATCGACAATGCCAGCAGCAGCGATGACTTCAATGGTCTGGATTTTACCGGCAGCCCCATCATCCGGATTCGCAGTGCACCCCGCGACAACAATCAGCTTCGTATCGTGCTGGATCTGGCCGAGGAAGTAGACCCGTCTTCATTCACCCTGGCGCCCAACCGCGAGTTCAGCAATCGCCTGGTGGTGGACCTTTATGATCTGGTGAGCGAAGACGAGCCGGTTCCGGCGCCGGTACAGGTGGCCGAAACTGACACCCAACCCCCGGAGAGACGCGATATCGTGGTGGCCATTTCCCCCGGCCACGGTGGCGAGGACCCCGGAGCCATCGGCTATGACGGTCGCATCAAGGAAAAAAATGTGGCACTGGCCATTTCCCGGGAGATCTACAATCGTCTCAATGCCACCCCCGGTTATAAGCCGGTGCTGATTCGTGAGGGTGATTACTATGTGCAGTTGAATGATCGCCCCGAGATTGCCCGCCGGCACCGGGCCGACCTGTTTGTGGCGGTGCATGCCGACTGGTTTCGCAACAGCCGTGCTTCCGGAGCGACCATTTATGCGCTCTCCGGTGACCGGGCCGACCGGGAAAACTCCCTGCGCGTCGCCGAAAAGGAAAACAGTTCCGACCTGCTGGGTGGCGTCGACGGTGACATCGCCCTGGGCAGCTTTGATGATGATGTGGCCATGACCCTGGTATCCCTGCAATCGGCCTGGAGCATGGAACAGAGCCTGATTGTGGGCACCCGGATTCTGGAATCACTGGATGGCGTCACCCGGGTACGGAAGGACCGGGTTCAACATGCCTCCCTGCAGGTTCTGAATTCGCCGGACATTCCCTCGATCCTGATCGAAACCGGTTATCTGACCAATCCGGCAGAGGCAGAGCGTCTGAACACCCCCAGCTTTCAGCGCAACATGGCTGCGGCCATCTCCCAGGGTATCCAGACCTATTTCTACGATGCGCCACCGGTGGGTACTCTGGTGGCCTGGCAAAAGGAAAACGGCATCACACCGGGCGCCTATGTGGTCAAGCGGGGTGACAGCCTGTCTGAAATCGCAGAGCGCTTTGGACTCAGCCTGGCGGAACTCAAGCGGCTGAACAATCTGCGCAGCAATACCATCCGGATTGGTCAGCGCCTGACCCTGCCAGGTGCTGAACCCTTTCGGGTTTCTGAACACACCATCCAGCGGGGTGAAACCCTGTCGGAAATTGCCGAACTCTACAGCGTCAGTCTGTCGAGCCTGCGTCAGGCCAATAATCTGTCCGGTGATCGCATCATGGTGGGGCAGACCCTCAAGATTCCCACCATCTGATTTACCCGATCATTTTTTGCCGCCCTTTTTTTCCCGACCCTTCGCTGGGGCGGCATAGATGCTACAATCCTGCGCTGGAAAACTGACCCAGCCACCATGCCGCGAATTAATTTACTCAGCCAACGTCTTGCCAACCAGATTGCCGCCGGTGAAGTGGTTGAGCGTCCTGCCTCGGTGGTCAAGGAACTGCTGGAAAACAGCCTCG
>JALEHB010000281.1 GCA_022763285.1 Pseudomonadales bacterium | reverse complement strand
GGCCTGAATACTGCCTAGTGCAGGGTTTTGTTGTTCTTGCGAACCGGCTCCGGATCTTGCTGCCTGATTTCAACGACAAAACTCTCCCGTTGTTGCTGTTGCTGCTCTTGCTTCTGTGCCCGCACCACATCGTCATGGGCGGGCGCCTTGGCTTCGCTCTCCGTCACCTGATTGCTGGCCAGTTCCTGTTCCGCCTGTTGTTCCAGGGCAGCAGACTCCTGATTGCTCATCTGTGCCTGCAGCTGTTCACTCAGATGCTGGCGCAGACGATTCACCACGCTGGTCATGACCTCGATGGTCTGGCTCAGTTGTTCCAGAGTGACGAGGGTGCGCTCTGGATCGTTCTCGGTGTGTTTGTCTTCGCTCATCTGACAAGTCCTCGCTGCTGACTGGGAAACCGGGGGCGTGGGCTCTGACTGCGACCCAATAATGCTAGTCCCAAGATAGCGCGCCTCCAGTCTGGTACTCGATCACACGCGTTTCGAAGAAGTTCTTCTCCTTGCGCAGATCCATGATTTCCGACATCCAGGGGAAGGGGTTGGAAACACCGGTGAACTGTTCCTTCAGGCCGATCTGTACCAGGCGACGATTGGCGATGAATTGCAAATACTCTTCCATCATCGCTGCGTTCATCCCCAGCACACCTCTTGGCATGGTGTCACGGGCATACTCGATTTCCAGTTGGGTGGCCTGCAGAATCATCTGGGTGGCCTTTTCCTTCATGTCCTCATCCCACAGATGCGGATTTTCCAGTTTGATCTGGTTGATCATGTCGATGCCGAAATTCAGGTGCATGGACTCATCCCGCAGGATGTACTGGAATTGCTCTGAGGTGCCAGTCATCTTGTTGCGGCGACCCATGGAAAGAATCTGGGTAAAGCCACAGTAGAAGAAGATGCCTTCCAGACAGCAGTAGAACGCAATCAGGTTCTTCAGCAGGTCCTTGTCCGTTTCCGGTGTACCGGTACGGAAATTGGGATCGCTCAAAGATTGCGTGTATTTCAGACCCCAGGAGGCTTTCTTCGCCACCGAGGGAATCTCGTGATACATGTTGAAGATCTCGCCTTCATCCATGCCCAGTGACTCGATGCAATACTGATAGGCATGGGTATGGATAGCCTCTTCGAAGGCCTGACGCAGAATATACTGGCGACATTCCGGGTTGGTGATCAGGCGATAGATAGCCAGCACCAGATTATTGGCCACCAGTGAATCGGCGGTGGAGAAGAAACCCAGATTGCGCTTGACGATGAGACGTTCGTCATCGGTCAGGCCATTGGGGTTTTTCCACAGGGCGATGTCCGCATTCATGTTGATTTCCTGGGGCATCCAGTGATTGGCACAGCCATCCAGGTATTTCTGCCAGGCCCAGTCGTATTTGAAGGGCACCAGCTGGTTCAGGTCGGCACGACAATTGATCATGCGCTTGTCATCCACCGCGACCCGCGCGGCATTACCTTCCAACTCTTCCACGCCAGCGCTCACATCCAGATCCTGCAGATCATGGATGGCCTGTTGCAGGGCATCGGCATTGGCCTGCTCGTCGGCGGCATCCAGATTGGATGCCGCCTTGGGCGCAGGGGCTGCTTCCGGCGCGGGCGCTTTCGCAGGAGCAGGCGCCGCCTGGGCGGGCTCGGGCTGCTTGGGCTCGGCCGGTGTTTGCGGCCGGTTTTGGGCGACAGGAGCGGCTTTTTCCTCCTGATGAAATTCGTCCCATGACAACATAATACTTACCTCAAATTCTTATCGTGTGTTTCCGAATTCTGTTTTTCGGCCTCGCTTACTGACAGGCTTCGCAATCAGGATCATCCAGCGAGCATGCCTTGGGCACCTCGGGTGGCTCCGACCCTGAAGACACCTTGTTCAGGGTGTTGTCCGACACCGTGGATTTTTCCGTGGTGGTGGCGGCCAGGGCACGCAAGTAATAGGTGGTCTTCAGGCCGCGCAGCCAGGCCATCTTGTACATGACATCCAGCTTCTTGCCGCTGGCACCGGCCACATACAGATTCAGGGACTGGGCCTGATCGATCCACTTCTGACGCCGGGAGGCGGCTTCCACCAGCCACTGCGGCTCCACTTCGAAGGCGGTGGCATACACCTGCTTGATCTCATCGGGGACGCGATCAATTTTCTGTACGCTGCCTTCGTAGTACTTCAGGTCATTGACCATGACGTCATCCCACAATTCCAGTCGCTTCAGATCATTGACCAGATAGGGATTGACCACGGTGAACTCACCGGACAGGTTCGATTTCACATACAGGTTCTGATACGTGGGCTCGATGGACTGGGAAACACCGCTGATGTTGGCGATGGTCGCCGTCGGGGCGATGGCCAGTACATTGGAGTTGCGCATGCCATGCTGCTGGATGCGCTGGCGCAGGCTGTCCCAGTCCAGGCGGGTATCCAGATTGACATCCAGGTATTCCGGGCCACGGACTTCCTGCAGTTTCTTCAGGGAGTCGATGGGCAGAATACCCTGGTCCCAGAGCGAGCCGGAATAGGATTCATACTTGCCACGTTCTTCCGCCAGTTGGCTGGAAGCCTGAATGGCGTAATAGCTCACCATCTCCATGGAGATGTCGGCAAATTCCACCGCCTTGTCCGAGGCATAGGAGATGCGCTGCTTGTACAGGGAATCCTGGAAGCCCATGATGCCCATGCCCACCGGACGGTGCTTCATATTGGAATTACGGGCGGCATCCACCGAGTAGTAGTTGATGTCGATGACGTTATCCAGCATGCGTACCGCAGTGGTGATGGTCTTCTGCAGTTTTTCACGATCCAGACCGTTCTCATCCACATGGTTAACCATATTGACCGAGCCCAGATTACACACGGCGATTTCGTCTTCGCTGGTGTTGAGGGTGATCTCGGTACACAGATTGGATGAGTGCACAGTACCGACATGCTGCTGCGGCGAGCGCACATTGCAGCTGTCCTTGAAAGTAATCCAGGGATGGCCGGTTTCAAACAGCATGGAGATCATCTTGCGCCACAGGGTTTGGGCCTTGATGGTCTTGGTGGGTTTGATCTTGCCTTCCCGAGCCGCTTCTTCATAACGCACATAGGCTGCTTCGAAGGCCGCGCCGTGCAGGTCATGGAGATCGGGCACGGTGTTGGGCGAGAACAGGGTCCAGTCCTCGTCATTGAATACCCGCTTCATGAACAGGTCGGGAATCCAGTTGGCGGTATTCATGTCGTGGGCGCGACGGCGATCATCACCGGTGTTCTTGCGCAGCTCGAGGAATTCCTCGATGTCCAGGTGCCAGGTTTCCAGATAGGAACACACGGCGCCTTTACGCTTGCCGCCCTGGTTAACAGCCACGGCAGTATCGTTGACCACCTTCAGAAAAGGCACAATACCCTGGCTTTTGCCATTGGTGCCGGTGATATGGGCACCCAGGGCGCGTACCGGCGTCCAGTCATTCCCCAGACCACCAGCCCACTTGGACAGCATGGCGTTATCGCGAATGGCCGAATAAATGCCGAACAGGTCATCGGGTACGGTAGTCAGAAAGCAGGAGGACAATTGCGGACGCAGGGTACCGGAATTGAACAGCTGTGGTGTGGACACCATGTAGTCGAAACTGGAAATCAGGTTATAGAACTCGATAGCCCGTTCTTCGCGGTTTTCTTCATTGCTGGCCAGACCCATGGCGACCCGCATGAAAAACACCTGGGGCAGTTCAAAGCGAACCCCTTCACTGTGAATGAAATAGCGGTCATACAGGGTTTGCAGGCCCAGATAGGTGAACTGCTGGTCACGCTCGGCCTTGAGTGCCTCGCCCAGCACATTGAGATCGTATTCAAGCAGGTGCGGGGAGAGCAGGCCCAGCTCTACGCCTTTTTCAATATAGGGGCGCAGGGTGGCGGCATAGCGATAATGCATTTCCGACTGGGTCGCCGCCTCGGTGATGCCGAGAAAACCCAGGGCTTCGGAGCGCAGGGTATCCATCAACAGACGCGCGGTGACATAGGAGTAGTTGGGGTCTTTCTCCACCATGGTACGTGCGGTCATCACCAGGGAGGTGCGCACGTCGTCCATCTTGACGCCCGGGTAGAGATTTTTCAGGGTCTCGTTATAGATAGTGTCGGCGGACACATCGGTAAGACCTTCACAGGCTTCATTGATCACCGTGCGCAGACGCTCGGTATCCAGTGGCCCTTCGCTGCCATCATCCAGGATCACCATGACCTCGGGATGGGCGGGTTTTTCTGCGGCTTTCTTTTGCTCCCGCAGGCGCGCGTGCTCATTACGATAGATGACATAGCTGCGGGCAATCTTGTGCTCGCCGCTGCGCATCAGGGCCAGTTCGACCTGGTCCTGAATGTCTTCGATATGAATAGTGCCGCCGGAAGGCATGCGTCTTTTGAAAATTTCGCTGATGTCGGCGGACAGTTGCGCCACGGATTCGTGGATTCTCGAAGACGCCGCAGCATTGCCACCTTCAACAGCCAGATAGGCCTTGGTGATTGCCACGGTAATTTTTGATTCATCATAGGAGACTACGGCCCCGTTACGCTTGATAACGCGCAATTGACCGGGCGCGGTTGCTGCCACGGACGCACTGCTATCAGGGCGTTGGGTGGCGGTGCCTTGCACTGAGCCTCCGGTTGCTTGTACATCAGTCTGCATTATTGACTCCAAATCTGGTTGTATTCCCAGTAATACTGGTGAAGCTGTTTTGTTATTAGGCAGATTTTGAACTGGCGGCTAGATGCCCGTTTCTTCAATCCCCCGGCGATGTTCGCCTGTACTCTTGTGTTGCTTGCAGTGCTTGCTACTGCTGCGGCCGTTTTCCCGTTACGGCTCGTTGCCAGTCCTGCTTCCGGCTTCCTTGCTGCTGACTTGACCCTGGTGGCTTTTGATCGCCTTGCTGTGTTGATCCCGGGGATCTACTCCAGCTGTTCGATCTATTCGCCTGTCCGTGGCCTGCCGGCCATTCCGAATCCGGTCTGGTCAGTGGCTGTGTTCGGGTCATTGCCGCCGGGAAGGGCTGGCTTTTTTCGGGTCTTTCTTTGGGCCTTTGTTACTTTTGGGTCTTTCTTAATTAAGGCCTTTCCAAGGGCCTTACTTCGGGCCTTGCTTGCCTGTCCTGGCGATTGAATCCTGTTACTGCGTGAGTACAGCTTGCGAAGCCCGTAATTACTGGCCTGTCAGATAAGCGGATCGCTGATCCATCTTGCCAGGCCGGCAACAGTGCTGATGAGGGTGGTCGCTGATTCAAGCGAAACGCCCCGATTGGAGTGCGCGGGTGGAAATCCCGATTAAGAGTGCCCCCTCCGACACGCCAGACAGCGTTCGAGCCATACACTATATATTGTGTTTTTCACGCCAGACTTTAGCGTTTTTTTTGACCCGGGTTTGCGTCCCGTGTCAGCCCCTTGAATCCCCTTGAAAAATGGCCCTTGAAGACCGCTTTTCCCTACCTGCTCTTCTTGTTATTTACTCGAAGCAATCGCAATAACTGCCCGATTTTCCTCTGGTTTCCCGTAGTCCCAGTGGATAAAGTAGCAGCTGATTCAGGTTCAGCTAATACAATATATAGACAAACTGCATGTCACGAGCACAAGATAATGCGCTGTATGGGCTATTGCAAGTGATTTTTTTGTGGGTTGCCTGTGGGCAAAATGTGTATTGTTTGTGGCTTTGCAGCCAAACTGATCAGTGCCGCCCGAAGGCGCTGAAAGAGGCAAATTCTGAACAAAATTTGCACAATATTACCAGCCTGTTTCAGGCCTGAAATCAGTCAGGACCGGCGAAACAGGCGATACTATATCTTGTGTTGGGGGTTTTGGCCAGGGGCTGCCGCCAAAGCGCACAATTTACTGCGTCAGCAGGTATTCCAGCAGTGCCTTTTGCGAATGCATGCGGTTTTCCGCCTCATCCCAGACCACACTGGCGGGGCCATCGATCACCTCGGCGCTCACTTCTTCACCGCGATGGGCTGGCAGGCAGTGCATGAACAGGGCATCAGTGGCGGCCTTGTCCATCAGGGCCTGATTGACCTGATATTCGGAAAAGCTGTGCATGCGGTCAGCCTGTTCCGCTTCCTGGCCCATGGAGGCCCAGACATCGGTTACTACCAGATCGGCCCCGAGGGCTGCCTCGCCGGGGTCCGAGACCACCTGCACGCGGTCGGCGTTGGCTGCTACCAGGGCCTCATTGGGCTCGAATCCGGGCGGGCAGGCGATGGCCAGTTCGAAATCAAACAGGCGCGCAGCATTGATGTAGGAATGGCACATATTATTGCCGTCGCCGATCCAGGCCACGCGTTTGCCGCTGATATCGCCACGGTGCTCAAAATAGGCCTGCAGGTCCGCCAGTAGCTGGCAGGGATGAAAGTCATCGCTGAGGGCATTGATGATGGGTACACTGGAAAATTCAGCAAAGCGCTCCAGCTTGCTGTGTTCAAAGGTGCGGATCGCCAGCACATCCACCATGCGTGACAATACCCGGGCCATGTCTTCAATAGGCTCGCCCCGGCCAAGCTGGGAATCACCGGTAGTCAGGAACAGGGAACGCCCATCCATCTGGTTCATGGCCACTTCGAAAGCAACCCGGGTGCGGGTAGATGACTTTTCGAAGATCAGCCCCAGGGTTTTGCGCGGCATGCTGGTGACGAGCTCGGGATTTTGCTTCAATTCACTGGCGCGCTTGATGATGCCATGCAGATCAGCCTGGGGAATATCCAGTAAGGTCAGAAAATGCTTCACGGGTTTGTCCATTGACGGCAATGCTGGCCTGATGCGGCCAGGATTGCGGGTTCCTGAAAATAAAGGGTTCTTGAAAACAAAAAGGGTAGCGCGAGCTACCCAGTTCAAACGCGTATTTTAGCCAGTAATTGGCCCTGTCGCAATTTTCAGCCCCCGGCGGGCCGGGGCAGGGTCCGGGAAAAACCATGAATTCAGTCCAATTAAAGCTGTTCTCCTCGCGTGTGGCCGCCATCTGTGACGAGATGGGCCTGGTGCTCAGGCGCGCCGCTTTCTCCCCCAATATCAAGGACCGGCTGGACTTTTCCTGCGCCCTGTTCGGGGCCGACGGCCGCCTGTTCGCCCAGGCCGCCCATATCCCTGTGCATCTGGGCAGCATGGCCTATGCCATGACGGGCCTGGTGAAGGGCAGGGATTGGCAGGCCGGTGACATGTTGATGGTGAATGACCCTTATCTGGGAGGTACCCATTTGCCCGATGTCACCCTGATTGCCCCGGTATTCCATGACAACAGCCTGGTGGCCTTCGTCGCCAATCGGGCCCATCACGCCAATATCGGCTGTGACACTCCCGGTTCCATGCCCGTTTCCTCCACGCTGGAAGAAGAGGGGGTGATTATTGCGCCCACCCTGCTGCTGCAGGCGGGGCAATTGCAGGAGGATCTGCCGGAGCTGCCGGATCTGCAGGGCGGGGCCCTCAGTGGGGATTTCGCCGCCCAGGCCGGAGCCAATCAGGTGGGCGTCAGGCGCTTGCAGGATTTGCTGTCCACACTGGGCAAGGCCGGGTTTGGCGCCGGTCTGGATCAGCTCAATGACTATGCCGATACCCTGACGGCGAATATGCTGGCCAAAATTCCTGCAGGCAATTACCACTTCCAGGATACTCTGGATGACGATGGCCAGGGGCAGGAGCGCATTCTGCTGGACCTGCAAATGCAGTTGAGTGCCGAGAACGCGCTGCTGGATTTCTCGGCCTCCAGTGACCAGGTGCCAGGTAACCTTAATTGTCCCGAGTCGGTGGTGGCAGCGGCTGCCTATTACTGTTTTCGCTGTTTGCTGCCCCCGGAGGCGC